>NZ_KB898125.1:0-223577 GCF_000377445.1 Thioalkalivibrio sp. ALE9
GAGCGGCCATGGTATTCGGGTTGGTTAGCGACCACCGGAACCCCTCAAGGAGGGCGAGACCATGACCACTCACAAGAGCCAGGCTACTGCGGATCGCACGTCACTGCGAGCGTTATTGGGGACAGACGAGGAACTGATGCGCACGCTGGTGCGCGAGGCGGTCCAGCAGGTCCTGGAGGCCGAGATGAGCGACCAGCTCCAGGCGGCACCGGGCGAGCGCACCGAGGGCCGCCTGGGCTACCGGGCCGGGTACTACCCGCGCACCCTGATCACGCGCGTGGGCAAGCTGGAGTTGCGGGTCCCCCGGGACCGCAACGGCCAGTTCTCCACCAGCCTGTTCGAGCGCTATCAGCGCTCGGAGAAGGCGCTGGTCTCGGCCCTGATGGAGATGTATGTCCAGGGCGTGTCGACGCGCAAGGTCAAGGCCATCACCGAGGAGTTGTGCGATCACGGGTTCTCGGCCTCGGCGATCTCGACCATCAACCGGGGGCTGGACGGCCGCCTGGCGGAGTTCGCGTCGCGGCGCCTGGAGGAGCCCTGCCCCTATCTGATCCTGGACGCGCGCTACGAGAAGGTCCGCGAGGGCGGTGTGATCCGGTCCCAGGCGGTACTGATCGCTATCGGTGTCAACTGGGAGGGCCGGCGTCAGGTGCTGGGGGTGGAGCTGGCCAGTCGCGAGAGCGCGAGCAGCTGGCGCGCCTTCCTGGAGCGGCTACGCGAGCGCGGGCTGAACGGGGTCGAACGGGTGGTCAGCGACGAGCACGCAGGGCTGCGCCGGGCCATCCTGGAGATCCTCCCGGAAGCGGTATGGCAGCGCTGCTATGTGCACTTCCTGCGCAACGCCCTGGACCACCTGCCGCGCAAGGCCGACGACGACTGCCTGCAAGAGCTGCGCTGGCTCTACGACCGCCGGGATCTGACCGAGGCCCAGCGCGATCTGGCGGCCTGGCTGGAGCGCTGGCAGGCGAAGTATCCCCGCCTGTGCGACTGGGTGGAAGACAACATCCAGGAGACGTTGACGTTCTACCGCCTGCCGCGGGCCCATCACAAGCACATGAAGAGCACCAACATGCTCGAGCGGCTGAACGAGGAGATCCGGCGCCGGACCCGGGTGGTCCGGATCTTCCCCAACACCCACAGCTGTCTACGCCTGGTACGGGCCCTGGCCGTCGAAATCCACGAAGGCTGGCTGGAGGACAACCGCTACCTGAACATGGATCTGCTCAAAGAGCACAAGAAGATCCTGCTGAGGCAGGCCGAGGCCGCCTGAGCCATACCGACCAACCGAACATGGCCCACTCACTTCTGCACAACTTGACGCACACAACCCATACTGGCGGGATTGCCGCCCGCCGGGTGATCGGCGAGGACACAGCCCCTTGTCCGGACAGCCCTGTGCGGCGCACAGGGAGTCGGCGAGTCCAACCTTGCCTGTTCGGGCAACGCGTAACCCAAGTACACTCCTTGCCTCGCAGCAACGGAACCATGCCGCCTAACCACCGGGTATCCAGAAGATACGTTCAGGAAACATCCAAGTGAATCCTCCACACCAAGCAACTTGCGGCCGCATCTCTCTCCCTCGAAACAAGGCGAACAGCCGGATACGCCAGATCGGGCTTGCCTGGGTACTCGGGATAGCGCTGCTGACGACCGGTTGCGGGGGCGGCGGGTCGTCCAGCGCAGGGGGCGAGGGATTTGTCGTCGCCGGCAGCATCGAGGTGCAAGCCCTGCATCATGTGGATTCGGATACAAACGATCCCGAAAGCCCGAGCTCCGGCAATGACCGTCTCACCACAGCACAGCCGGTGCGCATGCCCGCCATCATTGGCGGCTTCGTGGACGAACAGGACGACCCGACTGATGTGTTCGTGGCCGAGTTCGAAGCGGGTGACCAGGCCTTGCTGGAGTTCCCGGATCCCGCACGGGCCGATCTGGACCTGTACCTGATCAATGAAGACGGGAGGCTGGTGGATGCCTCCATTGGTCTCGACGGCTTCGAGCGCGTGGTCGTCCCGGAGCCAGGCGAGTACTTCGTGGAAGTGAAGGCCTTCTCGGGACAGTCGGCGTACCGTTTGCGCCTGGACACCTCGTCCATGCTGGATCCGCTGCATGCGGCAAGCCTGCGTGTCGCGGATGACTTCGTGCCTGGGGAAGTCCTGGTGCGCCGAACCCGTGAGATTCGCCCCTCCGCGCTGGTAAAAACTCCCGCCGACATGGGCCTGCAGCAAGTCTCCGGGGCGCCGGGGCGGGAGCAGCTCTGGCGGATCCCGGAGGGCCACGCGGAAGCGGTGATCAGCACCCTGGGCCTTTCCGCACCGTCCATCTCGCCCGCTTTGGGCTGGAAGACCCCGGACCACGCCGCCCGCCATGACACCCTGCGCGTCATCAAGGCGCTGCGGGCGCAACCGGACATCGCCTCGGCCTCGCCCAACTACCGGCTCAAGCCCCTGCTCACACCGAACGATCCCCGCTGGCACCAGCAATGGTTCCACGAGGCCATCAACCTGCCGCAGGCCTGGGACATCACCACCGGCCAGGCACCGGACGCAGAGGTGGTCGTGGCCGTCATCGATACCGGTGTCTATCGCGAGCACGAGGACCTGGACGCAGACCGACTATTCCCCACGCAGCGGTTTGCCTGCGACCCGGCCGACAGCACCTGCGACGAAGAGCGTTCCTGGCATGGTACGCACGTGACCGGAATCATCGGGGCGACCAGCCACAACAGTCTCGGCGTCGCCGGTATCTCCTGGGGCGTCGATCTCCTGCCCGTATGGACACTGAACAACACCGGGACCCTGAACGATACGCTCCAGGGGATTCGTTACGCGGCCGGGCTCGAGAACGATTCCGGAACCGTGCCCGAACAGACGGCCGACATCATCAACCTGAGCCTTGGCGGCGGCGGGTACAGCGAGGTGGCCGACGAACTCTTTCAGGAGGTGCGCGAGCTCGGCATCCTGGTGATCGCGGCCTCGGGCAACGATGGCCGCGCAGAGGTCGGCTACCCCGCGGCATACGAATCGGTGGTTGCGGTGGGCGCGACTAACCGCAATTCCGAACGCGCCTGGTACAGCAACTACGGTCCCCGTCTGGACCTGGTGGCCCCCGGGGGTGGTTCCTGTCCACGTGAAGACGGCATCCTGAGCACCTGGGTGCAGGAGAGCCCGTCTGGAACGCTTGAATCGGACTACGAATTCCTCCTGGGCACCTCAATGTCCACGGCGGTCGTGTCCGGCGTCCTGGCACTGGGCCGTGGGATCAACCCGGAACTCTCGCCTGGGTTACTCCTGGAGTTGCTGGAAGCAGGCGAACTGACCCGAGACCTGAGACCCGAGGGATGGGACCCGGAGACCGGCTGGGGCGAGATCGACGCATATCGAGCCGTCCAGGCGATCGCGGCTCGTGCCGGCGCGGGAGAACTGGCGCCCCGGATCTCGGCGACCCCGAACGTCCTGGACTTCGGGTTCACCGGAACCCGCCTGGACCTTCGGCTACGCAACGGGGGCGATGGCGCGCTGCGGATCGAGGACATCAGCCCGCAGGCTCCCTGGGCGACCCTCCAGCCACACGACGTAACCGAAGACGGCCTAGGCCTGTACCGCGCCCAGGGACAGCGCGACACCCTGCCCCCCGGGAACTACGAATCCCGCGTTCGCGTTACTGCGGAAGGAGGCGACCAGCGGGACATCCCGATCGGCATCCAGGTCGCCGAGCGCGCCCCGGAACGCGACACGGTGGGACAGGTGTACGTACTGCTGCTTGACCGGGACGACCGCGTCGTCGCGCAGACCACACTGGAACCGGCACACGGGGCCTACCACTACCGTTTCGAGGGGGTACCCGCGGGTGACTATCGCGTCGTTGCCGGCACCAATATCGCGGGTGAGGGACAGATCTGTTCCGGCGCGGACGCCTGTGGCGAATGGCCCCGGCATGGAGCCGGTGAGACATTTCTGCTGGACAGCGACCGCACCGGCCTCGACTTCGAAATCGCCTGGCGCCCCTTCACCGACGGAGGCTTCTCCCTGTAGACCTGCCTATCATTTAGTCCTGCTTCCTATTGACGGCACGCTTCACTCGCGCCAGTGGGTCTCCGATCTACCCGGAGTCACATGAAGCTCCGCGTGACCAGCCGCTTCGTGGATCGCGCCCGTGACCGGGCCTCGCGCCCAAAAAAAGGGCCCAGGGCGATCGCCGAGGCCCCTTCCCTGTCCTGCACAACGGAGAACCGGACCTAGAAGTTCACTTCCGTGGTCTCGCCTGCCTCGACTTCGGCGTTGGCCTGATCGACAAAGTCGATGGGCGTGGCGGCCTCCGGATCGTCTTCGTCGGCCTGGAAGGTCAGCGCCACCGTATAGTCGCCTGCCTCCAGGAAGCCTGCGGTGTAGCGGTACTCCCAGTCACCGGTCGCCTCGACATGGCGGTAATGGACATTGGCCGTGGTGACCGCATCGTCGTCGTCATCACGGAGATCGCGCGGCTCCCGATCGAGACCCTCGAAAACATAAACCGCCGCGCCCGGACAGGCGTGCAGCCCCTCTTCACGCTCCTCGCAGGTGAAGTCCGCAGGGAGGCGGTCTGGATCCACGGTTCCCGTGATGGCACCCGCTTCGCGGTTGTCCACCAGGCGCAACGAGCGCCGCATCCGGTGGTAGCCCTCAAATTGGGGGTCTTCGCGGATTGCCTTGCGCAGGTCAAAGTCGACGGTGAACGACACCTCCTCACCGTCCGCGACGCTGAAACCACTGGACAGCTGCAATCCTGCTTGCAGCCCGCCGGGGATGGTCAGATTCTCGCGGTAGTCATCCACGAACTCGATGAACGAGCTGGTCGCGAAATTGGAAAGCGGGGGTGAACTGGCGCCCTCTTCGGGTTCCAGATAAAAACGGATCCATTCGTAATCACCTGCGGGGACTTCTTCATCCTCGAAAAGGAACTCGTAGTCTTCGCCTTGCAGCGCGAGCAAATCGATCTCGCGAACGGATTCGTCCTCACCCAAATCAATGCGAATGCGCTCGCCGTCGGAGGGCTGTAGCTCGACATGGGTGAAGCGGACCACCACCCGGCTGGCCGAATCGACCGGTGCATCCGTGACGGCCAGACTCATCTGTCCGGTGCCGCCACCGCTGCTGCTCCCGTCACTACTGCCGCCACCGCAGGCAACGAGCCCCGCAGTCGCGATCCCCAAACCCACCAAACGCGTAAAATTGCCAATCTTGTTCATCGCAGCCTCCCTTCAGCCAGTAACGTCCGGTACAAGTCTAGCCAGTTGGTCGGAGTCGATGGAGGAATAGACGGATGGCGGACAGGGAAAACCTGAAACCGGTCACAGGACTGGGTTCGCTCCCGTGACCGGTTGGGCCTTTTCCACTCGCACAACCGACCAAGAGGCCAGACGCAGTGCATCACCGCAAGCCGACTGCCCCGTTGCAGCAACCCGCCTGGGCAAGGCTGGTCAGTTCGCCAGCGCGCCCCTGGGGGCGCGACCCAGGCCCGGGGCCTTCAGAAGCGGTCGAGACTGGACAACGGGTTGGCAAGCTCGCGCACGCGCATCCAGGAGGCGATGCTGGCGCGCCAGCGCCGCGTGGGCAGGACCGCGTGCGGCACGCTCTGGCTGAGGAACATCACCAGGGTGCCGGCCGTGGGCTGGATGCGCTGGCACTCACGGCCGGCATCGTCATAGATCGCGAGCTGGCCGCCGTCCTGCTCGTGCCAGTCGCGGTTGAGGTAGAACACAAGTGACAGCCGGCGGCAGTTACCGGCCTGGAAGGCATCCACATGCCGGGCGTAATGGGTGCCTGGCGGGTACAGGGCAAAGTGCGATTCGGTCTCGAACAATCCCGGGATCAGCGACCGGCTCACCTGCAGCCGGATCGCATCCAGGCGCTCCATAAATGCCTGCTGGGCCGGGCTGGCACCATCCAGCCAGTGGATCCAGTCACCGCGGGTGGCCCGGTCGCGATGGCGCTCGCCCCCCCGACCGATCCGCGCCTGCGCCAGCTGCGCGGCATCACGCAGCGCGTAGACCTCGTCATGCAGCGCATCGACCGTGTCCGCTGGCAGGAAATCGGGCCAGACCACGGGCTCGCCAGCGCCGAGCCCATACAACCAGTCGGGAACGGAAGTATCTCCGAGTGCCCCCTCCCCCAGCATTGCCGCAGGAAGTACAGCCCCGGACACCGTGCTTGGCGGAGTGGTTCTCTCGGGAGCGGGGATCACCAGTTCAGTTTTCAAGCCCTTGTAGCCTCATCCAACATCGCACGGGGATGCGCGATCAGTAATTTGAGACGCCTACCGTGTTCGGTATGCGGCAGCCGCCGGAACGGCGGGTCGAAAGCGCCGAGGCCCCCTGCCAACGCGCTATCCAATAAAAGACTTGCTTATACACCAGAACGGGGCGAAATAATGACAACCGCCGACGAGGTCATTCCGATTTTCCTGAGCCAGGACGTCATCGGCAGATCCAATGCCGCCTGACGTCGCGTTCTCCGACGTTGCCGAACATCGGTCTTCAGCTCTTCGGCTTTACGACCACCAGCGCAATACCACCCAACACGACAATGCCGGCGAACACCAGACGCAGGGTCAACGGCTCCGCGAGGAGGCCGATCCCTGCAATGGCGGTGATCACCGGCACGCTCAGCTGGGCAACCGCAGCGGTGGAGGTCCGAATGAGCTTGAGCGCGGCGTACCAGACCGCATATCCCAGACCGGAGGCCAGGGCGCCCGACGCCGCGGCCAGTAGTGCACCCGGAATGTCCACGACGGCGCCTGGACTGAAAGCCACCGCCAGGACCAGCGCAGGCAAGCTCGCCAGGAGGAAGTTGGATGCCGTGACCCGGGTCGGATCGCCACTGCCACTCGCCCGCAGCGTGTAGACACCCCAAGCGAAGCCGGCCACGATCATTAATGCAGCAGGAATCGGGGACGGTGCCGAGAGCCCGGGCGACAGCAACCAGATGAGTCCTGCTAAAGCCAGGGCGAAGCCTATCCATTGGCGAGACGTCAATCGTGCGCCGGCCGCCAGATACCAACTGACCATGGTCACCTGGACCGCGCCGAACAGCAGCAGCGCTCCGGTCGCCGCGGTCAGGGAAATGTAGGCGAACGAAAACCCGATGGCGTACACGAAGAGTGCGAGCGCTGACCCCCAACTGCCCCGTCCTTCTGGAAGGGTCGGCTGGGCCCGAACGATCAGCCACAGCATGATCGCTCCGGAGACAAGCCGGATCGCGGTAAAGCTGACCGGATCAATGGACGTCGAGGTGAACGCGGCACGCGTCAGGATGGAATTGGCGGCGAACGCTACGAGCGCTACTGACATCAGCGTTGCTAAGCGCACCGGCATCGGCGTCGGATTCCTTCTATCTGACAGGAGGATGCGATGCATCCATACCCCGAGGGAGGCGGCGGTGGCCGAGCAACCCGAGCGGTTGCGTGACGAGCAGGGCATGGTGCCGAAAATCGCACCGCGAGTTCAGTGGGGCACAGAGGCTGGATTGCTCCCTCGGCTTCATCGTTGCGAATGCGACAGCCGGCCCCGTTTCAGGAAAAAAGCCATGGCCGATCGGAGCGGCCATGGCTTCCTCAGACAAGCGAGTCGGATAACCCGCTACATGGATAGAACCCTAGTAACGAAGGGCGGCCAGTTCGACAGTGGTGCCACCGTTCTCGCTGGCATATTCCTCGGCGTCACCGGCCCGCATGAACGCGACGTAGTCGTCCTCGGTTTCCACGAACGACGCCACGTGGCCGAACAGCTTGAGGCCCGTGCCGTGGTCGTAGACATACGTCGCACGAACCTCGTCGGAACCTGACTCCTCGACCTCTTCGACCGCGGCCAGCATCTCGCCAATGGAGTCGTACTTGATAATGCCTTCTTCGGCGAACCAGACCTCGGCCGGCGGAAGTCCGGGCGCGCCCGGTTCGGATCGGGTGATCTTGCCCAGCTGCTCCTCGTAGTCCTTGCCTTGAGCCTCGTAGACGGCTCGCACGAAGCTGTCGTCCACCCAGCGGTCAAAGTCCAGTTCGGGGACCGAACGCTCCCGCTGCAGCGTCGCATGGTGATACTTCAGCGCGTCCACCCACTCGGGTTTCAGGGTCGGATCGACCGACGTAATGCCGCCCTCGCTGAAGTACAGGTACAGGACCTCTTTCTCGATCGTGGTCCACTCTTCCAGCTTGGTCGCCGCCCGCATGGGGTCTTCCATGATCCAGTCCTGCGCCTCCATCGTGGCTGCAATGTACGCCTCAACCACACGCGGATGCTCTTCCGCGAAGTCGTCACGGACCACGGTCCCATGGAACGTCGGCTGGCCGACTTCGCTACCGTCGAAGACCTTACGGCCAAACCCGCGATACTCCATCACCTCGGACCACGGGGTGAAGTTCGAATGAGCATCGATGTTACCCGTACGGATATTCGCTACCCCGACCGGTGGCCCCTGGTCGCGAAGCTGGATGTCATCCAGGATACCGGCCTGGCTCAGCGCATCCAGGGTCATACCCCAGGCGGCACTGCCGAACGGCGTCGAAAGCTGCTGGCCGGCGAGATCCGACAGACTCTGCGCAGGGGAATCGACTGGAACCACAATGCCATTACCCGTACCGCGGGCGTTGTACCCAGTCATGGCAACGAACAAGGACTCGGCACGACCAGTATTCTGGAAGGTCGCGCCGTTCACGATTAGCGGGTAGTCGCCCATGACCCCGAACTCGAGCTGCCCGGCGATCATTCGGTTGGTAATCGGCGGACCGGAGTCGAAGTCGGCGTACTGGACGACGAAATCGACATCTTCGTATCTGCCATCGGTTGGCAAGTGTTCCTCGAATAGACGCAGGCGTTCGATGACGACCCCGCCCGATACCGTATTGGTGACCTGACTCTGGTGCCCGACCCGGATCTGGATCGTCTCGGCCACCGCGGCCCCGGAAAAGGCCGCGATTGCTACACCGGCAACGATTGGCTTCCAACGCATGGTTCTTCTCCCAAAATTAAGTGTCCGCCAAAATGGCGCATCCAACGTTTGATCAGCCGACTAGACCCGGCTCGGGGACTTGCCTGTACTAACAGGCCATGACTGATCTACCGGATACGCAGCAGATTCCGTGCCGCACTCCGCAATCGAGGGAAAACAATCCGCACCTTTCTGTTTTCCTTGAGTTTTATTCTTCAATAAGGAATACCTCGGCTTCCGCCGCCATGCCCGTCACCGCCCCAACCTGGGGAATCCCTGCGCGATTGGAGTGCCGGATAACGGCTGTGAACGCCAGCAATCATGACAAGCAATACACCTGCCGTATTCGGCACCCCGCGGCCGACTTCGCTCAGCCAAACCGTCCGTTCCCCTACCCATCTCACTCCTTCTATGACACGATATGATGAGTTGAATCGAGGAACGAGACGCGCCCATGGAATCCAGCACCCCGGACCGCCAAACGCTTCAGGAATCCCCGCAGCCCCTGTATGTCCAGATCAAGGAAACATTGCGCCAAAGGATCCTCGACGGCACCTACCAGCCGCACCAGAAGCTCCCATCCGAGAGCGAACTCACCCGACGGTTCGGCGTCAGCCGCATTACCATTCGTCAGGCACTGCGTGACCTGCACAACGAAGGCCTGATCTTCAGCTCACAGGGCAAGGGCAGTTTTGTCAGCAAGCCGAAGGCGGTGCAGAACGTGCGGCGCCTGGAAGGCTTTGGCGAGGCCATGGCGGCCCAGGGCTACGAAGCAACGGCGCGGGTGGTTTCAATCGAAGAAATGGTCCCGCCCAAGAATGTGCGCGACGCACTCGACCTCGGGGGTGCAACAAGCGGCTCGGTGGTCGAAGTGAAGCGGGTGCGCTACCTGAACCGGGTGCCGGTTTCACTGGAGATCAGCTATTTCCCATTGGATGTGGGGCGCCCCTTGTTCAATCAGGATCTTTCGGGCGACATCTTCCCGATCCTGGAGAACCTCTCGGGCATCCCGCTGGGTGCAGCCAACATCAGCATCGATGCCGGGCTCGCGAACAACGAAGTACAGAAGGAGCTGGGCCTGTCGGCAGCCGACCCGGTTCTGCAGGTGGAACGTCTAACCCACGATCGCTCCGGACGGCCCATCGACTACGAGTTTCTGTTTTTCAGTGGCGACTCGTTCAAGTATCGATTCGAGATCGATCGTTCGTAACCGATCCCGTGGGGTAACCGCCACTGTACGCGCCGGTTACCCCGCCAGGACACGACTCAAGCTTCTGCCAGACCGGGTGCCGGCTCGCTTCGCAGCTGCCGGATCTTCTCGTGGAGCTCCGGCAGGATATCGAACAGGTCGCCGACCAGGCCGTAGTCGGCCACGCCGAAGATCGGGGCATCCGGGTCCTTGTTGATGGCGACGATGACCTTGGATCCGGTCATGCCGGCGAGGTGCTGAATGGCGCCGGAGATGCCCACCGCAATGTACAGCTCCGGTGCGACCACCTTGCCGGTCTGTCCCACCTGGCAGTCGTTGGGGGCATAACCGGCATCCACGGCTGCCCGCGAGGCGCCCACGGCGGCGTTCAGATCCGCTGCCAGTTCCTCCAGCAGACGGAATTTCTCCAGGCTGCCGAAGGCTCGCCCCCCGGAAACGACGATCCCGGAGGATTCCAGTTGCGGCCGGTCCGACTCGTCGAGTTGGAGTTCGACCTCGCGGGACTGGGCCAGGGTCTCACCGACGTCAATGCGTTCAAGCTGGGCCTCACCGCCGCCCACTACCTCTTTGGCGAACGCAGTCGGGCGTATGGTCAGCAACTTGTGCGGCTCCAGCACTCGCAAGGTTTCGTTGGCATTGCCCGCGTAGATCGGGTGCACGAACGTCTCCGCGTCCTCGATCACGGTGACATCCGAGACCATCTGGATGTCGACCAGCGCCGCCACCCGGGGGAGCAGGTTTTTCCCGAACGTGGTGGCGGGCGCCAGCACATGACTGTAGTGCTCGACATGTCCAGCCACCAACCCGGAAAGATCCTCAGCAAGGCCGCCTGCCAGATGAGGCGCCTCGGCAACCAGCACACGGCGGACCCCGGCCATCGAGGCGAGGCTTTCGGCCGCCGCCGCGGGGCGTGCACCCGCTACCAGGACGTCGATGGGACCGTCCAGTTCGCGGGCGGCCGTCAGGGTGGACAAGGTGCTGGCGGCCAGTGTCTCCCCTGCCGTCTCCGCTACAACCAGTATCGTGTTCGCCATCTCAGATCACCCCCGCTTCGTTGCGCAGCTTGTCCAGCAGTTCGTCCACGTCCGCGACCTTCACACCCGCCTCGCGGGGAACGGGCTCGGAAACCTTGACCCGCTCCACCCGCGGACGCATATCCACGCCCAGGGCCTCGGGCGTGCGCTCCTCGATGGGGCGTTTCTTCGCCTTCATCATCGCGGGCAGCTTCACGAACCGGGGCTCGTTGAGTCGCAGGTCCGCTGTCACCACGGCAGGCAGGTCCAGTTCAACGGTCTGCTGCCCGCCATCGATCTCGCGTGCTACCCGCGCCCGGCCCTCTTCGATGGTCAACTCGGACGCGAAGGTACCCTGGGGCCAGCCGAGCAATGCAGCGGTCATCTGCCCGGTCTGGTTGGCGTCATCGTCGATCGCCTGCTTGCCAAGAAGCACCAGGTCGACGGCTTCCTCGCGCGCGACCGCGGCCAGTAACGCGGCCACGTTCAGGGGCTGCGGCGATTCCGGCACATCGATCCGGATCGCGCGGTCCGCGCCCATTGCCAGGGCGCTGCGCAGAACCTCCTGACTGGCCTCGTCACCCACCGTCACCGCCAGCAATTCGCTGCAGATGCCAGCCTCTTTCAGGCGTACGGCCTCCTCCAGCGCAATCTCGTCGAAGGGATTGGCGGACATCCGGACATTTTCAGTCTCGACACCGCTCCCATCCGACTTCACGCGGATGTTCACGTTGTAATCGATCACGCGTTTTACGCCGACCAGTACTTTCATCGCATTCACTCCCGTTGACTTTGCGGCCCGGCAATCGGCCTCGATGCGGCCTACATGCCCGAATAGATCGGGCCCTCGCCGCCTTGCGGTACCTGCCACTGGATATTCTGGGTAGGGTCCTTGATGTCACAGGTCTTGCAGTGCACGCAGTTGGCTGCGTTGATCTGCAGGCGCGGCCCCTGGTCGCCATCGACAATCTCGTACACCCCGGCTGGGCAGTAGCGTGTCTCCGGCGCCCCGAATTCGGCCAGGTTCACCTGGATGGGGACATCGGGATCACGCAGCCGCAGATGGCAGGGCTGGTGCTCGTCGTGATTGGTGTTCGACAGATGCACCGACGACAACAGCGGGAACGTGAGCTCCCCGTCCGGCGCCGGATACTCGATGGGCGAGGCCTCCGACTTGCGCTGCAGCTGCTCGTGATCCGCGTGCTGGGAGAACGTCCATGGCGCACGACCACCGAACAAATAGGTGTCTGCCGCGGCATACGCCAGCCCGCCCCACAATCCCCAGCGGGCGAAGGCGGGGCGGATATTGCGCGCGCGCCGAAGCTCGGACCAGACCCAGGAATCCGCCAGCGCCCGGTCCACGCCAGTAGCCGCCGCCGGCTCTGATGCCTTCGCCCAATGCTCGAACACCGCCTCCGCCGCCAGCATCCCGGACTTCATGGCGGTGTGGGTGCCCTTGATGCGCGCCACGTTCAGCAGGCCCGCGGCATCCCCCACCAGCATCCCGCCGGGGAATTCCAGCTTAGGGCAGGACTGCACCCCTCCTTCGACCAAGGCCCGCGCACCATAGGACAGGCGGCGACCGCCCTCGAGATGGCGGCGAATCTCCAGATGGGTCTTGAACCGCTGCATCTCCTGATAAGGCGAGAGGTTCGGGTTGGCGTAATCGAGCCCGACCACGAACCCCACGGACACGCGGCGCTCGTCGAAGTGGTACAGGAAGCCGCCGCCGTAGGTTCTGGCGTCCAGGGGCCAGCCGACGGTATGCACCACGGTGCCCGGCCGGTGGACGGCTTCATCCACCTCCCAGACCTCCTTGATGCCAATACCGTAGGTCTGCGGATCGGCATCTCGATCCAGTTCGTAGGCGGCAATCACCTGCTGGCTCAACGATCCACGGCAGCCCTCCGCCAGCAGGGTTCGCCCGGCCACGATCTCCACACCGGGCTCGTGCTGCGGGCCGGGCGTACCGTCCGGCTGCAAGCCGGTGTCCGCGGTGGCCACACCGCGCACGGAACCCTGTTCGTCGTACAGCACTTCGGCCGCCGCGAAGCCCGGGTAGATATCCACCCCCAGTGCCTCCGCCTGCTCGCCCAGCCAGCGGCACAGGTTGCCCAGCGAGCCCACATAATTTCCCTCGTTACGCAGTGCGCCGGGAGTGGGCAGCCGCAGGCTTCCATGCTCGCGCAGCAACAGGAAGTGATCATCCACGGCGGACGTTTTCAACGGCGCTCCGAGATCGCGCCAGTCGGGGATCAATTCGTCGAGCGAGCGCGGATCGATCACCGCACCGGAAAGGATATGCGCCCCGACCTCGGGCCCCTTTTCCAGTACGCAGACCGAGAGATCGTCCCGGCCCTGGTCCTGCGCCAACTGGCGCAGCCGGATCGCGGCCGCGAGGCCCGCAGGCCCCGCACCGACGATGACCACATCCATCTCGATCTGCTCGCGTTCCATGGTGATCTCCCGCTCAGTCGGCGCCGCCGGACTACTGCTCGACAAAGGCCCGCTCGATCACGTACTCACCCGGCACGCCCGTCTTGGGCGAGGCGGTGAAGCCCATCTGATCCAGCAGGTTCGACAGGTCCTCGAGCATCGCCGGGCTGCCACAGATCATGGCGCGGTCCTGTTCCGGGTCGAGCTGCGGCAGACCGAGGTCTTCAGCCATCTTGCCGTTCTCGATCAGGTCCGTGATGCGGCCCTGGTGAACGAAGTCCTCGCGCGTGACCGTCGGGTAATAGAGCAACTGCTCCTGCGCGAGCTCGCCGAGGTATTCGTGGTTCGGGAGCTCCTCGGTCAGATATTCCTGGTAGGCCAGCTCGCTTTTGTAGCGCACGCCGTGGACCAGGATCACCTTCTCGAATCGCTCGTAGGTTTCCGGGTCGCGGATAATGCTCATGTAGGGTGCGAGGCCGGTGCCCGTGCCGAACAGATACAGGTTCTTGCCCGGCAGCAGATCGTGGATCACCAGCGTGCCAGTCGCCTTGCGGCTTACCAGGAGCTGATCACCCTCGTTGATGTGCTGCAGGCGCGAGGTCAACGGGCCGTCCGGAACCTTGATGCTCAGGAACTCGAGGTATTCCTCGTGGTTCGGGCTCACGATGCTGTAGGCCCGCAGTAGGGGCTTGCCCTCCACCTCGAGACCGATCATCACGAAATGACCGTTCTCGAAGCGCAGGCCCGGGTCGCGCGTGGTCTTGAAGCTGAACAACGTGTCATTCCAGTGGTGCACGCTCAGCACTTCTTGTGGGTCACAGGCTGCCATGGGGTCTACCTCCCAGATTCGAGTCGGGTTGTGTTTCCATCATTGGTTGAATGGGCCGGGGCCCTCGCGCTGATCTCCCACAGATAGCGCCACGGATAGATGCCCTGCTCGTGACCATCGGAGAACACGAAGCGCACCCCGCTGACCCCGAACGGAACGATGTCGACCACGTCCACTTGAGTGGCGTCTGTCACCGGTTCGTCCCGACGCCGGGCCAGAGTGCAATGGGCGCAGCGACACGCCAGCCGCAATGCCTCGAAACGCTTGCAGGTAACCTCGCCGGTCGGCCAGCAAAACTGAACCTCGCCGGCCTGCCCCTGCAGGCGGATCTCCTTCGGCGGTTGCATGCTCATTACGCGCGCCCTCCGGCGGCCAGCGGGCCGCCCTCCACGGGACAGGTGCGAGCCAGTTCGGCGAGCACAGTTTCCTCGATCACCAGGGTGGTGACCGGCGGCCACAACAGGGGGTTATCCGGGTCGTCCACCGGACGCGCACCCAGCATGGAGGCCACGCCGGCCAGCCAAGCCCCGAGAAAGGCGCCACGCGTTACCCAGCT
This sequence comes from Thioalkalivibrio sp. ALE9, assembly GCF_000377445.1. Lineage (NCBI taxonomy): Bacteria > Pseudomonadati > Pseudomonadota > Gammaproteobacteria > Chromatiales > Ectothiorhodospiraceae > Thioalkalivibrio > Thioalkalivibrio sp. ALE9. The sequence continues at coordinate 15,005 of NZ_KB898125.1, forward strand.
TGTAATGACAAGGCGAGACATAACGAATCAGCGCTCCAGCTCGGCCAGCTTGCCCGAACGTTCGATCCACTCTTCCGCGTCGGGCAGCGGGTCCTTTGCCGACGTTATTAGCGGCCAGATAGCCGCCAGCTCGGCATTCAAGTCGAGGAGATGTTTCTGATCCTCGGCCAACTCACCTTCCGGCTGGATCGCCTCGGGCGGACATTCCGGCACACACAGGTCACAGTCGATGCACTCCACCGGGTCAATCACCAGCATGTTGCGGCCCTCGTGGAAGCAGTCCGCCGGACACACTTCGACGCAATCGGTGTACTTGCACCGGATACAGTTCTCGTTCACTACGTAAGTCACGGTTGCCTCCGTATGGCGACGTGTCGCTCTCGGTGAAGCACGCGGCGAATCAGCTCGCCACGCGCAGCTTCGACTGGGCCCAAAGGGCGGTCTTGCGGACATCGGGATCCGGGTCGTCCATCGCGCTTTCCACGTACGCCTGCGCCTTGGCATCCCCAATCTCGCCCAGGGCGCCAACCGCGGCCTTGCGCAGGTTCGACACCGGGTCGTCGGTGCACACGCCCACTGCCTCCACAGCCTTCGGGTCACCCAAAGTGCCCAGGGCCTCAACGGCCTTCTCACGTACCTGCCAGAAGGAATCGCGCGTGCCTTCGATCAGACTCTGCAGGGCCAACCGCAGTCGCAGCTTGCCAATCATGGAGGCCGCTTCGGCTCGGACCTGCCAATTCTCGTCCTGCAACCCGGCCAGCAGGGCATCGCCAATCGAGTCCGGATCGCCGTACGACAGGGCGCTCACGGCCACCCGCCGCACGTCCGGGTCGGCGTCTTCGCGCGCCCGCTCGATCAGGACCGGAAGATTCGCCGGGGAACGCAGCCATCCGAGGACGGATACCGCCTCACGACGCACGGCGGCATCCGCATGCTGAAGCAAGGCCAGAGCCGGTTCGCAGCTCTCGGCAAGCCGCATAGGCTTGAGGGCCCCCAGCACCCCGACGATGACAAATGGATCGTCGCTGCCTTTCAGCGCACCGAGTAACGGCTGCGCCGCATCGGTATCCTTCAGGTCCGCCAGGGCGTGTGCTGCAGCGTTGCGGACCGCTTCGTCGCTGTCGCTGAGGGCTGCCAGCAAGGCATCCGCAATGTCGGCGGATTCGAACTCGTCGACCACCTTGGCCGCCTCGCGGCGGACCGAAGGGTCGGGGTCCTTCAGGGCCATTGTCAGCAGATCAGCGGCTTCAGGTTCGGCACTGTCCACCAGGGCAAGCACCCCCACTCGGCGCATTTCCACATCGTTGGAGGCCAGCTTGTCTGCAATGTCCTGCAGTTCGGGGTCGTTGTATTGGCTCATCGGGTTCACCTTCAGCTCAGCAGGTACGGGATATTCACGGTGACCGCGTCGGTCGGACAGTCCTTCTCGCACGGCATGCAGTACCAGCATTCGTCGTAATGCATATGGGCCTTGCCCGTGACTTCGTCGATCAGCAGGACATCCAGCGGGCAGACGTCGATGCAGACCCGGCACCCCTTGTCGGCGATGCACTTTTCTTCATCGACGACCACCGGGACAGTCGTCTTGTGGTTCGCTACAGGCATGTCACTTCCCCTTTATTCGGCGGCGACTTCGTCGGTGTTTTCGATCCGCATGGACTGATAGGCCGACAGCTCGTCGTCATCCAGCGGGATGATGTAGGGGTCCACCGGGCGCGTACCGGTGCACATGGTTCCGTCCTCGCCCTTGTACAGGCGGCTGTGACAGAACCAGTTCTCGTCGTCGCGCTCGGGGTGGTCGATGGAGTAGTGGTACAACCCCCACCGGGACTCCTTGCGTGCCATGGAGGCGCGCGCCGCCATCTCGGCGCAGTCGACAATCGCATGCACCTCGAGGGCCCGCAGCAGTTCGTGGGGATCCCGGGCGTGGAGCCTGGCCAGGTCCTCGCGCACCTGCAGGATGCGGCTGAGTCCGATCTCCATTTTCTTGGTCACTTTGGGCGGCTGCAGGTAGTCGTTCACCAGGCGGCGCACCTTGTATTCCATCTGCTCCGGCGGAATGCCGTCTTCCGCATTCAGCGGTGCCATCACGCGTTCGAGTTCTGCGGCAATCAGCGACTCGTCCAGTGGTGCGTCAGTCCAGTCACTGACGTAACGCGTCGCGCTCTCGCCGCAGATCTGGCCGTACACGAATGCACCGAGCATGTAACTGTGCGGCACCGAGCCCATGTCGCCGGCCGCATAAAGGCCCGGCACGGTGGTCTCGCCGTGTTCGTTGATCCACACCCCGGAAGCCGAGTGGCCGCTGCAGAAACCGACCTCGGAGATGTGCATCTCCAGCATGTGCTCGCGATAGTTGGTACCGCGCCCGGCATGGAAGCGTTCGCGCGACGGGCGTTCGTTGGTATGCAGGACCGTCTCGATCTCCTGGATGGTCTCCTCGGCGAGGTGATCCACCTTCAGGTAGACCGGGCCCTTGCCCCCTTCCAGCTCGCGGTAGAACTCCAGCATCATCTGGCCCGACCAGTAGTCGCACTCGATGAAGCGCTCGCCCTGGGCATTCGCGGTGTAGCCGCCCAACGGGCCGGTCACGTACGCACAGGCCGGACCGTTGTAGTCCTTCAGCAACGGGTTGATCTGGTAACACTCCAGGTTCGTCAGGTCGGCGCCGGCGTGATAGGCCATCGCGTGCCCCTCGCCCGCATTGGTCGGGTTCTCGTAGGTGCCGTACAAATAGCCGGAGGTGGGAAGGCCAAGACGCCCGGCCGCACCCGTTGCCATGATTACGGCCTTGGCACGGATCAGCATGGGCTCGGAGGTCCGGGTGTTCACCGCAAAGGCGCCGGCGATCTTGCCGTCGCGATCCTTCAGCAGGCGGGTGGCCTGGTAACGGTTTTCCACCTTCACCCGGTTACGGCGCAGGCGCCGGTACAGGATCTTCTTGACGTTGTGCCCCTCGGGCATGGGCAGCACGTAGCTACCCATGTGATGGACCTTCTTCACGTCGTAATCGCCGGTCTCGTCCTTCTGAAAGTGCACACCCCAGGAGTCCAGCTTCTGGATCATGTCGTAGGAACGCTCGGCATAGGCCAGGACCGCCTTCTGATGGACGATGCCATCATTCGCCGTGGTGATCTCCTTTACATACTGCTCGGGCGTGGCCCGACCCGGGATGATGGCGTTGTTCAGGCCGTCCATCCCCATGGAAATCGCGCCGGAACGTTTCACGTTGGCCTTTTCCAGCAACATGACATCCAGCTCGGGGTTCTCTTCCTTGACGGTGACGGCCGCCAGAGGACCGCCGGTCCCGCCGCCGATCACCAGGACATCCATCTCGACTGTTTCGATTTCGCTGACTTTCATAGGTACTCCTCATTGGGATCCGTACGGAACTTGCAGTTGAAGGTGTCTTCGCGGAACGACAGACACTCCACGTCAAAGGCACGACCGCTGCGGTCGAGAAAGACACGGATGAGTTTCAGGACCGGGGCCTCCACCGGAAGCGCCAGTGCTTCCTGTACCCCTGGCTCCGGGTGACAGGCCTCGATTTCGATACGGGCACTCCGCACCCTGAGGCCCAGGCGATTTTTGAGTACGGACAAGGTGTCCGCCGTGAGATCGCGACTGAATATGCGCCGCCCAATGGCCAGCGGCAGAAAGCTCTCACTGACCATGACCGGCTCCGACCGCAAGCACTGCACCTGGCGAATGCGGGTGACCGAGTCCTCGGGCGCTAGCCCCAGTTCGCGCGTCACCCGCGATGGCGGCGTCATTTCCTGCATGGAAAGCAGGCGCACATCGGCCTCACCTATCTGACGGGTCACCGTCTCGCCAAAGGCCTCCATGCGCCGCAGCTCCTGGCTCACCCGCGGGCGGGCGACAAATATTCCGCGCCCCTGCGCGGTTACCACCAGACCTTCTGCGCGCAACTCGCGAAGCGCCCTGCGCACGGTGATCCGGCTGACCCCAAAGGCCTCGATCAGCTCCTTCTCGGTGGCCAGTCGTTCGTTTGGCGCGCGCACTCCCTGGAGAATCTCGCGACGCAGACTGTCGCGGACCCAGCCGTAGAGCGACCCGGATCCGCCAGACCGGCTCACGGGACGCGGGAGTCCCGTGCTTGCAAGCCCTGCTTGGCGGTGCGTATCGATCATATGTACTAGCCTATCATAACAAGTTATGAGGTGTAAGAGGATCCAGTAGCTGTTCGGCTCTAGACCGACCGCCCCTGCTGCTCGAATGCCCGAGTCGTCTCGGCCCGAATCAGGTCCAGACACTGCTTTTTCAGCTCGACGAATCGGGGCTCGGTCACTACCTCGTGGGTGCGCGGGTGCGGGATGTCGACGCGGATATCCTTGATCAACCGGCCCGGACTCGCGCTCATCACGATGATCCGGTCCGCCAGGAACACAGCCTCCTCGATGTCATGTGTGACGAACACGATGGTGGTGTGGAACTCCTGGCGCAGATCCACCAGGTTTTGCTGCATCATCGAGCGGGTCTGGGCATCGAGCGCCCCAAACGGCTCGTCCATCAGCAATACGTCAGGGTAATTGGCCAAGGCGCGCGCGATGCCGACCCGCTGCTGCATCCCCCCGGACAATTGCGCCGGAAAGTGGTTGCCGTAAGCCGAAAGCCCCACCATCCCGAGGAAGGTGCGCGCGATACTGTCGGACTCGGTCCTCGAGTGACCGGCCATGCGGGGGCCAAAGGCGACGTTCTTGCGCACGCTCTTCCAGGGGAACAGCGAGTGCTGCTGGAACACCATGCCGCGCTCCGGCCCCGGCCCGCGCACGCGCTTGCCATCCACCTCGACACGCCCCGCCGTGGGCGCGACGAAGCCGGCCACCGCATTCATCAAGGTCGACTTGCCGCAACCCGAAGGCCCCAGCAGACAGATGAATTCGCCCGGCTCAATCTCCAGATTCGCTCCATCCACCGCCAGGTTACGGCGGCCATTGGTGTTGAACTCGATGGACACATCGGAGATCTGCACTCGGCCTGCCTCGGCACGACCCGCCAGCGCCCCACCCGGTGCGGGTTTCTTGCGTGAGGGCCCTTCGCCAAAGGCCCAGAAATTTCCAATTCTCATTGTGCTATCCCGTTGCTTAGCATGATCCGAAAGAGGTGCGGCTGGTCCTAACGCTGCCAGCGCAGGAACGGCCGGGCGCCATAGCGCACCAACAGCGTGGACAGGGTCCCCAGGAGGCCGATCGTTACCATCCCGACAATGATCTGCGGGTACTGAATCAATGAGTAGGAACTCCAGGTGAAGTAGCCGATCCCGTACTGGCCACTGATGATCTCGCCTGCCAGCAGCGAGAACCATGCGATGCCCATACCAATGGCCATGCCCGCCACGATGCTGGGCAGCGCCGCCGGCAGGACGACATGAATCAGAATCGAGGTACTGGAAGCGCCCAGAGCGCGGGCGGCCCGCACGAGGTCCTTGGGTGTCTGATCAACCCCGTGCATGGTGTTCAGCACGATCGGGAAAAAGGCCCCGAGAAAGGTAATGAAAATAATGCTGCTCTGTTCTGTAGGGAGCATCAGGATCGCCAGCGGGATCCAGGCCACCGCCGGGATGGGCCGGAAGATCTCCACGTAGGGAGAGAAGACATCCTCCACAAAACGATTGCGGCCCATGAATACACCAAGGGCGACACCCAAGACGGTGGCTAACCCAAAGGCGATGGCGACGCGCTCGACGCTGGCACCGATATGCCGATAGAAAGTATCGGACGACAACAGATCCAGCAGCACCGCGCCTACAACCCCGGGCCGAGGTACATTTTCGAAGTTGAGGAGCAGTCGGAAGTCATTGACGGAGGCCAGATGCCAGAGACCGATCAGCACCACCACCGAGATCATCCGGACGCTGTAGCGTGCCCACCAGGTAGCGCTTAATGCCTTCAGGCGTTCGCCGATAGAAGCGTCACCCGCTCCACCAGACAAGGACGCACCCGCTCGAGGCGCTTCCTGTGACGAAGGCGCGGTATCTGCTGCCGGGGCCGTCGACGTCGGGTTGTCGGGCGCGGAAGGAGCACTCTCCACCGTCTCGTCTGCTACCGGAACAGTCTTGTTCGTCATTTGAAACCCCTTCCCTCGAGGCCATCAGGTCTTGCCCAATGGATTGATTGGTAACGCCACGACTCAACTTGTTCTGACGTGTTCTTACGCCTGGAAGTGTTTGCAGCATCCATGCCAATGCCCCGGGGGCATCGAGAAAGGGGGTTAAGATGCTGTTTCGAAGAGGGCTTATTGGTTCAGAGGGAAAGGGAACCAGGCGGCGACACGGACCCCGTGCATCACGTAAGGGCGAACGCGCCCCACGACGGGGCGCTCAAATCCGAAAATACGAGGTGCATGATGACAAGTGCGGCAAGGGTCGGCAGCCCGCCGACCATCGGGGAAACGCGAATTGAATCGCGCACCTCTCCAGGACTCAGCGGGCCAAGAAGCCCGCTTCGATCAAAGTCTGGCGTAGCCGTGCATGGGCTTCGGTGACGCGGGCGCGGGGACCGCGTACGCCCAATTCGACCCGCGGCGCGTCGCGATCCATGCGCGGCAGGCAGGAAATACGCAGGTCCGGGAATGCGGCCTCTATTGCCTCAAGCACCGGCACCAGCGAGCTCTCGGTGGTGTTTTGCAGGATCAGGCTCTCTTCCACTGAACCTGCTTCCGCGTTGCGCTGGGGGAAGCGTTGGTCCAGCACCCAGCGCGCCATGGGCTCGGCCATGGCAGGAAATCCGGGTACACAATAATGCCGTTCGCAGCGAAACCCGGGCACACCGTTGATCGGGTTCGGGATCAGGCTGGCGCCTTCGGGCAATTCGGCCATGCGGATACGATGCGGATAGGCCTCGTCACCGAAGCGGCGTTCCAGCAGATCGACAAATTCCGGATGGCGCTGGAGCGGTCGCCCCAGCGCCTCGGCCAGGCAGGCGCGGGTGCGATCATCCGGGGTTGCTCCGATACCACCGAAGCTGAACACCTCGGCTCCGCTTGCCAGGGTTTCGCGGAACGTCTGCACCAACAGGCGGGCGTTGTCACCCACGATCCGAATCCACGATAGCTCCAGGCCCTTCTCGGCGAGCGCCTCGGTCAGGTGCGCCTGGTGCCGGTCCCGGCGCTTGCCGCTGAGGAGTTCGTCGCCAATGATCACGGCGCCGATCTCGATCTCGCCCGGCTCCCGTTCAGCCATCACGGGTCCGTCCATCGCCCCGGCCTTCGCCACGTTACTGTTTGGCGCCCAGCGCGAGCGCGCGCTCGCGGGCGGCGGCGCGCGCCTCGGGGGCGTTGTCCGGGTCGTTGAGCCACGGCGCCAGGTGCTGGTGCAGCAGCCCGGTCAGGAAATCGAGGTGATCCGCGCGGTCGTTCAGGGCCGGGATGTAGTGGAAACGCTCGCCACCGGCCTCCTGGAAGATCTCGCGGTTCTCGTCGCCGATCTCCTCGATCGTCTCGAGGCAGTCCGCGGAGAAACCGGGGCAGATCACGTCCACCGAGCGCACGCCCTGCCCCGGCAGGGCCTCCATGGTCTTGTCGGTGTAGGGCTGCAGCCACTCCTCGCGCCCGAAGCGCGACTGGAAGGTGACCTGCCACTGGTCGTCATTCAGCCCCAGCGCCTGCGCCAGCTTGTGCCCGGTGGCATGGCACAGGCAGTGGTAGGGGTCGCCCTGCAGCAGGTAGCGCTTGGGGATGCCGTGGAAGGACATCACCAGGCGGTCGGCCTGGCCGTGCTCCTGCCAGTGCTCGCGCACACTGCTGGCCAGGGCCTCGATGTAGCCGGGCTGGGCGTCGTAGGCGGCGATGAACTGCAGGTCTGGCACCCAGCGCCAGCCCTTGAGCACATCGGCGACGGCATCGAAGGTGGAGCCGCTGGTGCTGGCCGAGTACTGCGGGTACAGCGGCAGCACGACCACGCGGCGCACGCCCTGGCGGCGCAGCTCGTCCAGCCCCGCGGCGATCGACGGGTTGCCATAGCGCATGCCCAGCGCAACCGGGATCTCCTCCCCTGCCTGCTCGGCCAGGCGGCGGCGCACACCCTCGGCCTGGCGCTTCGAGATCGCCAGCAGCGGCGAACCTTCGTCGGTCCACACGGTGGCGTACTTGGCGGCCGAGCGCTTCGGACGGATGTTGAGGATGATGCCGTTGAGAATCAGCCACCAGATCGGGCGCGGGACCTCGACCACGCGCGGATCCCAGAGGAATTCCTTCAGGTAACGGCGCAGGGCGGGCGCGGTGGGTTCGTCCGGCGTGCCGAGGTTGGTCAGCAATACGCCGACGTCGCGCGCCTGGCCGTGACGATAATCCGCTTCTCCGAAGTACTTCATGGTGCTCCTTGCCGACATGAGGGGACGCTGACTCCCTGTCGGAGTGGCGCAGCGCCATTTGGTTCAGCGGTCAAGGATAGCGCGCCGGCGACCCGGGGGCAGCCAGCGCCGGTTCAGCCCAGACGGCCGCGCAGGGGGCTGGTGCGCGGGAAGTGCGCCTGCAGGAATTCCATCTGGTCGGCCAGCACGCGCTTGCCCTTGAGAAAGATGTACTCCGCGTGGGTTGGCGTGAACGGGATGGCCAGCAGTTGCATCCCGGCCTCTTCCGGCGTGAACCCGGCCTTGTGGTTGTTGCAGCGCTTGCAGGCGGTGACCACGTTGGTCCACGTGTCCTCGCCGTTCTGGCTGATGGGGGTCACATGGTCGCGCGACAGGTCGCGTTCGTAGAAATGCTGGCCGCAGTACAGACAAAGATGGGCATCGCGGCGGAACAGGGTGGTGTTGTTGAGCGGAGGGATGTAGTTGTTGAAACGGGACTGGCGGGTGCCATGGGTCGCGACGATCGAGTTGACCTCGACCCGCGACTGCAGCCCGGTGCGGGCGTTGATGCCGCCGCGCATGCGATAAAGCGGGCTGCCACAGGTGTAGGCCACCTGCTCGGTGTAGTAGAGGCGCACGGCCTGCTCCAGGCCGATCCACTCCAGCGGCATGCCCGCGGCGTCCGTGCGCAGGACCTGATGCTCGTTCGGCAACATGACCCGTCCCGTCTCAAGGAAACACGGATTTGCTCACGCGGGGTCGAGTGAACAAATCCATGCCCCCTTTGGGAGACGCTGATTGAATCGCACGCCCGCGTCTCCCTCAGCGCAACACTGACCGGAAAAACAATAAACAGCCTTCGAGAACAAAGCAATTACAACGCCATGACCCGAGGTATCGTACGCTCCGCGACCCGGAACAAGACCCTGCAAGCGCAGGACACGGTTTAAGCACGGGGGCGATTCCGCTACACTCGCGGGTCGTTTTTTGTGCGGCATGCCCGCTTCAGGCGTGCCGCATCCGATTTCACCACCCGCGAGCGCGGCTGATCGTCCCAGGGGAGTACCGGGACGTTTGGCCCGGGGAGAGAGCGCATGGCAATCAAATTATCCGTTCCCAAGGAGTCCGCCAGCGGCGAACGTCGCGTGGCCCTGGATCCGACGGTGGCGGCCAAGTTCAGCGATCTGGGCGTCACCGTGCAGCTGGAGAAGGGTGCCGGCTCCAATGCCCATTTCCCGGACACGGCCTACGAGAAGGCCACCGTGGTCGATACCGAGACGGCCTACGGCCAGTCGGACCTGATGGTCCGCGTGGCCCCACCGACGGTGGAAGAGGTCAACCAGCTGCCGGAGGGCTCCACCGTCGTCAGCCTGTTCCATGCCCACCGCAATCCGGACGTGGTCAAGGCGATGCAGGAGCGCAAGATCCTGAGCTTCGCGATGGAGCTGATCCCGCGCATCTCGCGCGCCCAGAGCATGGACGTGCTGTCCTCGCAGGCGGCCGTGGTCGGCTACAAGGGCGCGATCATGGGCTCGGATCTGTCCTGCCGCTTCTTCCCGATGCTGACCACCGCGGCCGGCACCATCCGCCCGGCCAAAGTCATCGTGATCGGCGCCGGCGTGGCCGGGCTGCAGGCGATCGCCACGGCCAAGCGCCTGGGCGCGATGGTCGAGGCCTATGACGTGCGCTCCGCCACCAAGGAGCAGGTCGAGTCGCTGGGTGCGAAGTTCCTCGATCTGGGCGTCTCCGCCGAGGGCGAAGGCGGCTACGCCCGCGAACTGACCGCGGAAGAGAAGCAACAGCAGCAGGATGCCCTGGGCGAGTTCATCTCCAAGGCCGACGTGCTGATCACCACCGCCGCGATCCCCGGTCGCGACGCGCCGAAACTGGTCCCGAAGGACATGGTCGAGGGCATGAAGCCGGGCGCGGTCATCATCGACCTGGCGGCCGAGGGCGGTGGCAACTGCGAGCTGTCCAAGCCGGGCAAGACCAGCAAGCACAAGGGCGTGACCATTCATGCCCCGCTGAACGTGCCCTCGCAGGTGCCGCTGCATGCCTCCGAGATGTACGCCAAGAACCTGCTCAATTTCCTCACGCCGATGATCGCCGAGGGCGGCGAGTTCCAGCCGGACTGGGATGACGAGGTCATCGCCAAGAGCGTGCTGACCCGCGACGGCGAGATCGTGCACGAGGCCACCCGCGAGGCCCTGAAGGGAGCGAACTCATGATCATCGAAGGCTTTATCGCGCTGTACATCTTCATGCTCGCGGCCTTCACCGGCTACGAGATCATCTCCAAGGTGCCGGTCATCCTGCACACCCCGCTGATGTCCGGTTCCAACTTCGTCCACGGCATCGTGCTGGTCGGGACCATGGTCGCACTGGGCCATGCCACGACCCCGCTGGAACAGGCCATCGGCTTTGTCGCCGTGATCCTGGCCGCGGGCAACGCCGTGGGTGGCTACGTCGTCACCGAACGCATGCTGGAGATGTTCAAGACCAGCAAGAAGGACGACAAGAAGGGAGATAACGCATGAGCATGATCATCAACCTCGCCTATTTTGCGGCGGCGGTACTGTTCATCGTCGGCCTCAAGCAGATGTCCTCGCCGACCACCGCGCGGCCGGGCATCATCTGGGCCGGCGTGGGCATGGTGATCGCCACGCTCGTGACCTTCGTGCATCCGGAGATCTCCGGCGGCGTGAACTACACCCTGATCATCCTGGGTATCGCCATCGGCGGTGCGCTGGCCTGGTGGAGCGGCAAGAAGGTCGCGATGACCGACATGCCGCAGATGATCGCGCTGTACAACGGCATGGGCGGCGGCGCCGCGGCCGGCATCGGCGCGATCTACCTGCTGCAGGCGACCCCGGAAACCGTCAGCAACACCGGCCTGGCGATCGCCGTGACCGGCTCGCTGATCGGCTCGGTGGCCTTCTCCGGCTCGCTGGTGGCCTACGCCAAGCTGCAGGGCCTGATGAAGAAGACCTTCACCTTCGCTGGCCAGCAGGTCGTAAACATCGCGATCTTTGCCATCACCGTGATCCTCGGCTTCCTGATGGCCACCGGCGGCGGCGAGATCGGTTCGGCGACGCTGCTGCTGTTCTTCGTCCTGGCGCTGGCCTTCGGCATCCTGATGACGCTGCCGATCGGCGGCGCCGACATGCCGGTGGTCATCTCGCTGTACAACGCCCTGACCGGCCTGGCGGTCGGCCTGAAGGGCATCGTGCTCGACAACCCGGCGCTGATGATCGCCGGTATCGTGGTCGGCGCGGCCGGTACGCTGCTCACCCAGCTGATGGCCAAGGCGATGAACCGCCCGATCAAGAACATCCTGTTCAGCCAGTTCGGCGGCTCCGCCGGCGGCGCCGAGGAAGAGATCGAAGGCACGATGAAGGAGATCCAGGCCAACGATGCCGGGATCATGATGGCCTACGCCGAGAAGGTCATCATCGTGCCGGGCTACGGCATGGCCGTCGCGCAGGCGCAGCACAAGATCTGGGAATTCACCCAGCTGCTGCAGAAGCGCGGCGTGGACGTGAAGTTCGCGATCCACCCGGTCGCGGGCCGCATGCCCGGGCACATGAACGTACTGCTGGCCGAGGCCGGCGTGCCCTACGACATCATCTTCGACCTCGACGAGATCAACGAGGAGTTCAAGACCGCGGATGTCGCGATGGTGATCGGCGCGAACGACGTCGTGAACCCGGTGGCCCGGACCAACCCGGAATCGCCGATCTACGGCATGCCGATCCTGAACGCCGACCAGGCCCACAACGTCATCTGCGTGAAGCGCGGCAAGGGTTCCGGTTTCTCGGGCATCGAGAACCACCTGTTCTACGCCGACAATAACCAGATGCTCTACGGCGACGGCCAGAAGGTGGCCGCCGAACTCGTGGCATCGGTCAAGGCCCTCGGCTAGTAGCCCGCCCCAAATGCGAGATCCGGATACGGGTCCCGCCACCGAAACCCGGCCAACCGCCTCGCGGTGCCGGGTTTTTTGTTGGCCAGGAAAACACTGCTCAATGTACACACTCGCGCTCGAGTTGCTTTTGCGGGCGTATGAATCAGTGCTTCCTCAAGGCTCGATGAACCCCCGGGACGGCGTCACAATTGTACACACCCTGTACAGACTACCCACAAGCGATGAAACTAACGGCCGCTTAGCACACAGAGCGCGCACTCCGTTTCATATAAAGCTCATAACTAACTGTTTATTCGGTTCTTTTGGCTTCTGGTCGATTTTTGGCCAATCCAAGACGCCCCCAGCAGTAACAAGCATTTAGGGCCCTTCCCCCCGTTTCACCCACAGAGTTATCCACAGCTTTTGTGGATAACAACCCGATCCGCCCTGAGGCAACCGACTCCCCCTTCCCGGGCCCCGACGCAGTAAACTGGACCCATGCCCGTCGCGCCCCGAATCGCCCGCATCGCGCTGGATCGCCCCCTGGATCGGCTGTTTGACTACCGCATCCCCGAAGACCTGTCGCTCACGCCCGGACAGCGGGTGCGCGTGCCCTTCGGCCGCGGCTCCACGGTCGGGCTGGTGGTCGATCTGGCGACCACCAGCGACGTGCCGCCCGCACGCCTGCGGGCGGTGAACGAGGCCCCGGAGAGCGAACCGCTCCTCTCGCCCCGCCTGCTGGAGCTCCTGCGATTCGGGGCCCGCTACTACCATCACCCGCTGGGCGAGGCCCTGCTGGGGGCGCTTCCACCGGCCCTGCGCCACGGCGACCCGTTGCCGGCCCTCACCCCCGAAACCCTGTGGCGGATCACCCCCGAGGGCACCCGCGCCCTGGCCGACGGCCTCGCGCGCGGTCGGCGCCAGCAGGCGGTCCTCCGCGCCCTGGAGCCGGGACACGCGGCCACGGCCCTGGATCGCGCCACCCTGGCCGCCGCGACCGGCCTGCAGCTGGCCCCGCGAGAACTGCGCGACTATGAGGCGCGTGGCTGGCTGGAGACGATCACGCCCGACCCGACACAGCCGCCACCGCCGACCACCAGCGACCACGATCTGACCCCCGACCAGCGCGCGGCCGTGGAGGCCCTGACGCCCGGGACCGGCGCACCGCTGCTGCTGGAGGGCGTGACCGGGAGCGGCAAGACCGAGGTCTACCTGCAGATGGCCGAGCGCGTGCTGGCAGGCGGGCGCGCCGTGCTGTTCCTCATCCCCGAGATCGCCCTGACCCCGCAACTGAGCGCGCGCATCCAGCAGCGGTTTCCCGGGCAGGTCGCCCTGCTCCACTCCGGCCTGGCCGAGGGCGAACGCCTGCGCGCCTGGGAGGCCGCCCGCCAGGGCCAGCGCCGCATCGTCGTCGGCACCCGCTCGGCCCTCTTCACCCCGCTGCCCGACCTCGGCCTGATCATCGTCGACGAGGAACACGACAGCGCCTTCAAACAGCAGGACGGGTTCCGCTACAACGCGCGCGACCTGGCGATCAAGCGCGGCCAGCTGGAGCAGGCCGCGGTGGTTCTGGGCTCCGCCACCCCGACCCTGGAAAGCCTGCACGCGGCCACCACGGGCCGCTACGCCCACGCCCGGCTGACCACACGCCCGGACGGGACCCGCCCACCCGCCGTCGAGACCGTGGACACGCGCGTACACCTCCCGGACGAGGGTCTGACCGCCCCGCTGCTCGACGCCATGCAGCAGACCCTGGCGGCCGGCCACCAGTGTTTTCTGCTGCTCAACCGCCGCGGCTTCGCCCGCGTACTGGCCTGCGACGCCTGTGGCTGGGTGGCCGAGTGCCCGGATTGCGATGCCCGGCTGACCATTCACGCGCACAACCCGCGCGCTGTCTGTCACCTCTGCGGCCACCAGGAACCGCGCCCCCAGCGCTGCCCGGAATGCGGCGAGCCTCTGGCGCAGCGCGGCCTCGGCACCCAGCGGCTGGAACAGGCCCTGGCGCGGCACTTCCCGACCACCCCCCTGATCCGCCTGGACCGCGACAGCATCCGTCACAAGGGCGCGCTGGAGGCGGCACTGGACCGTATCCGCCAGCTGGATGCCGCGATCGTGGTCGGCACCCAGATGCTGGCGAAGGGCCACGACTTCCCCCAGGTCGGACTGGTCGGTGTGATCGACGTGGACCAGGGCCTGTTCAGCGTCGACCTGCGCGCCACGGAAAACACCCTCCAGCTCATCGTGCAGGCCGCCGGCCGCGCCGGGCGTGGTTCCGGCGGCGGTCGCGTGCTGCTCCAGACCGGGCATCCCGACCACCCCCTGATTCGCGGCCTGGATGCCGCCGACTACCCGGCAATGGTCGCGCCCCTGCTGGAAGAACGCGCCGCCGCCGAGCTGCCGCCCCACGGCCACCTGGCCCTGGTCCGGGTCGAGGCCGGCGATGCCGAGACCACCCGCCGCCATGCCGAGCGCGTCGCCACCCACCTGCGCAGCGCCGCGACCGAGGGCCTGCGGGTACTGGGCCCGGCCCCCGCGCCGCGTCATCGCGTCAACCGCCGCTTCCGCGAACAGATCCTGCTGCAGTCCACGCGCCGCAACCCCCTGCACGAGGGCCTCGCACAGGCGCGCCACGCCTGGCAGGCCGACGACCTGCCGCGCGGCACCCGCATCGCCATCGACATCGACCCCGTCTCGCTCGCCTGACCCGTTCCCGCGGCAGGCGCCGGGGCGGCACGTGCGCCGCTTCCGGGTTAGAATGCGGCCCTTTTTACACGACGGATCGAGCCCCTCTTGAAAGACACCCTAACCGAGGCCCTCGCGGCCGCCCTGGAGACCCTGGTGGCCGATGGCCGTGTACCCGCCGATCACGGTGTCGAGGTGCAGGTCACGCGCGCCCGCGACCGCGAACACGGCGACTTTGCCAGCAACCTCGCGATGCAGCTCGCGCGCCCGGCCAAGAGCAAACCGCGTGACCTCGCCGAGGCCCTCAGCGCCGCAATGCCCGAGGTACCCGGTCTCGCCGCCACCGAGATCGCCGGCCCCGGCTTCATCAACTTCCGCCTGGCCGCGGATGCCCGCACGCTGGTGCTCGGCCGCATCGCCACCCAGGGCGCCGACTTTGGCCGCTCCAGCGTGGGCGGCGGTCGCCCGGTGCAGGTGGAGTTCGTCTCCGCCAACCCCACCGGCCCGCTGCATGTCGGCCACGGCCGCGGCGCGGCGTTCGGCGCCACCGTCGCCGACCTGCTGGATTTCTGCGGCTTCGATGTCACCCGCGAGTACTACGTAAACGACGCCGGGCGGCAGATGAACATCCTCGCCGCCAGCGTCTGGCTGCGCTATCTGGAACAGCACGGGGTGCAGGTCCCGTTCCCGGCCAACGGCTATCAGGGTGACTACATCTACCCGGTCGCCGAGGCCCTGACCGCACAGATCGGCGAACAGGCCGTGCACGCGACCGAGGCCGTCACCCGCGACCTCCCACCGGACGAGCCGGCCGGTGGCGACAAGGAGATCTACATCGACGCGGTGATCGCCCGCGCCCGCGAGCTGCTGGGCCCGGAGCTGTACCGCACGGTGTTCGACTGCGGCCTGAACGCCATCCTCGAAGACATCCGCGACGACCTGCGCGAGTTCGGGGTCGAGTATCAGTGCTGGTTCTCCGAGCGCAGCCTGGCCGACTCCGGCGCGATCGATGCCGCGGTGCAGGATCTCGAGGCGCACGGCGCGCTGTACGAGAAGGACGGGGCCCTGTGGTTCCGCTCCACCGACTACGGCGACGACAAGGACCGCGTGGTGCGCCGCGAGAACGGCGACTACACCTACTTCGCCTCCGACATCGCCTACCACCGCGAGAAGTTCCAGCGCGGCTTCGAGCGCGTGATCAACATCTGGGGCGCCGACCACCACGGCTACGTCCCGCGCGTGCGCGCCGCCCTGCAGGCCCTGGGCCTGGAGGCCGACCGCCTGGACGTGCTGCTGGTGCAGTTCGCGATCCTCTACCGCGGGGGCGAACGCCTGCCGATGTCCACCCGCGCCGGGCAGTTCGTCACCCTGCGCGAGCTGCGCGACGAGGTCGGATCGGATGCCGCTCGCTTCTTCTATGTGCAGCGCCGCTGCGACCAGCACCTGGACTTCGACCTGGACCTGGCCAAGTCGCAGTCCAACGACAACCCGATGTACTACATCCAGTACGCCCACGCGCGCATCGCCAGCGTGCTGCGCACTGCGGCCGAGCGCGGCCATGCCGCCAGCGCGCTGGACGACACCGGGCTGTCCGAGCGCCTGACCGAGCCGCAGGAAGACGACCTGCTGGATCGCCTGGACCGCTTCCCCGAGGTGATCGCGGCGGCCGCCGAGGCCTGCGAACCGCACCAGATCGCCCAGTACCTGCGCGAGCTGGCAGCCGGCTTTCACGCCTACTACAACGCGGTGCCATTCCTGAACGCGGAGGATGCCGCCGTGATCGGCGCACGCCTGGCCCTGCTGACCGGGGCCAAGCAGGTGCTGCACAATGGCCTGCGCCTGCTGGGCGTGACCGCCCCGGAACGGATGTAGACCATGGCCCAGGCCCGCAAGACCCGTCGCAAGTCCACCCCGCGCAAGGCCGCGCGACCGATCCCCGGCTGGGTGTGGATGCTGATCGGCCTGCTGATCGGGCTGGGCATTGCCGCCGTGCTGTACCTGCAGGGGGCCGACCGCTCACCGGACCTGGGCGCGCTGTTCGGCGACCCGGGAGCCGAGACCGCCGCTCCGGCCCCGACCCCGGCCCCCGTGGAGCGCGACACCGTACCGTCGGACGACGAACCGCGGTTTCGCTACTACGAGCTGCTGCCCGAGGACGAGATCCGCGTACCAGAGTCCGAGCGCGACACCCCTGCCCCGACCCTGCCGCCCGCCGCATCCCCCAGCGAGGGGGAGCCGGTGGTCTTGCAAACCGGGTCGTTCCGCCGCTTCGCCCAGGCCGACGAGATGAAGGCCCGCCTGACCCTGCTGGGCCTCGACCCGCAGGTGCACGAGGTCGAGATCCAGGGTGATACCTGGTACCGCGTGTACCTCGGCCCGTTCAGTGACGAGGACCGCGTGCGCCAGGCGCTGGAGCGCCTGCGCACCGAGAACATCGAGGCCCTGCGTCTGCGCTACCAGGGCTGACCGTGGAACCGGCCCCCGCACCGGATCTCGACGCCCTCGCTGCCCGTATCGAGGCGCTGCCCGCCGGCCCCGAACGCAAGGACCTCACGGACCTGCTGCGCCGGGCCCGCCAGCGCCAGAAGCGCGGCCAGCCCTGCGATCGCTTGGCTCACACCCTCGCCGAGCGCCTGGACCACGCCGAAGGGGGCCACGCCGAACGCGCCCGCCTGCGCCCCCAGCCCGTTTATGCCGGCGACCTGCCGATCCACGCCGAGCGCGAGCGCATTGTCGCCGCGATCCGCGAACACCCGGTACTGGTGCTGTGCGGCGAGACCGGCTCCGGCAAGACCACCCAGCTACCCAAGCTGTGCCTGGAGGCCGGGCGCGGCGAGACCGGGCTGATCGGCCACACCCAGCCGCGCCGCATCGCCGCGCGCTCGGTCGCCAGCCGCATCGCCGAGGAACTGGGCACCACGCTGGGGGGTGAGAAGACCTCCACCGTCGGCTTCAAGGTGCGCTTTTCCGACCAGACCGGGCCGAACAACTGGGTCAAGCTGATGACCGACGGCATGCTGCTTGCCGAGCTGGCGCATGACCCGGAGCTGCGCGCCTACGACACCCTGATCGTCGACGAGGCGCACGAGCGCAGCCTGAACATCGACTTCCTGATGGGCGTGCTCAAGCGCCTATCGAAGAAACGCCCGGAGCTGCGCATCATCATCACCTCCGCGACGCTGGACCCGGAGCGGCTGTCGGCGTTCTTCGACGACGCCCCGATCCTGACCGTGGCCGGACGCACCTACCCGGTGGAGCTGCGCTACCGCCCGATCGAGCCGGAAGACGCGGCCGACGAGGACGAAGACGCCGGTCGCGGCGAGCGCGACCTTTTCGACGGCATCCGCGAGGCGGTGGCCGAATGCGAGCGCGCCGGCCCCGGCGACATCCTGGTATTCCTGCCCGGCGAGCGCGAGATCCGCGACGCCCACAAGGCCCTGCGCGGCCAGGTGCGCGCCGACACCGAGGTCCTGGCACTGTACGCGCGCCTGTCCGCGCGCGAGCAGTCGCGGGTATTCCAGTCGCACGCCGGCCGGCGCATCGTGCTCGCCACCAACGTCGCCGAGACCGCGCTGACCGTCCCCGGCATCCGCTTCGTGATCGACTCGGGTCTGGCCCGCGTCTCGCGCTACTCCTGGCGCTCGCGGGTCCAACGCCTGAGCCTGGAGCCGATCTCGCAGGCCGCCTGCGACCAGCGCGCCGGGCGCTGCGGACGACTGGGCCCCGGCATCTGCATCCGGCTGTTCGCGGAGGACGACTACCACCTGCGCCCGCCCTTCACCGACCCGGAGATCCAGCGCTCCAACCTCGCCTCGGTGATCCTACAGATGGCCGCGCTGAAGCTCGGTCAGCCGCGCCAGTTCCCGTTCGTGGATCCACCCGATCCACGCATGGTCAAGGACGGCTACCGCCTGCTGGAGGAGCTGGGTGCGGTGGACGCGCGCGGGCGCATCACCCCGCGCGGCCGCCAGCTGGCACGCATGCCCATCGACCCGCGCCACGGTGCAATGCTGCTGGCCGGGGCCGACCACGGCTGCGTGACCGAGACCGCGACTATCGCCGCGTTCCTGTCGCTGCAGGACCCGCGCGAACGCCCGGCCGAGGCCACCCAGGCGGCGGACCAGGCCCATCGGGAGTTTCAGGTCGAGGGCTCCGACTTCATGGGCATGCTGCGGCTGTGGGAGGCCTGGCACACCGCGCGCGAGGATCTCGGCTCGAATGCGCTCAAACGCTGGTGCCGCGAGCACTTCCTGAATTTCCTGCGCATGCGCGAGTGGCAGGAACTGCGCGTGCAGCTGCTGCGCCAAGCCCGCGAGATGGACCTGAAGCCGAACCACGAACCGGCCGACGCCGAGCCCGTGCACCGCGCGCTGCTGACCGGACTGGTCAGCCAGATCGGACAGAAGACCGAGCGCGGCGACTACCTCGGCGCGCGCAACCGCCGCTTCCAGATCCACCCCGGATCGGTCCTGGCGAAGAAGAAACCCGCCTGGGTGATGAGTGCGGAGATCGCCGAGACCACCCGTGTCTACGCCCGCGACAATGCCCGTATCGAGCCCGACTGGATCCTGGCCGCGGCGGCGCATCTGCTCAAGCACCATATCTTCGAGCCGCACTTCCAGCGTCGCAGCGGACGCGTCGGGGCCTTCGACCGCATCACCCTGTACGGCCTGGTCGTCGCCCCGAAAAAGCCGGTGGACTTCGCAAGACACGACCCGGCCGAGGCGCGGCGTATCATGATCCGCGAGGGCCTGGTCGGCGGCGAGCTGCGCACCCGCTCGAAGGGGGTACAGGCCAACCGCGAGGCCGTGGCCGAGATCGCCGAGCAGGAGGCGCGCGGGCGCCGGCGCGACCTGCTGGTGGAGGAGGATCGCCTGTTCGACTTCTATGACGCCCGCCTGCCGGAAGACATCACCGACGGCACAAGCTTCGAGACCTGGGCGCGCAAGGCCGAGAAGCGGGACCCCGACGCCCTGCGGATCGACCGTGCGGAACTGCTGAACGAGCCGGACACCGCGCTCCCGCAAGGGGCCTACCCCGACCATCTGGAGGTCGAGGGCCTGCGCCTGCCGCTGGCCTACCGCTTCGAGCCCGGTCAGCCAGACGACGGCGTGACCGTGACCATCCCGATCGCCGCGCTGAACGCGGTGCCCGACTGGCTGGGCGACTGGCTGGTGCCGGGGCTGCTGGAGGAGCGCGTGACCGCCCTGTTGAAGAGCCTGCCCAAGGGCCTGCGCCGCCAGTTCGTGCCCGCGCCGGACTTCGCGCAGGCTGCGCTCGCGCGCATCGAACACCGCCAGGGCCCGCTGATCCCGGCGCTGGCCGAGGCCCTGCGCGCGATGACCGGCACCGAGATCCCGCTGGATGCCTGGCGCCCGGAGAACCTGGAGCCACACCTGGTGATGCGCTTCCGCATCCTCGACCCGGAAGGCAATGAGCAGGCCAGCGGCCGTGACCTGGCCGCGCTGAAGCGCCGGCTGGGCGACAGCGCCGAGGCCCACTTCGACGCCAGCCGCCCGGACGAGATCACCCGCGAGGGCATCACCGAGTGGGACTTCGGCGCGCTGCCGGAGAGCGTCGAGTTCGACCACCAGGGGGCGCAACTGCGCGCCTTCCCGATCCTGGTCGATCGTGGCGATACCGTCTCGCTGGAGCTGGAACCGGACCCGGCGCGGGCCGCGCGGGCGCACCGCGCGGGCCTGCGTCGGCTGTTCCTGCTGGGCGCGCGCAAGACCGCGCGTGACCTGCGCCGCCAGCTCCCGGAGATCGAACGCGCCTGCCTGAACTACTCGACACTCGGCAGCTGCGAGGCCCTGCGCGACCAGATCCTGGAGGCGGCGGCCGACCGCGTGTTCCTGGCCGAGCCGTGGCCGCGCGATGCCGAGAACTTTCAAGAGCGCCTGGAGGCCAGCCTGCCCGAGTTCTCGCCCACGGTGATGGAGCTCTCCCGCCTGGCCGCCGAGATCCTGCGCCACTGGCACGACCTGCGCACGCGGCTGCAGGGGGATCTGCCGCTGTCCTGGATCGAGGCCGCGCGCGACATCCGCGGGCAGCTCGAGGCGCTGGTCCCGGCCGACTTCCTGCTGCGCACCCCGCACACCGTGCTGCCCGAGCTGCCGCGCTACCTGCAGGCAATCGACAAGCGCCTGGAACGCCTGACCCAGGCCCCGGACAAGGACCGCGCCCGACGCGTGGCGGTCGAGCCGCTGTGGCAGCAGGCACAGGAGCTGATCGCACGGGCACCGGACCACCCGGACGTTCTCGCCTTTCGCTACCGCATCGAGGAGTTTCGCGTCTCGCAGTTCGCCCAGGAACTGGGCACGCGCGAGAAGGTGTCGCCGAAACGGCTGGAACGCGAATACACCGACGTGATCCAACGACTGGCAAGCGGCCAATAAGCAATCTGGACAGAGGAAGCAACGGATGCGCGTAGTCGTGATCGGGGCCGGCGTGATCGGCGTGACCACCGCCTGGTACCTGCGGGAGGCCGGGGCCGAGGTCGTGCTGGTGGATGCCGGCCCCGCCCCCGCCACCGGCTGCAGCCAGGCCAATGGCGGCATGCTGCATGCGAGCCATGCCGAGCCCTGGAACACCCCCGGCGTCGGGCTGGACCTGCTGCGCTTTCTCGGGCGCACGGAGTCGCCGCTGCTGCTTCGTCCGCGCGCCCTGCCGGGGCTGGCCGGCTGGGGCCTGCGCTTCCTGTGGCACAGCCGGCGCTCACTGTTCGAGCAGCACACCCGCCTGAATGCCCGCCTGGCCGCGTTCTCGCTCCGGGAGATCGACCGCCTGCAGCGGGAACTGGCGAGCGAGGGGCTGGACTTCGACTTTCGCCGCTGCGGCATCCTGAAGCTGTTCCAGGATCCGGCCAGCCAGGCCCACAACCGTGCCGCCAGCGAGGCGATGCGTGATGAGGATGTGCGCTTCGAGGACTGGGACGTGGAGCGGATCATCGCGGAGGAGCCGGCACTGGCCCCGGTCCGCGACCGCCTGTGCGGCGGGCTGTTCTTCCCCGGGGATGCGATCGGCGACGCGGCACGGTTCACCGAGCAGCTGCTCGCAATCGGACAGCGCCGGGGCATCCGCTATTACCCGAACGTCACCGTCCGACGCCTGCGCACCCACCGTGGCCGCATCGACTCGGTGGAGACCTCCGAAGGGCCGATCGCGGCGGATGCCTGCGTGGTCGCCAACGGCTACCACGCCCCGGACCTCCTGCGCTCGCTGGGGCTGCATCTGCCCGTCGCCCCGGTAAAGGGCTATTCGCTGACCCTGCCGATGGACGCCGACTGCCGGCTGAATCTGCCGCTGATCGATGACGCCAACAAGGTGGTGATGACCCCGCTGGGGGCGCGCCTGCGCCTGGCCGGTACCGCCGAATTTGCCGGCCGCGACCGCCACCTGAACATCGAGCGCGCGGCGAATGTCCTCGATCAGTGCCGGCGCACCCTGACCGGCCTGCCCGCGAACTTCGACCCGCAGACGATGGCCCCGTGGACCGGACTGCGCCCGATGAGTGCCCGTGGCACACCGATCCTCGGCCCCACCGCCATCACGGGCCTGCACCTAAACACCGGATCCGGACACCTGGGCTGGACCTTTGCCTGCGGGGCGGCGGCACTGGTGCGGGCCGGAGTGCTGGGCGAAACACCGAGCCTGCCGATGGAAGGCCTGGGACTCTGATCCGCGCGAACCGGCTGTTGCGGGATAGCACCCCGGTAAGTCGATTCAGCCCCCCGGGAACACCATGCGGATGCGGGCCCCGTGCAGATCCGGGGCCTGTTCGATGAACAGCGTCCCGCGGTGGTCGGTGACCAGGGTATGGATGATGCTGAGCCCGAGCCCCTGACCGGTATCCCGGTCGGCATCCTGCCCGCCGCGTGTGTCCGCGCGCTGGCCGCGCTCCAGCACCCGGGCCCGGTCGGCCGGCGGGATACCCGGACCGTCATCGTCGATGATCAGCATCACCTCGCCGGGCTGGCAGCGCGTCGTGACCCGCACCCGGCTGGTGGCATGGCGAATGGCGTTGTCCAGGGTATTGCCCAGCAACTCGAAGATGGCGCCACCGTCCATGCGCAGGGCACAGCCCGGGGCCAGGTCGGTCTCCAGCGTCACCCCCTCCTGCGCGGCGAGCCGTCCCAGCGCCTGGCCGGTTCGCTCGATGATCGGCGCCAGCGGCTCGGCAGCCTGGAACGGGGCCGGCCCCAGCCGCTGCGCCTGATTCAGCTGGTGCTGGACGATCCCCTGCAACCGGTCGACCTGGTGCTGCATGTCGTCCGGGTCCGGTCGCGCGCTCTCGAGGTTCAGGCGCAGCGCGGAGATCGGGGTCTTCAGGCTGTGGGCCAGGTCCGCCAGGGCATTCTGCTGGCGCGCCAGGCGGGCCCGCTCGAACTCGACCAGGTCGTTGATGCTGCCGGTCAGGGCGCGGACCTCGGTGGGATAGTACCCGCCCAGACGGGCGTGGTCGCCATGGCGCAGGGCGTCCAGGTCGCGCCGCACCTGGCGCAACGGGCGCAGCCCCCAGAACCACAGCGCCAGCGACAGCACCAGGATCATGGACAGGGTCATCGCGCCCAGCCCCTGCCACAGGCTTACGCGGTACTGTTCGACCTGTTCATTGAAGGCCTCGCGGTCCTCCAGCATCTGGAAGGTCAGTCCCACCTGGTCGCCCTCCAGCTCCCACTGCACGGGCAGGCTGAAGCTGAAGTACTCGTCCTCCGACCAGCCACGCAGCGAGACGCCCACCGTCGAGGGCGACCGCCAGAGGGTCTGGCCCTCCTCGCCGAGGATGCGCGCATAAAGACCACTGACCGGCAGTTGCAGCCGGCTTTCGGGGAGCATCTCGGGGACCCGCACATCCGCGGGCCCGATCACCTCGGCCAGCCCCATCAGCAGCAGCACCTGCGCCTCCAGCCGGGTCTCCACCGCGTCCGCCGCATTGTCGCGAAAGGCCGCCTCCAGCACCCAGGCCGTCAGCAGCGAGAAGATCAGCACGGTGACGGCCGTGACCCCCGCCAGGCGCAGGACCAGGCTGCCGCGCAGCTTGCGCAGGGCCGCCTTCATGCGGACCGGGCGGCCTCGGGGTGGATCATCGGGCGCTGTCCGACTCGTTTTCCGGGGCGGGGTCGGGTTCGCGGGCAAAGCGGTAGCCGCGCCCGCGCAGGGTCTCGATCAGCCCCAGGCTGCCATCGGCATCCAGCTTGCGACGCAGGCGACCGATGAGGACCTCGATCACGTTGCTCTCGCGGTCCTCGTCGTGGTCGTACAGGTAGTCCGCCAGCGCGTCCTTGCTCAGCACCCGGCCGGGCTGGCGCACCAGGGTCATCAGCAGGCGGTACTCGAATGTGGTCAGGGTCACCGATTCGCCATTCAACCAGACCTCGTCGCCGGCGGTATCGATCACCAGCGGGCCGAAGTGCAGCCGCTCCTGGCCAGACTGCAGGCTGCGGCGCGCCAGGGCGCGCAGGCGCGCCAGCAGTTCCTGGATATGGAAGGGCTTGGCCAGGTAGTCATCGGCGCCGGCCTCCAGACCCTCGACCTTGTCCTGCCAGCGGTCGCGCGCGGTCAGGATCAGTATCGGCAGGCGCGGCTTCGACTCGCGCGCCTTGCGGATCACGTCGAGGCCATCCATGCCGGGCAGGCCAAGGTCGACCACGGCGATATCGCAGTGGTACTCGGTCAGCAGGTACAATCCGGTCTCGCCATCCGAGGCGGTATCCACGCGACAGCCGCTGCGGTCCAGTTCCTCGCCGATCTGGTTGCGCAGGGCAACGTCATCCTCGATCAGTACCACGCGCAGATTCATTCCGGGAGCTCCACTTCCGTACCTTCCTCGATGCGCAGGGTACGCACTTGCTGGTCGTTGGTCAGGATCCGGATCACGAACAGGCGCGCCCCGTAGCGGCTGACATCCTCGCGGGCATGCAGGACCCGCCCCGGGTAATGTGCCTCGATCTGGGCGACGGCCTCGTCCAGGTCCCAGACCGCGGCCTCGGGGTCGTCGGTATTGAACTGCGCCTGTGCCGGAAGCGCGACCAGGAACAGCATGGCCAGCGCCCGCACCGGGCCCGAGCGACGCCGCATCGGGTGCCGCTCGCGGTGTCCGGGCTGGAGATCCGGCGTGGGTCGCATGGTGGCGCATCCTCCGGGGATTTGCGTGGAAAGGTCTTGAAGATGCAAGGGTATCGGCCTAGCCTGAACCCTATCTGAAACCGACCGGAACCGTCATGCAAGACGCCCCTGCCGAACAACCCGAGATCCCCCTGGAAGAAGAGGCCGGTCCGTTGCCGTGGAAGGAGCTCATGCCGCATTTCGCCCGCGGCGTGGTGATCCGCGTGGCACCGGAACTGGACCTGATCGAGGTGGCCCGCGCCTTCCGCGATGACGCCACGCATCAGGTCAGCGAATGGCTAGCCAATGACCAGGTCGCCCGCGCCTCGGATGACGATGCCCGGCGCTGGGCCGCGAACGATCCGATCTTCACCGCCATCGTGGCTGCGCCCTGGGTCCTCGCCCAGGAGCGGACCCCGTCCCACTAGACGATGGCCGTCTCCCTTGGCATCCCCGGCGAGACCCTGGAACGGCTGATCCAGGCCGCCCGCGAGTTCCACGCCAAGGAGGACGTGGTCTTCCCGGATACCGGCTCCGAGGGCAGTGACGACGACTGGGCCCTGCAGGTGCTGGCCGACCACGCCAGCGACCTGACCCTGCAGGAGCTGGAGGGCACGCTGCGCGACCTGGGCCCGGAGCAACAGGCGGAACTGCAGGCGCTCAGCGGCGTCGGGCGCGGGGATTACGCAGTCACGGACTGGGATACCGCACTGCAGGAGGCCCGCGACGACTGGAGCGCGGACACCGTGCACTGGCTGCTGACGAACCCGATGATCGCCGACGAGTGGGCCGCGGGCCTGGAACAGATCGAGCGCGAGGACTAGCGCGTCCGCCTCGGGTATCGGGGCAACCCCTATTCGAGCTCCTCGGGATCGAAGCGCACGGCGATGCCGCCGTCCATCACCCGCACCACCTGGGCCTTCACGCGCGGCGCCTCGCCGCCATCCCCGAGCATGCCGAAGACCTGGAGCATCAACTCGTCATCCGATGCGAGCTTCATCAGGTGCCCCACACAGGCGTTTTCCGGATCGTCCCACTGCAGGAAGGCTCCGCCGCCGGAGATGTCGTTGGTGGTCAGGGTCACCGTGTCCCCGCTTTCGCACTCGGCCACGACCTCGACCGTCATCGGGATCCGTGGATGACGACGCCGTTCCCCTGTCATGGCACTCCTCCTGGTGGCAGATGCCTCTGCGATGTATCGAAAAGGCGCTTTTTGTGTGCTATACGGTCTCCATGATCGTTGGTTTTCGCGATCAGGCGCAACTACCGGGCTCGAACCCGGTGGCGCAAATCACAACCCGGATCACCACACCGGGCCCGAGGATGAAGGCAGTACTCCACAGCTGTCGCTCGCAAAAAGCCACTTCTAACGGAGGAGTCCGTTCCAATGAAGAAATCGCATTTGTACCTGGTGGGGCTTGCCGCCTCGCTAGCGATGGCGGGCACTGCTACCCAGGCCCTTGCCGACGACGAAATCACCCGGGGCCAGCTGATGGCCGCCTCCTGCAAGGCCTGCCACAACGCGGCCGGCGCCGAGGAGGGTGTCCCGGAGCTGAACCGTATTCCCGCTGCAGTCATCGAGAGCCAGATGAGGGCATTCCGCGACGGTGACCGTGACGCGACGATCATGGATCGTCACGCCAAGGGCTACACCGACGAGGAAATCGAAGCGATGGCCGGCTACTTCAGCCGCTTCTGATCAGGGGGAATCACATCATGCATGACTTTACTCGACGCAATTTCCTGAAGGTCGCCGGCATCAGCAGTGCCGCGGCCTTCGCTGGCATTGGCTGTGCAGCCAACGGCATGCGCGGGGCCGACAAGGCTCACGTCGTGGTCGTGGGCGGCGGCTCCGGCGGCGCGACCGCCGCGAAATACATCAAGCAGTTCTCGCCCGACATGCGCGTGACGCTGATCGAGCCGAACGCCACCTACCACACCTGCTATGGCAGCAACTGGGTGATCGGCGGCTTCGCGGACATGGACTTCATCGCCCACGGCTACGACACCCTGCGGGATGACTACGGCATCGAGATCGTCCAGGACCGGGTGACCGCGGTGGACGCCTCCGCGCGCAGCGTGCGCCTGGCCGGCGGCGACAGCATGAGCTACGACAAGCTGGTGATGTCCCCGGGGATCGATTTCCGCTACGACGACATGCCCGGCATCTCCGAGGCCGACGCCGACCGTGTCCCGCACGCCTGGAAGGCCGGTTCGCAGACCGAGCTGCTGCGTTCCCAGCTGCAAAACATGCCGAACGGCGGCGTGTTCGTCATGGTCGCCCCGCCGAACCCGTTCCGCTGCCCGCCGGGGCCGTACGAGCGGGTGTCACTGGTCGCGAACTACTTCAAGCAGGAGAAGCCGCGCTCCAAGATCATCATCCTGGATCCGAAGGATGGCTTCTCCAAGCAGGGCCTGTTCGAGGAAGGCTGGGCCGAGCACTACGGCGACATGATTGAATGGCGCGCCGGCTCGGAGGGCGGTCGCGCCGAGGAAATCGATGTCGACAACATGACCGTGCTGGCCGACAGCGGCTTCGAACGCGTCCGTGCCGACGTGCTGAACTTCATCCCCGCCCAGCGCGCCGGCCAGATCGCCCACGACGTGGGCCTGACCAATGACGAGGGCTGGGTCCCGGTGGATCAGCTCACCTTCAAGTCGGAGATGGACGACAACATCTACGTCCTGGGGGATGCCAGCGTGGCGGGCGCCATGCCCAAGTCCGGCCACTCGGCCAACAACCAGGGCAAGATCGTCGCGGCCGCGGTCGTGCGCGAACTGTCCGGCCAGGAGCCGATCAACCCCTCCTCCGCCAACACCTGCTACAGCCTGGTCACCCCGGACTACGCGATCAGCGTGGCCGCGGTCTACCAGTACCAGGACGGCGCGATGGCCGGGGTCTCCGGCGCCGGAGGCGTCAGCCCGTCGGGCGCCAGCTCCAGCTTCCGAAGCCGCGAGGCGCAGTACACCCGGGCCTGGTACGCCGGGATCACCCGCGACATCTGGGGCTGACCCCAGCCGTTCCGTCACGGAACGCACTCGAACGGCGCCTCCGGGCGCCGTTTTTTTTGCTCACCACGAAGCCCACGAAGGCACGAAGAAGGTCAAGGGCGTGTGCACCACAGAGGGCACGGAGAAAACCGGTGATGATGTTAAAAGCGAAGGGTGGGTTCGGCGGAGCGCTGTAAATTGCAGCCGTAACTTGAAACAGCTCAGCCGAGTCCGTTTCCCCTGAATCAACACATTCCACTCGCCTGATAGAGCTTGAAAATCCTGCCCTTCTTTGTGCGCTCTGTGTCCCCTGTGGTTTAACCGATCTTGACCTTGCCGTTCTTCGTGCCTTCGTGTGCTTCGTGGTGAATAAGGCGGGTCAGGCGTTGAGGTCGGGGATCAGCCGGCTGCGCAGGCGCTGGATCGCGTCCTTCAGTTGCAGCTTGCGCTTCTTCAGGCGCTGGATGGCGAAGATGTCGGGTGCGGCCTGCTCGTGCATCACGCCGATGGCGGAATCCAGGGCGCGGTGTTCGGCCTCCAGCTCGGCCAAGCGTGCGCGAATCTGACTTTCGGTTTCCAAGCCGGCCCCCAGTGGTCCCGTGAAGTGGTGGCCGCATGGCGGAAGAATCCCGCATGGCCATTCGGATCCTCAAACCCGTATGATCGCAGACCGTCCCCGGCGGGACCATAGCCGCCCTTCAGGAGCCTGCTCGATGGCGATCCACAACACCCCCTTAACCATCCAGACCCCGCGTGGCCCCCGTCTGGGCGGCGTACTGGTCGCACCCGAGGCCGATGCCATTCGCGGTCAGGCCTGCATCGCGCACTGCTTCGCCTGTTCCAAGGACTTCCCGGCGACGGTACGGCTGGCGCGCGCCCTCGCCGAGGAAGGCATCGCCACCCTGCGTTTCGATTTCATGGGCCTGGGTGACTCGGAGGGCGAGTTCCGCGACAGCACGCTGGAGACCTACTGCGAGGACCTCCACTCGGCGCTCGAGGCGCTGGAGACCTTCACCGGGCGGCACACCAACCTGCTGGTCGGTCACAGCTTCGGCGGGGCCATGGCGATCCATGTCGGCGCGCAGCGCGAGACGCTGGACGGCGTCGTCACCATTGCCGCCCCCAGCCGGCCCGGCCACGTCGCCCACCTGTTCGGGGACACGGCCGACGAGATCCGGCGTGAGGGCTCCGCCCGGATCAACATCGGCGGACGCCCCGTGGAGATCGGCCGCGCCTTCATCGAGTCGATCGAGGAGCCGACCCTGGACCACGCACTCGACACCCTGCAGCGGCCGCTGTTGCTGCTGCACGCACCGGGCGACACGGTGGTCAGCGTGGATCACGCCCGCAAGATCTTCCAGCAGGCGCAGCACCCCAAGAGCTTCGTCGCCCTGCACCAGGCCGACCACCTGCTCTCGCGACCGGAACACACCCGCTACGTGGCGGGCCTGATCCGCGCCTGGTCGGCGAACCTGCTGGACTAGCCCCAGCGCAAGCCACAGCCCGTAGGAGGCCAGCCCCCTGGCCGATCAGGCGCCGGCAAAACCCCATCGGCCAGAGGGCTGGCCTCCTACAACATGGCCCCGGGAGCCTGTCGAGTTTGGGCGATCTTCGCGAGCGCAGGGCGAGAGGGCCGGCCCGAATCCAAAAAGCCCCGGGCCTACCAATAGTTCTCGGTGGTGATATGCCCCGGCTTGCGCCGGCGATTCTTCGCCAGGCCGCGCTCCTTCAGGATCGCGGTCGTGTCCTGCACCATGGCCGGGTTGCCGCACAGCATCACCTGCGAATGCTCCGGGGTAATCTTCAGGCCCGCGTGGTGTTCCAGCCGGCCCTCGGCGATCGCGGCCGGCACCCGCCCTTCGAGCCCCCCGGGGAACGGCTCGCGACTGACGAACGGGATGTACTGAAACCGCTTCGCGTCGCGCTCCTGAAACTCCCGAATGGTGTCCTGGTAGGTAAGTTCCTCCGCCTGGCGCACCGCGTGGACCAGACGGATATTCTCGAAGCGCTCCCACGGGGTGTCCGTCTTCAGGATGGACAGGAACGGACCCAGCGCGGTACCGGTGGACAACAGCCACAGGTCGCGACTGTCGGGGAGCTCGTCCAGGGTAAAGAAACCGGTCGCGCGCGGCATCAGCTCCACCTGATCACCCGGCTCCAGCTGCACCAGGCGGTTGGACAATGGGCCGTCCGGCACGGTGATCAGGTAAAAATCCAGCGGGGTCTCGCCCGGGGCGTTCACGTACGAATACGGCCGTCCCACCATCTCCCCGTCGATCTCCAGGCGCAGGCGGTTGAACTGCCCCGCCTTGAACGGCTCGACCTCGGCATCCACGCGCAGCGAGAACAGGCGGTCCGTCCACTGCTTGCGCTCCCGTACGACACCGGTCACCCAGCCCATATTCCCTACTCCATTGCTCAGGTATTGTTCAAAGATTGCGGTCGCGGTGGGAAGGTTTCAAGCATCCCCGGCCAACGCCGTATAATTGTCGCAAATCCGACCACTGGAGCAGTCATGGCCCGCACCCCCTCGCAGATGATCGAACTCGGTACCGAGGCACCCAACTTCTCCCTGCCGGACGTCGTCTCCGGCGAAAACGTCAGCCTCGACAGCTTCCCCGACGCGAAAGGCTACATGATCGCCTTCATCTGCAATCACTGCCCGTTCGTGCAGCTGATCCGCCACGAATTCGCGCGCTACGGTCGCGAATACTCGAACAAGGGCATCGCGGTAATCGCGATCAACTCGAACGACATCCAGGCGGTGCCGGACGATGCCCCGGACAAGATGAAGGACGACGCCCGTCGCTTCGGCTACAACTTTCCCTACTGCCTCGACGAGGACCAGTCCGTCGCCAAGGCCTACCACGCGGCCTGCACCCCGGACCTGTACCTGTTCGATGCCGAGCGCAAGCTCTTCTACCGCGGCCAGTTCGACGAGACCCGCCCCGGTTCCGACACCCCGGTCACCGGCCGCGACCTGCGCGCCGCCAGCGATGCCCTGCTCGCCGGCCAGCCGGCACCGGAGCCGCAGCACCCCAGCCTCGGTTGCAATATCAAGTGGCGCCCCGGTAACGAACCGGACTACTTCGGCTGAACAGGAGGCCCGCTTGAAACGAGGACGACCCAGGGGGCTGGACCGGTGGGCCCGCCCCTGTGGGAGCGAGCCTGCCCGCGAATGGCCCCGCCCTCATCAGCCAGCAACCCAGGCGTTCGCTACCGCGCGCCGCATGCCGCCCCGAACCCCCGGATGAGGGTCGCCAGATGTCTCCCAGCAACGTAATCGACGGCCCCCGCATCGCCACCTGGCGATGCCCGTCCTGTCAGGAGGCGGTACCGCGCCTGCTGCCGAATGGCGAATCGAACCGCATCCCGATTCCACCGGAGCGCATGGCCCTGCCCGACACCACCGTGCAGCAGGCCTGCGCCCGGGTGCAGGGGCTGCGCGCGCCCGAGATCTGCTACGCCTGTGATCAGGCCTACCAGGAACTGCTGGGGACGCTGGTGCGCCCCCCCGCCGAGCTCGGCGACGCCCGCGGCGAGCCCGGACTGAACGACACCGGCATCATCGGCGCCCTGTTGCCCATCGCCGACCGGGGCACGCAGATCCTGATCTTCAACGTGATCAACGAGGAGCTGCGCTGCACCGAGATCGAACGCCTGATCAGCTTCAACCCCGACCGCCTCACCTACCCCGGTACACGCGGCGCCATCGCGCCGCGCATCTGGACCCTCTACGAAGACCACCTGGCCCAGCTGCACGCCCGCGCACCGACGCCCTACACCCCCGACTAGGAGGCCACAGGGAAAACTGACCCGTCATCGCGTGACGTGCAGCAGCGAGCCGCGTGGACAGCCCCGACGCCGAGCCAGGCAACCCTCAGCGGTTGCGTCCGCAGATGGCCACGGCCCCTGACGGAGCCTCGCCATGACACGAACTACGCGCAACACAGTCATCGCGAGGCGCGTAGCGCCGTGGCGATCGGCCGGGACAACCCCAGGCGCATCCCTCGCGATCACGCCCGGGCACCCCGACCATCCCTCTCGTCGTCATTCCGGAAACCGCGCAGCGG
Source organism: Thioalkalivibrio sp. ALE9 (assembly GCF_000377445.1). Classification (NCBI taxonomy): domain Bacteria; kingdom Pseudomonadati; phylum Pseudomonadota; class Gammaproteobacteria; order Chromatiales; family Ectothiorhodospiraceae; genus Thioalkalivibrio; species Thioalkalivibrio sp. ALE9. The sequence continues at coordinate 47,070 of NZ_KB898125.1, forward strand.
TTATCCGGGATCTCAATACGCCAGGCCACAGCAACTACCGCAGATCCCGGCTCTTAGCTTCGCTACGGCCGGGATGCGGGGCCATGTCGGCGACTTCCAGTGCCCCGGACGGGACGGACAGACGCAAGCCCTCAGGCGTCTTCGGCATCCACCCGCGCCAGCATACGCATCCCGCCAACCATGCAACGCAAGGCCTCCAAGGCCTGCAGATCCAGCTCCGCGCCGGTCTCGGCGGGCAAGCGCCAGTATTTCGGGCGGCAGGTCGCGGGCCGATGTTCGGGCATGGCGCGGGCGGCGGCGGTGTCGACCGCCACCAGCAAATCGGCCCAGGCCAGGTCATCATCCGTCAGCGCGCACATCGCGCGCGCCGGACGTACCTCGATCCAGCCCTCGAACTCGGCCGCCGCGGCCAGCTCCGCCACGCGCGCGGCACGCCCGTCCGGGCGTTCCGACGCCACCAGCAGACGTGCCCGGCGCTTAAACATCTCCGCACCCCGGGGAAACATTGATCAATGTACACGCTCGCGCTCGAGTCGCTTTTGCGTGCGAACAAGGCGCGGTGACTGCCGTGCAGTCATTCTGCACAAGGGAACCGCAACGCCGTTCCCACGCAAAAGAGGCCGAGCCCCTTCGGGGTTGGCACCCCAGGTTCCCCGATCCTGCGTTGCGGCCCTTGCCGGTAGAACCACTACCGGCTGCACACCGCGCCTTGTCTCGGAAAACCTGGGGTGCCAACGCGAGCGTGTACATTAATCAACGTTTCCCTGGCAAGTGCTTTTGAATGGCACCGCAGGCCACCCTCAGGCTATAACTCAACTGATGGAAACGGAGAACGGACGCCATGGCCCACCTCGACTGGTCGCAGTACCCGGTAAATGAACTCAAGCTCGTCTACAGCACGCTGCATGCGCAGCTCACCCTGGAGCCCGATCTGATGGATTCCGAACTGATGGCCGACCTGCAGACCCACCTGCAACAGGCCGCGAAGGCCGACGGCGTGGACGTCTCTACCCACTCCCAGTGGGCCGCCTGGCTGAACGACCGCTAACTTCAACTCCACCTGAGTAGACGTGGTGTCAGGACTCGCTCAGCGAGGGGCCGCTCGCTCAGTCGACTTCGATCAGCGATTCGCCGTTCTCCAGCGCCCGGAGCACGCGAGGTAGAAGCGGCTTGAACCATTCGAGCAAGGCCGCTTTCCGGGTATTTCCGATTCGAAGCCAGACGACGGCTGGATAGGCCCCCGAGTCCGCGGAGCGCCACACGGCGAAATCCTCATCCTTGGTCACGATGACGGCCCCCGTTCGGAGAGCTTCCGCCCAGATTTCTTTATCGGAAGCCTCAAGAAGTCCGACATCCGCAACATGCTCGGCCGCAACACCCTGGTCAACGAGCCAACGCGCAAGGGCCGGCGGCAGCTGAGCGTCGACCAGGAAGCGCATTCAGGCGACGTGAAGAACAGGGTGATCCGTTTGACGCGCGGCAAACCGCAACGCCTCGGTAATGTCTTCGCCCGTCAGGTAGGGGTAGTCCTCCAGAATTTCCTCCCGCGAGGCCCCTGCCGCCAGAAGGTCAAGGACATCCCGCACTCGCATCCGGGTGCCGCGGATGCAAGGGCGTCCACCGCAGATTTCCGGATCAAAGGTGATGCGTTGCAACTCGCTCATGATGGCCTCCTGCGCAGACGACCAGAGAATGTATCGACGAAGTGTATCGTTATCGGACCAATGCTGGAGCAAACGGGTCCGCGAATGTCATGTTCGCCAGAGTCGGGCGCGGGCAGGGGCTTCGCCTGCAAGCAGGCTCCTACAAGACACCTCGTCAGGCGTCGCCGGCGGTGGCCTTGCGGTGTTCGGCGGCGAAATCGAGCATGCGCTGCGTGGCCACCAGGGCCTTCTGGCGCGCGGTCTCGTCGACGAAGATCTCGTTCTTCGCGGGTTCCGCGGTGTCTTCCAGCGTGTCGGCCAGCGAGACCAGGTCGTTCATGGCCATCCACGGGCAATGGGCGCAACTGGTGCAGGTGGCGCTGTGGCCGCCGGTGGGGGCCTCGATCAGGGTCTTGCCCGGCGCCGCCTGCTGCATCTTGTAGAAGATGCCCTTGTCGGTCGCCACGATGAATTCCTGTTCCGGGCGCTCCTTCACCGCCGCGATCAGCTGGCTGGTGGAGCCAACCACATCGGCCTGATGGATCACCTCGCGCGGGGACTCCGGATGCACCAGCACCGCAGCACCGGGGTGGCGGCCGCGCAGGTCCTCCAGCGCCCAGGAGCGAAACTCGTCGTGCACCACGCAGGAGCCGTCCCACAGCACCATGTCGGCGCCGGTAGTGCGGCGGATGTAGTCGCCCAGGTGCTTGTCCGGGGCCCACAGGACCTTCTTGCCCTGGTCGCGCAGGTGCTCGACCAGCGGGACGGCAATGCTCGAGGTGACGACGTAGTCGGCCTGCGCCTTCACGTCCACCGAGGTGTTGGAGTACACCACCACCGTGTGGTCCGGGTACTGGGCGCGGAACTTCGCGAACTCGTCGGCCGGGCAGCCGAGATCCAGCGAGCACTCGGCCTCCAGCGTGGGCATCAGCACGCGCTTCTCCGGGCTCAGGATCTTGGCCGTCTCGCCCATGAAGCGCACCCCGGCGACCACCAGCGTCTCGGCCGGGTGCTCCTTGCCGAAACGCGCCATCTCCAGGGAGTCGGCCACACAACCACCGGTCTCGTCCGCCAGCCGCTGCAGCGACTCGTCCACGTAGTAATGGGCCACCAGCACCGCGTTGCGTTCGATCAGCAGGCGCTTGATGCGGCGCACCAGCTCGTCGCGCTGGGCATCGGTCAACGCGTGCAGCGAAGCCGTCACGTGGGCCGTGCTCGGCACGTGGTAAAGCGGCTTGTCGGCTACGGGTGCGTTCATGATCCCTCGCTCTCCGAAGCAGTCGGAGAAGATTATCGTCTGCTTATGGTACGACAGGCCCCGGCGTGCTGTCGTTCCTGCAAATTGTGGGGGCGTGCCCGCGTAACCCAAGCAGCGCGCCTATAATGCCCTCCCGATGGACGAGCTCACCCGCCAATACAAGGCGCTGTCATTCGAAGAGCGCATGGACCTGGCCCTCTCCGGAGCGCTTGACGAGCGCTGGCGACCGTTGCTGGTCCGCGACCAGCACGCCCAGGTGAAGGCGTACTTCTCCCGGCGTATGGACCTGACGCCGGAGGAAGTCGCGCTGCTCCTGGCCGACCCCAACCAGACCGTACGCCTGAACTGCGCCAAACGCCCGGACCTGACCCCGGACCAGGTCGAGGCCTGCGTGAACGATCGCGACCCCAACCTGCGCTACTTCGTCGCGCGCAACCCGCTGCTCACCGAGGCCCAGCGGGAACGACTGATGGACGACGAGGACGAACTGGTACGCATCGCGGTGCGCAAGGGCCCGAAAAAACGCGGCACCCGCGCTCGCCCCGGACAAGCCGAGATGATCCGTTGACCGAGACCACGCCCGAGAAACCGAAACGCCCGAAGCCCTCCGGCCGCCGCCGCGCGCTGTCCTGGGGCATCCAGATCGGCCTGGCGCTGGTGATCTTTCTGGTCGTGCGCGCCTGGATGGCGCGCGACATGGTCGAGGGCCCGGCACCCGAGTTCGAGGCCCAGTTACTGGATGGTACGCCGGTAACGCTCGCCGACTACGCGGACGAACCCATGCTGCTGCACTTCTGGGCCACCTGGTGCCCGATCTGCCGCCTCGAGGAAGGCGAGATCGTGCGCCTGTCGCAAAGCCACCCGGTGCTCACGGTCGCCATGCAGTCCGGCACGCCGGAGGAGGTGCTGGAGCACCTGAACGAACGCGAGCGCGAACTGGCCGTGATCAACGATCCGGACGGCGCCCTGGCCGCGCGCTACAACGTTCGCGGCGTCCCGGCCACGTTCATCATCAACCCCGACGGCGAGATCGTCTTCCGCAAGCAAGGCTACGCCCCGCCTCTGGAACTGCGCCTGCGCCTGTGGCTCGCCCGCTGGCTGTAAGCCACCCCAGCGCCCAACAGCGCGGCTCGCTGCGCTCAGCGACCCAACACAATCGTGGTCACGCAGCGCGAGGTTCGATCTCGCTGCGCACGCGGTCAGCGAGTTCGATCTGGGCGCGCCTCAGTTCGTATTCAACCTGCAGGTTCAGCCAGAAACGCTCGGAAGTACCGAAATAACGCGCCAGCCTCATGGCCGTGTCGGCAGAGACGCCCCGGCGCTCGCGCACAATGTCATTCATGCGCGTCGTCGGCACGTGCAACGCCCCGGCAAGCGCGTTCACACTGAGCCCTAGCGGAGCAAGAAACTCCTCGCGCAAGATTTCGCCTGGATGGATGGGCCGCATACCGTTTGTAGTCATGCTCTAACCTCCTTCGGGAACCCTTCAGTGGTAATCGACGATCTCCACGTCCTCAGCACCCTCGTCCGTCCACCGGAAACAGATACGCCATTGGGCGTTGATGCGAATGCTGTGCTGTCCCTCGCGATCTCCAGACAGGACCTCCAGCCGATTACCCGGCGGCGAACGCAAATCCTGCAGCGTCTCCGCCGCTTGAAGCTGGACCAACTTGCGCTCCGCAATCGCTCTGATACCGGACCAACGCCGACTCCTTCCGGTTTCGAACAGCGCCCGGGTTTCCCTACACCGAAAGCTTCTGATCATGGGTACAGGATATAACGCTTAACGGTAAGCAGCAAACCAATGGCGCAGCTCGCTTCGCTCAGTGCACCCTACACCCAGGAAGCCCCCCGTAGGATGCGGTTGAGCGCAGCGAAACGCATCAAAATGACCGTGGCCAGCAACCCAGCTTGTTGACTCCCAACGCGCACAAGTTACACTTTAAAGTGTAACTAAGGGGGGCCGTCATGGAAGCCACCACCAAGGATATGCGCCTGCACAGCCGCGAACTGCTCGCCGCCGTGGACCGGGGCGAGGAAATCGAAATCACGTATCGAGGTCGCCTGCGCGCCAAATTGGTCCCATACCGAAGCACCTCGGCCCCGCAAACGCGCGCCGACCATAATCCTCTGTTTGGGCTTTGGCGGGACCAGCAAGGCTCGGTCGACGAACACATCCGCCGGATCCGGCAATCCAGGAACTTCAAGTAAGGCTAGGGAAACACTGATCAATGTACACGCTCGCGTTGGCACCCCAGGTTCTCCGAGACAAGGCGCGTCGCGCAGTGGGTAGTGGTTCTACCCGCAAGCGGCGCAACGCAGGATCGGGGAACCTGGGGTGCCAACCCCGAAGGGCTCGGCCGCTTTTGCGTGGGAACGGCGTTGCGGCTTCCTTGTGCAGAATAACTGCACGGCTGTCGCCGCGCCTTGTTCACACGCAAAAGCGACTCGAGCGCGAGCGTGTACATTGATCAGTGTTTCCCTAGTGGACACGGATGTCCTGATCTGGAATCTGCGCGGGAATCAGAAAGCCGGCGAATGGCTCGACCGCTCGCCCGGATTTACGGTGTCCGCCGTAACGTACATGGAGCTCATCCAGGGCCTGCGCGACCAGACCGAATTCCGCGCGCTTCGCCAGGCCATGCAGTATTGGGATGCACGTATCCAGCCGGTAAGCGAAGCTATCTCGAACAGGGCGACCTTTCTTGTCGAGACCTACGCCCTCAGCCACAACATGCAGATGGCCGATGCGCTGATTGCGGCGACCGCCACACAGCTGGGCTTGCCACTCGTCACGGCCAACGATCGGCACTATCGGAACATCGAGGGCCTGGAGATCCACCTGTTCCGACCGGAACAGGGCAGCGCCCCACTGTAGGAGGCCAGCCCTCTGGCCGATCGGGCCCGGCCTACGCCCCATCGCCCAGAGGGCTGGGCTCCTACACAAGACCCAAGCCTCGCCGCAGCGCCGAACCGTTCCCCGCAGGGGGCGCGCCTTACGCGCGAAGCCCCTGCCACCGCCAGCCCGGGGCCTACGCCTCCAGCTCGCGCAGGACGCGGAAGCCCAGGTTGGTATCCATCTCGTCGATGTTGCGGCGGCGCCGGGCGGCGCTGCGGGTATTCACGGCGGCATCGAACCAGGAACCGCCCTTGGTGACCACCCACTCGTTGTCCGGATCGCGACGGTAGACGCCATCGCGCGGCAGGCTGGCATGGTTGTCATGCCATGGCGTGGAGGTAAACTCCTGCACATTGCCGTGCATGTCGTACAGCCCCCAGAGGTTGGGCTGAAAGCTGCCCACATCCAGCGGCCGCGACAGCGGGAAACACGCCGGGATGTACCACTTGCGCCGCTGGCGCCGCTCCTCGTAGGGGAACAACGAGTTGAAGTGCACGTCGCGGCACCCCACCACCTCGCCGAACGCGAACGGCGTGCGCGTGCCCGCCCGGCAGGCGTATTCCCACTCCGCCTCGGTCGGCAGGCGATAGCGCTTGCCCGTCTCCTCGCTCAGCCAGTCCAGGTACTGCTGGATGCTATCCGGCTTGATATTGAAGATCGGCATGCGCGGAGTACTCGGCCACACCAGCCACTCCCAGGGCTCCCAGCCCGTCGCCGCCTGGAACGCCTCCCACTCCTCGCGCGTAATCGCGTAGCGCCCCAGAGCGAAGGGCCGCTCCAGCGCCACGTAGCGGCGCGGCCCCTCGTGCGGCTGATGGCCGTACTCCGAGGCATCCGAACCCATCTCGAACTCGCCGGGCGGGATCACCTGCAGCTCCGGCGTCGGCGCCCCAGAGCGGGCCTCGTCGCGAAACGTGACGGCTAGCCTTGCCGCACGCGCCGCCTGCTGCTGCAGATCCAGCAGATCCGCCTGATCCATCCGCTGCACATCCTTTACCATGGGCCTGCTCACCTCCAACACCTTCAATTTCGCAGCAGCCGCGACACCCCGCCACTGCCAGCTGCAGCCCGTCATTGCGAGTGAAGCGAAGCAATCGCCTGCCTGAACCCAAGCGCCCCTTCGCCACCCACCTCAACCGGCGGCTCGAACTACCCAGCAGTACAGTCAACACGATAGCGCGCCCTGCCAACGGCGCCGCCATCCTGTAGGCAAGCGCCAACGCCCGAGGTTCGCCCTCGCGCAGTGCCGCTTGCACCGGTTAAACAGGCATTTTACGCTCCACCCCTTGTTTGGACTCAGGGAGGAGTCGAACATGTCCTGCTCGCGTGGCTTCACGCTGGCGGAGCTGATGGTCACCCTGCTGGTGGCTTCGATCCTGCTCGGTATCGGGGCACCCGCCTTCGGCAACCTCGTCGAACAGACCCGGCTCACCACCACAACCAACCAGTTCCTGACCACCCTGCACATGACCCGCAGCGAGGCCATCCGCCGCGGTAGCCTGGTCACGCTGTGCACCTCCACGGATGGCGCCACCTGCACAGGCACCCCCTGGGACGCCGGCTGGATCCTCTTCGCCAATCCAGGCCGAACCGACCAGCCAACCGCGCCGGACCATATCCTGCGCGTGGGCAATGCCTGGACCGGCGCGAATGTCACCGTGTCCGGCAACCAGCCCGTCAGCCAGCACATCTCCTACAACGCCCTCGGCCAGTCCGAACGCCTATCGGGGGCCCTTCTGATGGGCACCGTCTCGATCTGCTCCAGCGGAGATGAAGGCCGAGCCATCGTCATCAGTAGCGCCGGCCGCCCCCGAGTCGCCACTACCGACTGCACCTGAGGCCGGGCTCCACCCGGCGGACTTCCGGTTGAGTATGGCGGCGACGCCACGGCGGAGGACACCGCTCGTGGCCGCGATTCGACCACTAAACTGATCGGGCCTTGCAGTACCACCGCCCCGTGCTTATCACTAGAGTCACGGAAACCCCGAACGGCTGACCCCAATGACCCGACCCCACGGATTCACACTCGTCGAACTGATGGTCACCATCGCGGTGTTTGCGATTTTGGTGTCGATCGCCGTGCCCAGCTTTCGATTCATTATCGAAAACAACCGTGTCACTACCGCAGCCAACGAGCTGACCACCGCCTTCAACTATGCACGAAGCGAAGCCGTCAGGAGAGGCTTGCCGGTATCCGTATGTCCGCTGGGTGACGGATGGGCAGACGGCTGGCAGGTCGTTCGCAGTGAGGGCTGCGGCGGAGACCTGCTCCGCGAGTGGGCCGAACTGCCGGTGCGGGTAACGATCATCGCTTCCGGGGACGATGACTTCCTCGCATTCGATGCCCTCGGTGGGCGGATGGACACGGACGACGATGACGCCGAATTCGCCTTCGTCATTCAACCCGAGGACTGCTCCGGAGGCGAACGCGCCCGCGAAATCTACGTCGGCCCGGGCGGCCGATCGTCCGTGCAACGCATCTCGTGCTGACACGCCAAGACCGCCGACGACCCAACCAGGATCTTCCAATGGCCAGACCGATCCCGCCAAAGCACTCGAAGCGCCGAGCCATCGGCGTCACCTTGATCGAGGTATTGGTAGCACTGCTCGTACTGTCCATCGGGCTGATCGGCGTAGCTGCCCTGCAAGCGAATGCCCTTCAAGCCAACCATGGCTCCCAACTTCGCTCTCAAGCGACCAATCTGGCGTATGACATCACGGACCGCATGCGGGCGAACCGGCAGGACGCCCTAAACAACGCCTACGTCGGCGAGTACGACGCGGTGACATGCCCCAACGACGCTGCCGACCTGCCAAGCCTCACGGGCAGCCTGGCAGAACGCGACATCACCGAGTGGCGCGTGGCCCTTGCCTGCGGTCTCCCCAGTGGCCGCGCCCAGATCAGTCGCAGCGGGGATGAATTCGTCATCCGCATCCGTTGGGACAATGATCGCCTCGCCGAAGACGAGAGTGAAGAAGTCGAAGAATTCGTCACCAGGACCGAGATATGAATGCTCGCCCCGCTCGAATGCACTACCGGGTCACCACTGTACGCGGCCTGACGCTCGTGGAACTGATGGTCGCCATGCTGATCGGGCTGCTCCTGATCGGGGGCACCATCAGCATATTCATCAGCACCCAGCAGACCTATCGAACCCAGGAGGCCATGTCCCGCGTTCAGGAGACAGGCCGTTTCGCGATCGAGCGCATTGCGCGCGACGCGCGGCAGGCAGGCTACGCCGGATGCCCGGGTGGAAACATCAACAACCTGCTCAACGTTAATGACGCCGGCTACGATCCATCGGTACACGACAACGTACAAGCATTCACCGCACCACCTGGCACACTGCCCGACCGATACGTTCGGGGTGACGTACTCACAATTAACCGGATGGGGACTTCCGACCGCGATCTCGTTGCGGCTGGTAATGGCTCAGGCAACGTTCCCCCCATAGTCCTCGATGGGGCAGAAGCGGGCATCCCGATGGGCACAGTCGTCCTCGTCGTCGACAGGACGGGAGGCAGCTGCGAGCGATTCCAGCACAATGCCAACGAAAATGCTGCGAACCTCAACCGCTCCCAGAGCCCGGGCGGCCCGGGTAATTTGCCACCCTCTTCGGCAAACTACACCGAGTTCGTGGGCCCGATTGAATTGTTAACGCTGTCGAGTACCACCTACTTCGTAGGCGAAAGCACCTCCGACCCTAACCGGACAAGCCTTTTCCGGCAGAGCCTTTCGCCTGCGGCGGACCCCCGGGAAGTCGCTGAAGGCGTCTACGACATGAGCATCGAGTACGGCCTCGACGACAATGGAAATGCGCGCGTGGACCGTTACGTAGCCTCCGGTGATATGACCACAGGAGACTGGGAAAACGCAGCGGCCGTTCGCGTGCACCTCCTGGTCAACAATGGTTCGGAAGACAACGTCGTGGAGGAGGCACGCTCCAACCTCTACTTCGGCGGCAACCTGTTCGACGCTCCCGACCGGCGTCTTTACCAGACGTTCACCACCACCATTGCCGCACGCAACCTCCTCGAGTGAGTCGCAAGGACGGAATGACCATGGCCCCTTCCTTTTTCCCCCACCGGAAACCTGATCGCACCCGGCAGACGGGCTCCGCCCTGATCGTGGCGCTGATCCTGCTTCTGGTAATCACCATTCTGGCCGTTGCCGGCATGCAGAACACCGTCCTTCAGGAACGCATGGCGGGCAACATGCACGACCGCAACATTGCCTTTCAGCAAGCCGAAAGCGGACTCCGGGATGCCACGAGAAACCTGAACAATGCCCAGAACCCAGTCGATTTCGCGCCCGCCAACGCCGAAAAATGGGACGAAGAACTCGACGTGAGTACGACACAGAGCTTTGCCTATTTCATCGAACGGCTCGATATATCCGGTCCGTCCTGCCCGCCGGGCCAGGTCTGTCCCGAAGACTTTGGCGCCCAGACGTTCGGCGAAGCATTCAGGATCACCTCGAAGGGCGTCGGGGGTACGGAGGATGCGGTTGTAATTCTTCAAGCCGTCGTCCGGTCGAACTGATTCCGCGCCCAACCGGGAACGAACTTGACACGAGAGATCAACACCATGGCCTCACATCGTTTGAATAAAAGCCTCTCCCGCTCGCCACGCCTGTCGCGCCGCAAGGTCGCCATTGCAGTCGCAGCGGCCATGATGAGCTTCTCGGGCACGGCGCATGGCATCAACCTGGCCAACACCCCGCTGTTTCTGCAGGACTCCGCGCTCCCGCCGAACATCCTTTTTATCCCGGACACGTCCGAAAGCATGCAGGAGAGCCCCGATGGCCGCCTGGCGATGGACCGCAACAACCCTCTCTGCCAGCCTGGTCCGGATCTCGACCCGGATATTGACTACAGCCGGGACCCTTCGCTGGACCTTTGTCCCGCAGGTGCACGCAACCCGAACAGCAAGGGAAGCATCGTAAAGCGCGTGGGGCTGGACCTTCTGGACCGTTATCAGGGACAGATCAATCTGGGCCTGATGTCATACCAACAGATGCCGGCAAGCAACACCCGCGATGACTTCAACTCGGGCGGCACGGTGCGCTGGCGCCTGGTCGAGCGAGCGATCGACGTCCGCTACAGCACGCAAGATGATCCTGGTTTCTACGATCCTTCGTTTGAAGGGGCATGGGATTCGCCAAATAAACGATTCCGAGTGCCTCACCCCACCGATGACAACATCTGGATGTTCTTCAACGACGGAATTCCGGGTTATTGGTGGGACACATCATCGGACGGCACCTCGGGAACGCCGGAAGGTGACGAGACGTTGTATCTGTGGCGTACAGGTTCGGGGACGGCCGACTTCGACAATATGGATCTGTATTCGACCATACAGTCCGGATCCGGACAGAGGCAGGACACCGATAGCCTGTTGTGGTTTGACGATCGGATCGGAGCCTTTCAGGTATTTCTTGTAGATAGCCAACGGCAGAGGAACATCACAAGTTGGGGGCAACGCGCGGCCTTCTTGCAGATGAACCAGCTGGAATGGCGGAACACCGAAGCGCCGGGGCTAGGTTATTTGCATGTACCGATCGGTGGGTTCGATAGCGAAGGCAACGTCGACACAGACCACTGGGACGCAATCCGCGCCAAGCTGCAGCCGCAGCGCCACGACTGGGATGGCACGGGCAACCCGATGACCGACCCCGACTGGCCCCTTATCGCCTCCGGCCTGACGCCACTGGAAGGGACGATGCAGACGGCCCGTGACTACTTCCTCGGCCAGTCGACCAATTTTGGCTCGAACCAGGGCAACATCAATACTCCAGACATCCCGGAAAGCTGCGACATCAACGCCGCCATCTGGGTTACAGACGGTCTACCGTCCGTATCCGCCGACGGCACAAGCCTGGGCACGGACCTGCCTGGCGCACTCGAGGACGCCCGAGGGGCGGTTGCGAACTTCCATAACGACACCGGCGTAGACACCTATATCGTTGGGTTTGCGCTACCGCCTGGCGTGTCCGGCATTCCCGGAATGCCTGCCAACCCGCTCAACCTACTGGCGGATGCAGGCGGCACCGGAACCGCATTCGACGCAACGGATGAAAGCAGCCTTGATGCCGCAATGACGGAGATTTTCGAGGCGATCATCGCGCAGGCCACCGGGAGTGCTTCGTCGGTCGCCGCTGCCTCGACCAGCTACCAGCCGGACGGCACGAATCTTCTGTTCCAGGCGTCATTCAACTCGAATGACTGGTCGGGCGACCTGACGGCCTTCGACTTCATATTCGGTCAGGGCACCTTCACCGAGCAATGGAGCGCTGCCAGCATGCTGCCGAGCGCCGCTCAGCGAAACATCTTCTCGCACGACGGCAATGAGGGCATCCGCTTCACCTGGGAGAGCGTGGGTGGTGACCAAGGGCTAAGTGACACACAGAAGGGCCTTCTGAACGACGATCCGGATCTGCTGGCCTATCTGCGCGGGGACCAGAGCAACGAAATCCAGAACGGCGGGGACCTGCGCAACCGCTCGACCCCGCTGGGCGACTTCGTCAACTCCAACCCCGCCTTCCAGGGGCCAGCCCTTAATTTCGGATATTCGCAGCTGTCTGGCTACTCACAGTTCCGTGCCGACAACCAGGATGTGCCGGAAGTGGTCTACGTGGGCGGAAACGCCGGCATGCTGCATGCCTTCGACGCGCAAACCGGCGAAGAGTTGTTCGCCTACGTCCCGAACGCAATCTTCGACAAGCTCCCGAACCTGGCCGATCCGGACTACAGCCATCGATTCTTCGTGGATGGCCAGCAAACGATCGCCCATGCCCAGATTGGGGGCGATTGGCGCACCGTTCTGATTGGTACGCTGGGCGCTGGCGCCCGCGGTCTCTACGCCCTGGATGTCACGGACCCAACCGACTTTTCGGCCGACAACATCCTGTGGGAACTCACTGGAGATGATCTGGACGCACTCGGCTATACGTTTGGGGCACCAACAGTCGCCCGCACGGCCAATGGTCAATGGTCGGTACTCTTTGCCAACGGCTATGGCAGCAATGACGACGAGGCCGTGCTGATGATCGCCAACCTGGCATCGGGAGCCATTACCGAGGTCGAAACCGGCGCCATCGGCGGCAATGGACTCTCGGAAGCAACGTTCCGCGCCAATGCAGAAGGCATCATCCGGGACGGATTTGCCGGGGACCTTAAGGGCAACCTGTGGAAGTTTGACCTGAGCAGCAGCAACAGCAACCAGTGGGATGTGGCCTTTGGCCAGGGTAATAACCGCGACCCGCTCTTCCTGGCGACGGGCCCCAATAACGAGACTCAGCCGATCACCGCGCGCCCCACGGTCGGCAGCCACCCCAATGGTGGTTCGATTGTGCTTTTCGGAACCGGAAAATACCTGGAGAACGCAGACAACCAAGTGCCGAACCCCGCGCCAGTTCAGAGCTTTTATGGCATCCGAGACTTCGATGGCATCTCCACCCCGGTCAGCCGAAACAACCTCTTGCGCCACGAATTTATCGGTTCGGGATCGATCGGCGGGTTTTCCGTTCGCGCGACCACCACTGGTGACAATTTCGACGCCGACGTTCATGACGGGTGGTACATCGACCTCGACTATCCCAATCCCCGGGGCGAGCGCGTGGTCGAGCGCGCCCAGATCATTGGGGGACGCGTGGAATTCGTAACCCTGACCCCGTCCGATGACCCCTGCGCCGGTGGAGGTACTTCGTCGATCGTTGCGCTCGATGCGGCCACGGGTAGCCGACCAAACGATCCCGTGTTCGATCTCAACCGTGACGGCCTGTTTGACGAAAGCGAAACCATCACGATCAATGGCGAGCAAGTGCCGGTCAGCGCAGTGGACCCCGGCCGCGGCATTATCGGTACCCCCACCATCGTTCGCAGCCCGGATGGGGGCATCACCCGAGTGATCGGTGGCACCGACGTCCTGGAAGGAGACTCACTGGACGAAATTGGTGGTCCCGGAACGGCCGGCCAACGGCCGCGCTCGTGGATTCAAATCCGCTAACCAGCCGGCCGTGCCCCCCTGCGGGAGCACGGCCGAATCGAACATCGCGATCAAAAAACCGCGATCGCGAAAAGAAGGAGACGAAAATGCCCCGTCCAGGTACCCGCACGGGATTCACACTGATCGAACTCATGATCGTGGTTGCGATCATCGCGATCTTGGCGGCCATTGCCTTCCCCGCATACGGGATCTACGCAGAAAGGGCACAGATCTCCGATGGCAAAACAGGCCTTTTGGAAGCAGCGCAGCGCATGGAGCGCTGTTATACATCCAACATGAGTTACGCGAATTGCAACATTGCAAACGAGTCGCCAGAGGGCTACTACGGGCTGAGCGTCAATTCCAATGCAAGCTCATTCACAATAACCGCCACCGGACAGAGCGGCCGAGTGACCTCCGGAGACTGCAGCACCATGACCGTCAACCACCAAGGTGTGCGCACCCCGGCCGATGACTGTTGGTAGGCTTATCAGCGGAAACGGGGACAGATTTATTTTTCGTCTCCATCCCTGCTGTTTTCCTCGGCCTTACGCGGCTTTCCGATACGTTGGGTCTGGTAGCTGGCGCACAAGCTTTGTTCGGAGCCACTCTACAGCCGCGCCTTCCGCGAACGCGCCGAAAGCCCATGGAGGCCCCGGATAATCGCTTCGCTGTTTCCAGGATGAAGCTGTTTAGAATCGCGTGGCCCGGGGACCCGAGATCACGATCCCAAAATAGCAAACTCCACTCGCGCCCCAGACAACCGCGCCCGCGCACCTAATCAGCTCGTTTCAAACAGCTCAAGGCCCGCCTCGGGCGTAACGACACGCCCCGGCGCAAATGGCCGTTGGACCAACAGCTTGTCGCCCGTCACCAGGATGCTGCGCGGGTGGCAAGCCAGCAGATCCCACAGGTGAGCATCTCCGGCATCCGGAGCCGAAATCGATGTGGGGCTCGGCTCACGCCAGATCGCATTGGCGACCAGTTCGGTCACCAAATCATCGATATGCGAGTCCGAAAGGCCATGCAGCCGAACCAGCGACGGCCGCAAGAGAACCCTGCGATATTCGGATATCAGGTCAGGCGAAGTCAGGAAAGGAAAATGTCCCGCCAGCATCCCGTCCAGGACACGGCACACGGGTGAGCGTGGCGCACTGGACAGAAGCCCCGCCACCACGACGTTGGTGTCAACCACCAGCGTCCACGGCTTCATCGGCCGCGCTCGGAACGAGTCTCCTCCAGCGCTAGAGCCATGGCATCTTCTTCGCTTAGCGCTGCGCGCTTCCGAGCCGAGGCCACTAATTGCCGCGCTTCGCTACGGGTACGAATCCCGCGATAGACCAGGCTCTCCTCGATAATCGAGGCGATGGAACGCTGCTGCCGCGCCGCCGCCTCTTTCAGGGCCTGATGCAGCTGGTCGTCCAGGGTGATGGTTAATCGGCTCATCGAAGCCCTCCAGACGGGCTGAATCGTGCACACCAAAACACCATAGCACCGGATGAGAGCGGAGGCCAGATCACCTCGTGCAGCACGATCCAGCCGGAGGAGACCCCGGATAACTGGAAGAAAGAGGACACCCGTCTCCTCGAACAGCCCTCCTGGTCACATGCCGCTGCAGCCCTCGTCTCCCGCAGGAGCCCGGCCCTCTGGGCGATGGGGCGCTGGACGCACCTGATCGGCGAGAGGGCTCGCCTCCTACAGCTGGCGGGCAACGGAAGGGACGCCCATCTGCTTCCAGACGCCGCACCGTCCTCCCGGCTGCAGCGCAGCGATGAACCGGGATCTCCGGCGCTGGACATACCCCGGGATCCGCGCAATCCCCGGCGCAGGGGAACCCGGATAACCGTTGCGCGGGCTCCGGGATGGCGGCAGAGGGCAGGACGTAAAAAAGCGCCCGGCGGATGCGATCCGGCCGGGCGCTTTTTGATTCCGCCTTGGGTCTAGCTTCAGGCGGTTGCGGCGGCGCGGGAGGCCTTTTTGCGTTCGTGCTCCAGCAGGAACTTCTTGCGGATACGCAGGTTTTCCGGGGTCACCTCGACCAGTTCGTCGTCGTCGATGAACTCGATGGCCTGCTCCAGCGTCATGCGGATCGGCGGGGTCAGCTGGATGTTCTCGTCGGTCCCGGCAGCACGGATGTTGGTCAGCTGCTTGGCCTTGAGCGCGTTGACGACCAGGTCGTTCTCGCGCGAGTGCAGGCCGATCACCATGCCTTCGTAGACCTCCTCGCCGGGGCCGATGAACAGCTTGCCACGGTCCTGCAGGTTGAACAGGGCAAAGCCCAGGGCCTTGCCGGCGGCGTTGGCGATCAGCACGCCATTCTGGCGCGAGGCCACCGCCCCGGACTGATACGGGCCGTAGTGGTCGAAGATATGGTGCAGGATGCCGGTACCGGAAGTGGCGGTCATGAACTCGGTCTGGAAGCCGATCAGGCCGCGCGACGGCACGATGAAGTCCAGGCGCACGCGGCCCTTGCCGTCCGGAACCATGTTGGTCATCTCGCCTCGGCGCTCGCCGAGTTTCTCCATGACCGTGCCCTGGTGCTGCTCCTCGACGTCCACGGTGACCGACTCGTACGGCTCCTGCTTCACGCCGTCGACTTCCTTGATGACCACCTCGGGGCGCGCGACGGCCAGCTCGTAGCCCTCGCGACGCATGTTCTCGATCAGGATGCCCAGGTGCAGTTCGCCACGGCCGGAGACCTTGAACTTGTCCGGGTCCTCGCCCTCTTCCACGCGCAGGGCGACGTTGTGCTTGAGTTCTTCCTGCAGGCGGTCGCGCAGCACGCGCGAGGTGACGTACTTGCCCTCGCGCCCGGCGAACGGCGAAGTATTCACCTGGAAGGTCATGCTGACGGTCGGCTCGTCGACGGTCAGCGGCTCCATCGCCTCCACGTGGTTCGGATCGCACAGGGTGTCGGAGATAAACAGCTTGTCCATCCCGGTGAAGGTGATGATGTCGCCCGCCCGGGCCTCCTGAACCTCCACCCGCTCCAGGCCGTGGAAGCCCATGATCTGCAGCATGCGGCCGTTGCGCACGCCGCCTTCGCGGTCCACCACCTTGACCGGGGTGTTCGGCTTGATGCGCCCGCGTTTCACGCGGCCGATGCCGATCAGGCCCTGATAGGAGTTGTAGTCCAGCGAGGAGACCTGCATCTGGAACGGGCCATCCGCGTCCACGTTCGGCGGCGCGACATGCTTGACGATGGTCTCCAGCAGGCAGGTCATGTCGCCCTCGGTGACACTGGAGTCCAGCCCGGCAAAGCCGTTCAGCGCGGAGGCGAACACAATGGGGAAGTCGAGCTGCTCGTCGGTGGCACCAAGGCGGTCGAACAGATCGAACACCTGATCCACGGCCCAGTCGGGGCGCGCGCCGGGGCGGTCGACCTTGTTGACCACGACGATCGGCTTGAAGCCCATCGCGAAGGCCTTCTGCGTCACGAAGCGGGTCTGCGGCATCGGGCCATCCACCGCGTCCACCAGCAGCAGCACCGAGTCGACCATCGACAGCACGCGCTCGACCTCGCCACCGAAGTCGGCGTGTCCGGGGGTGTCCACGATGTTGATGCGGTAGTCCTGCCATTCGATGGCCGTGTTCTTGGCCAGGATGGTGATCCCGCGTTCCTTCTCGATGGCGTTGGAGTCCATGATCCGCTCGCCGTGATCGCCACGCTTGTCGAGGGTGCCGGACTGGCGCAGGAGCTGGTCGACCAGCGTGGTCTTGCCATGATCAACGTGGGCGATGATGGCGATGTTGCGAAGCTTCTCGGTCATGGAATACAAACTCTGGATACTGGCAAAAGGGCCGACACTATACAGACTTATGCGTGACCGCGCTGCGACTCCCGCGTTTTATGCGCAGGCTCCGCCCTCGCGCCTCCCCGCGGCCCCCAGCCAAAGCGATTCCGCCCCGGAACTACCGGCCACCTGAGCCCTGTGGCCAAGCCAGTACGGCACCCCCCCCGACCTGATCGCTGACAGCACACTGGCCTCCGTTGAATGCACGTAGTTTTCGTGCTACGCATTTTTACGTGAGCCATGAGGATTCAACATGAAACAGAACATTACCCTGTCCCTCGACAAGCAGGTACTGACCGAACTGAAGGTCATCGCAGCCCGTCGTTCGACTTCGGTCTGCCGGCTGCTGACGGAGGAACTGGAGCACATCGTGGAACGATCCGAACGGTATGAGCGCTCCAAGCGCGCGGCCCTGGCTGCCCTGGACAAGGGCTGCCACTTCGGCGGCGAACGCCCGGATCGGGACGCGCTGCATGAGCGATAAGGTCTTCGTCTATACCAACGTCCTGTTCTACGCGCACGACCCAGGGCCTGGTCAGATGGCAGCTCACAAACGTCAGACGAACATTTCCAGGAGTTGCGGATGCCAGCTTGCGAGTTCGATCGAGCCAAGCGTGGACCCCAGACGCCGCTTGTCCACACTGCGGATCTGGTCCAGAAGAATACGGGCCGGGCGGCCCGCGAGCTCGACCTCCGGCCGGCATCCAAGGGGCTGCCCCTTGCTGGTGATCGGGGCCACCAGAACCCGTGGCAAGGCTGCGTTCATGTCGTCGGGGGAGACAATCAATGCAGGACGGGTCTTGCGGATCTCCGTTCCAACGGTAGGGTCCAGGTTGACCCAGTAGACGTCGCCGCGGCGAACCGGTGCGCGACGCCCTACCATTCCCACTCCTCGGCATCCTCGGCCCAGGGCGCGTCGGACCATTCGGGTGCATCGTCCTGATCGATGTCGTAGTGGTCGAACCAGCCGGCGCGCGGCTCGGTAATCGGTTCGATCACGATCCGGTGACCCTCGAGCCGCAGGTCGATCTCGTCGCGGATCCCGCATTGGCGCAACAGTGTCGCAGGTAACAGAACGCCGCGGGAGTTTCCGATCTGTCGCAAAGTTGTTTTCATGGCCTCCCCACAAACCGGCCGAAGTTATAACAATGTATCACCATGGGCGCCGTGGAGGCCAGATTGAAGCCCACCATCCGCTGCTGGCTCAACGCACCCCGCCTGCAGCCACCCCGCCCCGGTCATCCCGGCCGCAGCGCAGCGAAGAGCCGGGATGACCGAGGCTGGACAGCCCCCGAAGCCCGGGCAGCCCCCACCGCATGAGATCCCGGATAACCGCTTCGCGGTTTCCGGGATGACCGTCAGGGGGTAATCAAAGCACCTCGGCGGCGCATGGCTGCGCGGAGAGTCAGGACTCGGGTTCGTCTTCCGGGGGCGGGAACTGGAGGTGGAAGCCCTGCTCCTTGAGGTTAGCGAGGACCTTTTGTGGATCTTCCTGGGCCAGGGTGCGCTCGGGTGTCAGATCGAACTCCAGTGCGAACTCCAGGGTGCCGAGGGCGCGCATCACGCCTTCGGGCAGGTCGGAGAAATCGTCCTTCTCCGGGAAGTAGACATAGGTATCGGCGCGACGGGTTGCGCGGTAGACGTAGCACTGCATGGGTTCAGTCCTCGAGATAGGTGTAGCCGGTCAGGCCCTGTTCCAGCTCGGCCAGCAGCCGCCCCGCAGCCTCGCCACGCAGGCCGGCGGCGTCGATCTTGGCGCGGAAGGCGCGGCGCAGGTCATCCGGGGCAAAGTGCACATAGGAGAGCAGTTCGTCGACGGTGTCGCCGCGTTCCGGGTCCACCAGTCGGTAGCCACCCTCCGGCAGCAGCTCCACGTTTACGGTGTCGGTGTCCCCGAACAGGTTGTGCAGATCGCCCAGGATCTCCTGGTAGGCGCCGACCAGGAAGATGCCGAGATAGTACGGCTCGCGGTCGTTCCACGGGTGCAGGGCAAGCGTGGTGTGCGTGCCCTCGCGCTCCACGTAGT
This sequence comes from Thioalkalivibrio sp. ALE9, assembly GCF_000377445.1. Taxonomy (NCBI): domain Bacteria; kingdom Pseudomonadati; phylum Pseudomonadota; class Gammaproteobacteria; order Chromatiales; family Ectothiorhodospiraceae; genus Thioalkalivibrio; species Thioalkalivibrio sp. ALE9. The sequence continues at coordinate 66,676 of NZ_KB898125.1, forward strand.
GCTCGATGTGGCCGTCGGAATCGCAGGTCAGATCCTGCAGCACCGCGCGCCGAGTGGGCCGCTCGTCCAGGCGATGCAGCGGCATGATCGGGAAGATCTGGTTGATCGCCCAGGTGTCCGGGATCGACTGGAACACGGAGAAGTTGCAGAAGACCTTGTCCGCCAGCTTGTCGGTCAGCTCCGCGTGCACCTCCGCCGGCAGGGCCTCGGGCCGCGCCAGCAGGCGCTGGCACAGGGCAAAGTAGATCGCCTCGGCGCGGGCACGGTCCACCAGCGACAGCATCCCGCGGGCAAAGCGCGTCTGCACCTCGGCCAGGCCATAGGCGGCATCGTGATAGATCTCGGAGGCCGGGCGCTCGCCGTCCTCCAGCAAGGCGCGCATGGCGGCGATCTCGGGCAGCTCGCCATCCTCCGCGGGCGGGACATCGCCATCCCCCGGAGCCGGCTCGCAATCGATCACGTTGGTGATCAGCACCGCGTGGTGCGCGGTCAGGGCGCGGCCGGACTCGCTGAAGACCTCCGGCATGGCCAGCCCCCGCTCCTCGCAGATGCGCTGGAGCGGACGCAGGATGTTCAGGGCGTACTCCTCCACCGAATAGTTGATGGAGCACTCGTTGCGCGAACGCGAGCCCTCGTAGTCAATGCCCAGGCCACCGCCGACATCCACCACCCGCAGCGCCGCCCCGGCCTCGGTCAGCGCGGCGAAGTAGCTGGCCGCCTCGCCCATGCCGTTCTGGATGTCACGGATGTTCGCGATCTGCGAGCCCATGTGGAAGTGCAGCAGTTGCAGCCGGTCCAGCCAGCCCAGGCCACGCAGGCGCTCCAGAATGCCCAGCACGTCCGCCGCCGACAGGCCGAACTTGGCCTTCTCGCCGCCGGTGTTCTGCCACTTGCCCTTGCCGATCGAGGCCAGGCGCACGCGCAGCCCCAGCAGCGGCTCGATCTGCATGGCCTCGGCCTGGCGGATCACCTCCTCCAGCTCGGAGGGCTTCTCGATCACGATGTACACGCGATGCCCGAGCTGGCGCCCGATCAGCGCCAGGCGCACGTATTCGCGGTCCTTGTAACCGTTGCAGATGATCGCCGCACCCGGGCGCGACTGCGCCAGCACGGCCATCAGCTCCGGCTTGCTGCCGGCCTCCAGCCCCACACGCGGGGTTAGCCCCTCGGCATCCGGCTGATCGCCGGCCGCCAGGATCTGGTCCACCACGCTGCGCTGCTGGTTGACCTTGATCGGGTAGATCGCGGTGAACGCGCCTTCGTACTCCAGCTCGCGCGCGGCGGTATCGAAGGCCCGCGCCAGGCGGCGTACGCGCCCGTCCAGCACATCCTGGAACCGCACCAGCACCGGCGGACCCACATGCTCCTCGCGCAGGCGGCCCGCCAGCTCGTACAGATCCACGCCGGGGTGCTCCGGCCAGTCCGCGCGTCGCATCGCCACGTTGCCCGCGGCGTTCACCTCGAAGAAGCCACCGTTCCAGTGGTCGATCCCGTAGGTAGTGCGGGCCTCATCCAGATTCCAGGGCGTGACGGTCATGGTGTTCCCGGATTTCAAAAGCTAGGAAAGCCCCGTCATTGCGAGGAGCGAAGCGACGTGGCAATCGCCTTCATCTCCACCCGAACACCAGGGGCGATCAGGGCAACCAAGCGCACTGCCCTCGTTCAGGAGATTGCTTCGTCGCCTACGGCTCCTCGCAATGACGAGAAGAACAGAGTTGCCCGCAGGATACAGGGCACTATCATAGCGGCGCATCATACCGTCCACCGCACCGGCAAGGGGAGCCGCCCAATGGCACTCGACAACAACTGGTTCAGCGAACCGCACGAAGACATGGCGCTGTCCCTGCGCATCAAACAGAAGCTGCACGAGGAACAGACCCCGTACCAGAAGATCGAGATCTACGAGACCGAGGCCTTCGGCAACCTGATGGTGATCGACGACTGCGTGATGCTCACCGGCCGCGACAACTTTATCTACCACGAGATGATGTCGCACCCGGTGCTGTACTCGCACAGCGCCCCGAAGAACGTGGTCATCATCGGCGGCGGCGACTGCGGCACCCTGCGCGAGGTCCTCAAGCACGACGAGGTCGAGCGCGCCGTGCAGGTGGATATCGACGAGCGCGTCACCCGCCTGTCCGAGCAGTACTTCCCGGAGCTGTGCGATGCCAACAACGACCCGCGCGCCGAACTGCTGTTCGACGACGGCGTGCAGTACCTGAAGGACGCCGCCCCCGGCTCCATCGACGTGATCATTGTCGACTCCACCGATCCGGTCGGCCCGGCCGAGGGCCTGTTCTCCACCGCGTTCTACAAGGACTGCGTGAAGGCCCTGGGCCCGGACGGCCTGCTGGTGCAGCAAAGCGAATCGCCGCTACTGCACACCGACAGCATCATCCGCCCGATGCACGACAGCCTGCGCGCGGCGAACTTCATCGACGCCCTGACCCTGCACTTCCCCCAGGCCACCTACCCCTCCGGCTGGTGGACCTGCACCATCGCCGCGAAGGACTGCCCGGTGTCCTTCCTGCGCGAAGAGGCCGCCGAAGAGCTGCCGTTTATCACGCACTACTACAACGCCGCGATCCACCGCGCCGCTGGTGCCACCCCGGAGTTCTTCCGTCGCAAGCTGTTCGCCTGATCGCGCGCCAGCGCCGGGGCCACCCACGGAGATCGTCACGGCGCTGCACGCCTCGCGATGACAGTACTTTTCAACGTCATGGCGAGGCCCCGTCAGGGGCCGTGGCCATCTCGTAACAAAACCTCCGACGCTCGCCCGGGCCAACGCCGGGGCCACCCACGGAGATCGTCACGGCGCTGCACGCCACGCGATGACGGGCGCCACACACGCCGTAGGCTGCATTGAGCTCGTGACTAGGTGTGGCGGCCGGCCTTGAGGCGGTCGAGGCGCAGGCGTTCGCGGGTGTCGAACAGGCGGCGGGAGGCGAACCAGACCGCACCCAGGGTGCCGAAGCCGGTACCGGCGGTGATCAGGAACATGATCAGGATCTGGTACTTCACGGCCTCAACCGGCGGGGCGCCGGCCAGGATCTGGCCGGTCATCATGCCCGGCAGGCTGACGATGCCGGCGGCAGCCATGGCATTGATGGTCGGCATCAGGCCGGAGCGCGCGGCCTCGCGACGCATGGTCGTCACCGCCTCGCTCCAGGAGGCCCCCATCGCGAGCCGGCCCTCGATTGTGCGGCGCTCACGCCAGATGGTCTGGGTCAGGCGGTCCAGCCCCAGTGCGATGCCGGTCATGGTGTTGCCGAGCAGCATGCCCAGCAGCGGGATCGCGTACTGCGGCTCCCACCAGGGGGTCGGGCCGACCATGGTGGTCAGCGCCAGCACGGTGACCGCGAACGCCGAGATGAACATGGTCACGGCACCGATGCCATAGCCCCACAGACCGGCGAAGCGGCGCTGCTGGCGTGCCATCACCTCGTAGCCGGCCACAGCGAGCATGATCACCGCCATCAAGGCCACCCAACCGAGCTGCGCATGGTCGAACAGCGTCTGCAGGATCAGCCCGACCAGCAGCAGCTGGATCACGGTGCGCGCCCCGGCGATCAGCAGGCTGCGCCCCAGACCCATGCGTGCCCAGACGGTCAGCACTGCCAGCGCGACGACCAGCAAGGCCGCCAGCGACAAATCCAGCGCGGAAAGCGAGATCAGTTCCACGTGGTCACCTCCAGCTTGCCGTTGGCGATGGTCAGGATGCGGCCGCCCAGGCGCTGACGCTGCAGGGTGTCGTGACTGACCCAAAGCGCTGCCGCGTCTTCCTCGGCGAGATACCCACGTACCGCGCGTTCGATGCGTTTGGTGTTTTCCAGATCCAGATTGGCGGTGGGCTCGTCCAGCAACAGGACGCGCGGCTGGTTCAGCAGCGCGCGCACCAGCCCCAGGCGCTGCTTCTCGCCGCTGGAGAGGCGCTCGACCTCCCAGCCTAGAGAGGCCTCCGGCAACGCGACCTGCTCCAGCAGGTGCAGGGCCGCCGCGCGCGCGAAGTCCACTGGCAGGTGCTCGTCCACTCGCTCGCCCCACCAGGCGGTCTCCGCCGGTACGTACGCCACGCGCCGGCGCCAGTCGACCGGTGCCATGGCGTCTCGCGGTTCCCCGTTCAGCATCACCTCCCCCGTGTTGGGGTCAAGATCGGCCAGGGCCCGCAGCAGCAGGGATTTTCCGGAACCGGAGGCGCCCGTGACCTGCACCAGCTCCCCGGGCTGAAGCGCCAGATCCAGCGGGCCCAGATGGGCGGTTTTCAGTTGGCGAACATCCAGCAGGCGATCCATGCGACAGGGTTCCGGTGCGGCGAAATGGCGATCGTAACCGAAGCCGGGGCGGCGGGATGAATGGCCGGACGGGCAGGGCCTACTTGCTGCGAGACGAACGGTCCGCCGTGACGGGTTGCCTCTGCGGATGTTGATCGCACTATACGGCGCGGGCAGGGGCATCGCGGGCGGGCCCGCTCCCACCGCTCTGGAACCAAAAAAAGGGCGCCCGGTGAGGGGCGCCCAAAGGCCAACATCCAAGTCCTGGGAGACTGTCTTGTCGGCGTCGGAGGAGACGATGTCGGGGCCGGGCCTGTGGCCCGACCCCGGTTCAGGTTAACGAGGGTTTATTGCTTCCCGGTGAACTCCGGGTAGGCCTCGAGACCGCACTCGGCGATGTCGGCGCCCACATCCTCGTCCTCTTCGCTCAGGCGGATGCCCATTACCGCCTTGAGGATGGCCCAGACGATCAGGCTGGCCACGAAGACGAAGACGAAGATGGCGAGGAGGCCCACCAGCTGAGCGACGAAGGTCGCATCCGGGTTGGACAGCAGCACCGCGAACACACCCCAGATACCGGCGGTACCGTGCGCGGAGATCGCGCCGACCGGGTCGTCGATCTTCAGCTTGTCCAGCGCGACGATCGAGAACACCACGATCACGCCACCGATGGCACCGATGATCATCGCCAGGAACGGGCTGGGCATCAGCGGCTCGGCGGTGATGGACACCAGGCCCGCGACCGCGCCGTTCAGCGCCATGGTCAGATCAGCCTTGCCGAACACCAGACGGGTGGTGATCAGCGCGGCGACCACACCCCCGGCCGCGGCCAGGTTGGTGTTGGCGAACACGGCGGCCACGGCATTGGCCGACTCGATGTCCGAGACCTTCAGCTCGGAACCACCGTTGAAGCCGAACCAGCCCAGCCACAGGATCAGCACACCCAGGGTGGCCAGCGGCATGCTGGAGCCCGGGATCGCGTTGATCTGGCCATCCTTGCCGTACTTGCCCTTGCGCGCCCCGAGGAGCAGCACACCGGCCAGCGCGGCAGCGGCACCCGTGAAGTGGACGATGCCGGAACCGGCGTAGTCCAGATAGCCGATCTGGTCGAGGATCCCGCCACCCCAGCTCCAGAAGCCCTGGATCGGGTAGATGAAGCCGGTCAGGATGACCGCGAAGGCCAGGAAGGCCCACAGCTTCATGCGCTCGGCCACGGCACCCGACACGATCGACATCGCGGTGGCCACGAACACGACCTGGAAGAAGAAGTCGGCACGATCGGAGTAGTAGATGTCGCCACCACTACCCAGTACGTCCGCGACCGCGTTGTCGCCCGAGATCAGGAAGCCCAGGCCCGGGATGATGGAGCTCAGGCCGTCGCTGTACATAATATTGTAGCCGATCAGCATGTACATGATGCTGGCGATCGAATACAGGGCGATATTCTTGGTTGCAATTTCGGCCACACTCTTGGTGCGAACCATCCCGGCCTCGAGCATGGTAAAGCCCGCGGCCATCCACATCACCAGCGCGCCGGCCACCAGAAAGTAAAAGGTGTCCATTGCGTAGGCGAGTTCGACAACTTGCTGTTCAATTTCCATGATTGAAATTCCTCATTCGATGGAAGACGGAGGCCTTAAAGGGCTTCCGGGCCGGTCTCGCCCGTGCGAATACGCACGACCTGCTCCACCGGTGTGATAAAGATCTTGCCGTCGCCGATCTTGCCCGTGCTGGCAGACTTGGAAATGGCCTCGACCACCTGATCGACCAAGTTCTCGTCGACAGCCACTTCCAGTTTCACCTTGGGCAGAAAATCGACCACGTACTCGGCACCGCGATAGAGCTCGGTATGACCGCGCTGGCGACCAAAACCCTTTACTTCGGTCATGGTCATCCCTTGTACGCCGATCTCCGAGATCGCCTCGCGAACATCATCAAGCTTGAACGGCTTGATTACGGCGGTAATCATCTTCATGTCAGACTCCTGTGGGCGGGCCCGCCACCTGGCGGACCCGCTGTTGCTTTAGGCGGTAATGCGGAATCAGAAGGTCTTGGACCAGCCCACCCAGGCGCCCAGGTCTTCGTCGGTCTCGTCGACATACTCGAGATTGAAGCTGAACTCGCCCCAGTCGCCCGCGTCGCGGGTCAGGCTGGCGGTGTAGTGGGTGTAGTTGTCCAGGCTGGAATCGTCGAAGCGGGTGCGACCTACCAGGAAGCCGGCGCTGTAGACGTCCATGAACGGGACATCCAGGCCGGCGTAGAAGTACATGTCGTCGTCTTCCAGGGCCGAGTCATCGCTGTCGTGAACGACGTAGGCCATACCGCCGTACAGTCCCACAACGCCGGTATCGAAGCTGACTTCACCATAGATCTCGCCGAAGTCGGCACTCAGGGAACCGGTATCGTCTCGGGCATCCGGATAGGCGTAATAGATGTAACCGACGTCGTAGCCGAACCCATTGGCGAACTCATCGGCAAAGCCGGCGTAGAGGTCGAGCTCGTAGCTGGTGTCATCACCAAAATCGACATTGGACATCCAGGTACCGACATAGAAGCCGGAGTCGTGCTCAAAATCGATACCACCCTGAACGGCAGCACCGTCGTCGGTTTCGGAAAAACCACGGAAGTAGTAATTGGACACCGCGCCGATGTTCACGGACAGCTCCGCGGCGGCGGTGGAGGTAAAGGCGACGCCACCGGTGGAGCCTACGGTGAGGACAGCAGCGGCCAGCGCGGAACGGGTGAACTTCTTCATGTTGGTCATCTCCCAGATTGGTCAATCGAGTGTCGCGTAGTCGACACCCGGTCCTTGCACGGGCTGTGCCAAGTACCAAAAGGGAGCAAAATCGGCTTTTCGCAACACCTGTTGCGGCCCAACCACGGGCTTTTGCCTTTATTTGGTGCGCACTAAAAGTGCACACGCACCAAAAACGTGCGGAGACCGAGGACTGTGAACCATGTCCGGGATTCAGGAAGGTTCAGTCCTTCGGCAAGTGGCGGGGTCGGAGAGGCAAATCGGGGCTGGGACAGGCGCGGCGAGCGCACACGCGGCCATGCGGGACGCACGGCGAACACCTCCCTGCCCTGCGGATCGCCACGTCGCCTCGCGACGACACAGCACGGCATGGGGATGGCGCCGGCCGGGACAGCGCCCCGTGGCCGGCGCGGGTCTACGAGGAAAGGCTGCCGCGCTCGATCTCGATGCCGACCTCGCGCACGCCGGGCACGGCACCGGGCTTGCCGAGTTTGATGCGCAGCCACGGCGTGCCGAACTGGGCCATCAGGGCCTCGGCGATCTCCTCGGCCAGGGATTCCAGCAAGGCATGCGGCTCGCGCGTGACGATGGCACGCACGGCGTTGGCCACCGCCTCGTAGTCAACGGTGTCGCCGATCTCGCCGGAGTAGGCGGCGATGCGGGTATCGGCCGCCAGTTCGATATCGAATCGCAGGCGGCGCTGGATGCGCTGTTCCCAGTCGTAGACGCCAACAACGGCGTCAATCTCGAGGTCGCGCAGATAGATTCGATCCATGGGTTCGGCGGGCTCCTGTGGGTCGGCGCCTATCCTACTGCCCGGGCCGCACGAGGTACACCGAGCCGCTATCATGGTGCCTCCCGATCACTACGAGACACGCATGAGCGAGCCCTTTCACGAACTCCCCTGGCCCGCCAACCCGGATGGCGAGCCCCGACGCATCGGCGTGGAGATCGAGATGGCCGGGGTGTCGCTGGAGACGATGGCCGAGACCGTGAAAGGCGAGTTCGGGGGCCACGTCGAATCGGACAACGCCTTCGTCTTCCACGTACGCGACACGGACGTCGGCGACTTCCAACTGGAGCTGGACGCCCGGGTACTGAAGGACCGCGGCTACCGCGAACACCTCGCGCGCCTGGGCATCGAGCTGGACGACTCCGACGAGGCCGCGCTGGAGCGCTGGCTCGCGGACGCCGCGGGCCGCCTGGTCCCGCACGAGATCGTGGCGCCGCCGATCGCGACGGCTGACCTTCCCCGCCTGGACCGGGTGCGCGCCGCCCTGCAGCAGGCCGGCGCACTGGGTACCGAACGCTCGTTTCTCTATGCCTTCGGGCTGCAGATCAATATCGAGGTGCACCGCACCGATGCCGAGTGGCTTCTGGCAGTCCTGCGCAGTTTCCTGCTGATGGTGGAAGTGCTCACTGCGGCGGGCGCCATCGACCTGGCGCGGCGCCTGTCGCCCTACATTCGGTCTTTCCCCGGCCCGTTTGTACGCTACGTGCTGGACCCGGACTTTCGTCCCGACCGGGAGGGCCTGATCGACGCCTACCTGGCGCACAACCCGACCCGCAACCGCCCGCTGGACCTGTTGCCGCTGTTCGCCCACCTGGACCCCGGGCGGATCGACGCGGCCCCCGTGGAGCACGAACTGATCAAGCCGCGGCCGGCCTTCCACTATCGCCTGCCGAACTGCGAGATCGACGACCCGGACTGGAGCCTCGCGCGGCCGTTCAACGGCTGGGTCGAGGTCGAGCGCCTGGCGGCGGACCCGGAACGCCTGGAGCGCCTGTCGCGGGAATATCTGGAACGCCCCGGCCAGGCCCTGGGCCGCTGGGCCGACGACTGGAGCCAGCGCCTCCGTGACTGGTTCTGAGCCCGACCGCACGACCACCGATACCGTGGCCGATACCGCACCGCCGCGTCCACGCCGCCCGGTGATCGCCATTACCGGACCCGACCAGGGCGGCGGGCCCGCCTGGCTGTTTACAGCGCTCGCGGTCTGGCGCGCCGGCGGCCGTCCGCTGCGGCTGCGCCCGGGCAAGCCGCGCGGTCACCGGCGCTTCGATGGTCTGGTGGTGGGCGGCGGGGCGGATGTGGATCCCGAGCTCTACGGCGAGACCCTCCCCGAGGGACCGGATGCGGCTGCCATCCGGCAGGCGGAGCGACGCCTGTCGCAGCGCCTGATCGGCTATCTATTCTACCCGGCCCTGTGGTTACTGCGCCGGCTGTTCCAGTCCCATGGCGGTGTACTGGACACCGACCGCGACCGGCTGGAGAAGGCCCTGATCCATCGCGCGCTGGACGAGCACCGCCCGATCCTCGGCATCTGTCGCGGGATGCAACTGGTCAACGTGGTACGTGGCGGCACCCTGCATCGCGACCTGGCCGAGTTCTACGTGGAAACCCCGCAGGCCCGCAGCCTGCTGCCGGTCAAGCCGGTGGAGCTGGACCCGCGCAGCCTTCTGGCCAACATCCTGGGCGACACGACGCTCCACGTGAACGCGCTCCACAACCACGCCGTCAATGACCTGGGGCGGGACCTCAAGATCGCCGGACGCGAATCGACCGGCGTGGTCCAGGCCATCGAGGCCGAACACGACTGGTGCATCGGCGTGCAGTGGCACCCCGAATACCTCCCACAGAAACGCCGCCACCAGCGCCTGTTCCGCGCCCTCATCCAGGCCGCCACCCGCAGACACTAAGACCTGATTTCACCACGAAGCACACGAAGGCACGAAGAAAGGCGATTCACAGGAAGTCTGGAAGAAGAGAAGGTTTGCAGGTGAAGGGTCGAGTGCGTGACGGTCGCTCAAGGCACCATATCAACGTGCTGCTGGAGGCCGTCGCATCAGCCTTCTTCCGGTCTTAAAACCTTCCTGTGAATCGCTTTTGACCTGGCCTTTCTTCGTGCCTTCGTGCGCTTCGTGGTAAAAAACGCCTTTCGACCTAGGTGGGATAGGGCACGGCCAGGCCGCCAAGGCCGCAGTAGCCGTTCGGGACCTTGGCGAGGTACTGCTGGTGGTAGTCCTCGGCGAAGTAGTGCGCCGGGCCCTCGGCGATCTCGGTGGTGATCGCCCCACGCCCGGCGGCGTCCAGCGCGGCCTGGAAACGCTCGCGGCTGGCCTCGGCAGCCGCGGTTTGCTCAGGGTCGGTGGTGTAGATTGCCGAGCGGTACTGGGTGCCGACATCGTTGCCCTGGCGCATACCCTGGGTCGGGTCGTGCCCCTCCCAGAAGATGCGGAACAGGGCGTCCAGCGAGACCTTCCGCGGGTCGAACACCACCCGTACCAGTTCGGTGTGCCCGGTCTGGCCGCTGCAGACCTCGCGATAGGTCGGGTTCGGGGTGTAGCCCCCGCCGTAGCCCACGCTGGTGGAATACACGCCCTCCTGCTGCCAGAACAACCGCTCGGCACCCCAGAAACAACCCATGCCGAAGTGGATCACCCGCATACCCTCGGGATACGGTGGCGCCAGAGGCGTCCCCAGAACCATGTGGCGCTCGGGGACCGGCATCGGCTCGTCGCGCCCGGGCAGGGCCTGTTCGGGGGTCGGCATGCGCGGCTCGGAAAAGGCGAACATCGGCGGCTCCGTCAGTCGGCCGGGGCGAGCCGGATCAGCTCCCCCGGGTTGTGGTCGGTAAGCACGTAGATCGCCCCATCGTGGACGCGCACGTCCCGCACGCGGCGGTTCAAATCCGGCAGCACCTCGCTCTCGTTGACCAGCTCGCGCCCCTCGAAGGTCAGCCGACGAAGGGTCTGATGAGCCAACCCGCCCACGAGCAGATCGCCGTCCCAGTCGGCAAAGGCGGGATCGCGCAGGATCGCCATGCCCGAGGGGGCAATGGAGGGCGTCCAGTGATGCAGGGGCGACTCCATCCCCTCCTTCTCGGTCAGGCCTTCGCCGACCTGCCCGCCGGCATACTCCCGGCCGTGGGTAATGACCGGCCAGCCGTAGTTCAGCCCGGGCTCGATGATGTTCACCTCGTCGCCCCCGCGCGGTCCGTGCTCGTTCTGCCAGAAGGTGCCAGTCTCGGGGTCCATCACCATGCCCTGCGGGTTGCGCACCCCCCAGGCCCAGATCTCGGGGCGGGCATCGGCATCATCCACCAGCGGATTGTCGTCCGGGACGCGCCCGTCGTCATGCAGCCGGATGATGCTGCCGATATGGGTCGAGGTGTCCTGGGCATGATCGCGCTGGCCGCGATCCCCCACGCTGATATACACGTAGCCCGCGTCATCGAACACGATGCGGCTGCCGAAGTGGCGCCCCCCGGAGACGCCCGGCTCGGCCGTGAACAGCGTCTCCACACCCTGAAGCTCACCGTCCTGGAAACGTGCGCGCGCCAGGCGTGTGGTGAGCCCGCCATCCACGGCTGCGGAATAGGTGAAGTACAGCCAGCGGTTCTCGGCGAAGTCGGGATGCAGCGCGAGGTCCAGCAGGCCGCCCTGATTGCGCGCCTGCAGGTCGCCCGGAACACCGGACACCAACTCGCCCCGGCCGTCGAAGGACCCGGCGTCCTCGAACCAGCGCAGGGTGCCCGGGCGCTCGCTGATCAGGGCCCCGCCCTCCGGCAGAAACGCAATGGCCCAGGGGTGATTAAGCCCCTCATGCAGCACACTGGCTTGCAGGCCGTGCTCCCCGGCACCGAGCCCCTCGGCCGAGACCCCGGAGGATCCGGTACAGGCCATCACCAGACCGGCCAGCACGGGCGCCAGGGTGAGGCGGCTCGTCTTCATCGTGCGCGTCTGCATGGTTCACCTCCTTGGAAAATGCGATGCCTGCGGGGCGGGATACCGCTGGAGACTTGGGCGGCACGGCCAGGAGCCGTGCATCATTCATATCCTTTTGGGATGCCGCGGGGGCCTACGGGTTCCCCGGCTGGCAGACCGGACACCAGTAGGTCGCACGCAGGTGCTCGCCCAGTCGGGCATATTCGACCGGTGCCCCGCACTGGTGACAGGGCTCACCCCGACGACCGTAGACGTTCAGAAACGCCCCCGCCTCCGCACGCTCACGGGTAATCCGCGGCCCCGGCTTCACATTGCGCCGCAGCAGGCGCTCGGCATCGCGGTACAACCCGCGCAGCATGGCCTCCGGCACCTGTGCCAGAGGACGCAGTGGATGGCACCCCTGCAGGAACAGCACCTCGGACTTGTAGATGTTGCCGATCCCCGCCGCCAGGGACTGATCCAGCAGCACATCCACGATCGGGCGGGCTGAATCGGCACGATCGCGTACCCTGGCAACAACCGCATCCAGGTCAATCGCCGGGTCCAGCAGGTCGGGGCCCACCCGCGCATCCAGCCGGGGAACGTCCCGTGCGCCGTCCGCGCGCGGACGCCACTGCAGCTCACGCGGGTGGAAACAGACCAGCACGCGATCCGGCAGGCCCAGCACCGCCCACGCCCCGGCCGCCGGCTTGTGCCACGCCGCGCCCGGCGCATACTGGTGCCAGGTCCCGTACATCCCAAGATGGCTGCGCAACTGCCAGCGCCGCCCGTCCGCCGCCTCCAGGTCCAGCAGCAGGTGCTTGCCCCGGGCCTGCACGGCCTCCGCGGTCATCACGCCATGTTCCAGTAACGGATCCCCCCGGCGCGCTCGGGTGGCGACCCGGCCAAGCGCCACCCCCTCGAGCATGGGCCGCAGCGCCGCCGCCAGCTTGTGGATCGTATCGCCCTCGGGCATCGCCGCGTGATCAGCGCTTGCGGTCGGGGTACAGGCGCGGCTCGCCGGCGGGGCGGGTGCGGAACAGGCGCATGGACCACAGATACTGCGCGGGGGCCTGTTCGATGCCGCGTTCCACGGCTGCGTTCATCTGTCGGGCATCCGCCTCGTCGTCGCCGGCGGGATAGTCCTCCAGCGGCGGCCACAGCCGCATCACGTACTGATCCGCCGCGGGGTCGTACCAGGCGAAGCTGGGGAGCACCGCGGCCTTCGACATGCGCGTCAGACGGGCCAGCGCGGTCAGCGTGGCCTTCTTCACGCCGAAGAAGTCGACGAAGACGGCGCCCTCGGCGCCCAGGTCCTCGTCCGGCAGGTAATAGAAGAACCGCCCGCGCTTGAGCTGGCGGATTGCCGGGCGCAGGCCCTGATCGCGGGCGAAGATGTCGCCGGAGTAGCGCGTCCTGCTGCGGTGGTTGATCCACTCCAGCACCGGGTTCTTCATCGGCTTGGCGAAGGACACGCCATCGAACATCTGGCTCATGCGCACGCCGCCGTAGTCCAGCGCCAGTGAATGCGGCGCGAGGATGATCACCGGGATGCCGGCCGAGCTCAGGCGCTCGTAATGTTCCAGGCCCTCGATGCGGATACGCGCGGCATGCTGCCCCGGCTTGCCGAACCACAACAGGCCATAGTCCAGCACGGTCTGTGCCTGGTAGCGGTAATAGGCCTCCAGGCGTTGCATGCGTTCGGCGGGGCTCAGCTGCGGGAAGCACAGCTCCAGGTTGCGTTCGGCCACCGCGCGGCTGCGCCCGGCAAAGCGCCGGATCAGCCGGCCCAGGCCACGGGCCAGGCCACGCACGGCCGGGCGCGGCAATTCCTGCAGCACCCACGCCAGGCCCAGCAGCAGCCAGCTGCCCCAGTAGCGCGGGGCGAAGTGGGCCGCGGTCAGCGGGGCCTGGTAGGCGCCGGCGTCCTCGCTCCGGCTTCGATCGTCGTCGGCTGCGCTCATGCGCCCCCGGAGCCGTCGCCCGGCCCGTCCGTGGCGGCCTGCTGCTTGCGGGCGCGCTTGGCGAAGACCTCCATCTCCTTCACCGCCTGCAGGTCGCCCTTCTCCGTGGCCACGCGAATGCCGCGCTCGCAGGTGGACAGCGCCGCCTCGGGGCGCTCGAGCTGGACCAGCGTCTTCGCCAGCAGTTTCCACGCCGCGGAGTACCCGCCGTCCAGTTCCAATGCGCGCTCGAGGTGCGGAACGGCGGCCTCGAGCTGACCGTCGGTCGCCAGGGCGTTGCCCAGCGAGAAACGCAACATGGCGGAGTCCTGTCCGCCATCGAGCATGTTCTGGAAACGTTCGATCATGTCGCTCATGGGGCACCTCCCGCGCCGCCGGTCAAACGATGCGTTCAGGCTAACGCCGCCAGAAGGCGGGCGACAGAAGCACCAGCACGGTAAAGATTTCCAGCCGCCCCATCAGCATGGCGAGCACGAGAACCCATTTGCTGAAATCGTTGATTGACTGGAAATTGGGCCCGACCTCACCCAGCCCGGGGCCGAGGTTGTTCAGCGTGGCCGCGACCGCGGAAAACGACGTGACCTGATCGAGCCCCGACGCCATTAGCGCCAGCATCATCACCACGAATACCATCACGTAGGCCGCGAGAAAGCCCCACACCGCCTGCACGACGCGGTCCGGTGCCTCCTTGCCGTTCACCTTGACCGTGATCCGCGCATGCGGATGGATCAGCCGCTTGATCTCGCGCAGGCCCTGCTTGGCCAGCAACAGCACGCGCACCACCTTCATGCCGCCGCCGGTGGAGCCGGTACAGCCGCCGATGAACGACAGGAAGATCAGCAGTACCGGGAGGAAACCGGGCCACAGATAGAAGGCATCCGTGGCATAGCCCGTGGTGGTCGCGATGGACACGACATGGAAGATCCCGCGCCGCAGCGCATCCCCGAGCTGATCGGTAAACCCGCTCCAGAGCATGAAGGCAACCACCAGCACCGTTGCGGAACCCAGCACCAGCAGATAGGCGCGCAGCTCCTCGTCGCGCCGGTAGGGCTTCCAGGTCGCCCGATGCAGTACCAGGAAATGCAGGGCGAAGTTCATCCCGGCCAGCACCATGAAGGCAATGGCGACGATCTCGATGGCCACCGAATCGAAATGACCGATGCTGGCGTCATAAGGTGAAAACCCGCCGATTGCCACGGTGGAGAAGGCATGCGCGACGGCATCGAAGGCATCCATGCCGGCAGCCCAGTAGGCCAGCGCGCAGGCCACGGTCAGGCCCAGGTAGATGTACCAGAGGTTGCGCGCGGTCTCGGCGATGCGCGGGGTGAGTTTATTGTCGCGGATCGGCCCCGGGGTCTCGGCCTTGAACAGCTGCATCCCGCCGACGCCCAGCAGCGGGAGGATGGCCACCGCCAGCACGATGATGCCCATGCCCCCCATCCACTGGAGTTGCTGGCGATACCACAGGAGCGAGCGCGGCAGGTCGTCCAGCCCGCTCAGCACCGTGGCCCCGGTCGTGGTCAGCCCGGACATCGACTCGAAGGCCGCGTCGGTAAAGGAGATCTGCAGGCTCGGATCGAGGAACAGGGGGGTCGCGCCCGCGATGCCCAGCCCCAGCCAGAACAGCACCACCAGGATGAAGCCGTCGCGCGCCTGCAGTTCCTGACGCATCCGGTACAGCGGGGCCCACAGCAGCCCGCCAATCAGCAGGAGCAGGGCAAAGGCCTGCAGGAACACCAGCGCGGTGGCCTCCCCGTACAGGAAGCCGATGGCCGCCGGCGGGAGCATCGCCAGACTGAACAGCGTCAGCAGAACACCCAGCAACCGGGCGGTGGAGGCAAGATGAAGCATCTGCGCCTCCCGCCTAGAAGAACAGTGCCGTAGGCTGGAACAGGCGCTGGACCTGCTTCACCTTGCGCCGGTCGGTCACGAACAGGATCACATGGTCGCCGGCCTCGATGACCGTGTCCCGGTGCGGGATGATGACCTCCTCCTCGCGGACCACCGCGCCCAGGCTCGTTCCCTCGGGGAAGTCGATCTCTTCGATCCGGCGACCGACCACCTGCGAGGTGCGCGCATCGCCGTTGACCACCGTCTCGATCGCCTCCGCCGCGCCGCGCCGCAGGGTATGCACGGTGGCGGTGCCGCCCTCGCGCACCCGCGCCAGCAACGCCCCGATGGTCGCCTGCTGCGGCGAGATCGCGACATCGATGGTCCCGCTCTGCAGCAGGTCCACGTAGCTGGGACGATTGATCAGCGACATCACCTTGCGCACGCCCCAGCGCTTGGCCAGCATCCCGGCAAAGATATTCGCCTGGTCGTCGTTGGTGACCGCGCAGAACACATCGCTGTGCTCAACGTTGATGGACTCGAGGAAGCGGTCATCCGAGCTGTCCCCGTGCAGCACCAGCACATTGCTGGGCAGCGTCCGCGCCAGGTGGTCGGCGCGCTCGGAGTCACGCTCGATCACCTTGACCCGGTAGCGCTTGCTGAGCGTCTCGGCGAGCCGCTCGCCGATGTTGCCGCCGCCCGCGATCAGGATGCGCTTGTAGGGCTTCTCCAGCTTGCGCAGCTCCGAGGTCACCGCGCGGATGTTCTTCTTGGCGGCGACAAAGAAGACCTCGTCGTCCGCCTCGATCACCGTGGAACCATCCGGCTGAATCGGCCGGTCCTTGCGGAAGATCGCGGCCACCCGGGTATGGATCCCGGGCATGTCGCTTTGCAGGTTCTTCAGTTCGTGGCCGACCAGCGGCCCGCCGTAGTAGGCCCGCACGCCGACCAGCGAGACGCGGCCCTCGGCGAATTCCAGCACCTGCAGCGAGCCGGGGTGCTCGATCAGCCGCTGGATGTGGCTGGTCACGATCGCCTCGGGCGAGATCAGCATGTCCACCGGCATCGCGTCCTGGGCGAACAGCGCCGGGGTCTCGTGGTAGTCGCGCGCCCGTACCCGGGCGATCTTGGTCTCGATATTGAACAGCGTGGACGCCACCTGGCAGGCGACCATGTTGGTCTCGTCGGAATTGGTCACCGCGATCAGCATGGACGCGTCCCGCGCCCCGGCCGCCTCCAGCACCGACGGGTGCGCAGCGAAGCCGTGTACCGTTTTTATGTCGTAGCGGTCTTCCAGATCCGCCAGCATCTCGGAGCGATAGTCGACCACGGTGATGTCGATCCCGTCGGCGCTCAGCGCCTCGGCCAGCGACTGGCCGACCTGACCGGCCCCGAGGATGATGATGTGCTTCATGCGCCTCCCGTCCCGGAGCGGATTCAGCTATCGGATTTCACGCGCTTGGGGTCGATCCCCAGCGCCTTGAACTTGCGGTACAGATGGGTGCGTTCCAGCCCCACCCGTTCCGCCAGGCGCGTCATGTTGCCCTCGGAGCGCTCCAGCTGCTGCTGCAGGTACTCGCGCTCGAACTGCTCGCGCGCCTCGCGCAACGGCAGGTCGGGGATGGCCACTGTGCCCTCGCCGACCTCCTCCGCGCGCTGCGGCTGCCCGCTGAGGGTGCGCTCCACCTCGTCGCGGGTAATCTCGTCGCCGGAGCCCAGGATCATCAGCCGCTGCACCAGATTGCGCAGTTCGCGCACATTGCCGGGCCAGTGGTACTGCTGCAGCCGCTCCAGTACCGGGCGCTGGAAGGCGCGCACCGGCAGGCCCTCCTGCTGGTGCAGGTGGCGCATGTGGCATTCCAGCAGTTCCGGGATATCCTCCGGGTGCTCGCGCAGCGGCGGGATCGCCAGCGGCAGGACATTGAGCCGGTAGTAGAGGTCCTCGCGGAAGTGGCCCTGCTCCACCGCCTCGGCCAGGTCGTACTGGCTGGCCGCGATCACGCGCACATTCACGCTGATCGGCTGGTTGCCGCCGATGCGCGTGATGCGCTGGGTATCCAGCGCGTGCAGCAGCCGGCCCTGGGTCTGCAGGTCCATCTCCGCGACCTCGTCGAGGAACAGCACGCCGCCCGCCGCCTGCTCCAGCAGGCCGTAGCGCACATGCTCGCCCTGCTCGCTGCCGAACAGCTCGGCGATCGCCTCCTCGCCGGACAGCGAACCCACCGAGACCACGATGAACGGGCTCTCGCGCCGCGCGCTGCGCGCATGCAGCAGGCGCGCGAAGGTCTGCTTGCCCACCCCCGGCTCGCCGGTGATCAGCACCCAGGTATCGTGCTGCGCCATGCGCTGCACCTGGTCGCGCAGGTTCACCATGGTGGCGCTGCTGCCGACCGGGTCGTGCACGGTGCCGGCATGGCGTTTCAGGCCCACGTTCTCGCGCTGCAGGCGCGCGGCCTCCAGGGCGTTGTTCAGGGTGATCAGCAGCTTGTCGATGGACAGCGGCTTCTCGATGAAGTCGTAGGCCCCGAGCCGCGTCGCATCGACCGCGGTCTCGACATTGCCATGGCCGGAGATCATCACCACCGGGCAGGGCAGGCCCTCGTCGTCGCTCCACTCCTTCAACAGCGAGATGCCGTCGCCGTCCGGCATCCAGACATCCAGCAGGATCAGATCGGGACGGCGGCTGCGGCGCTGGGCCTTGGCCTCGGCCACGGAGCCGGCGAGCGCCACCTGGTAGCCCTCGTCCTCCAGCACATCCTGCAGCAACATGCGGATGTCCGGCTCGTCGTCGACCACGAGTATGTAGGCTTCGCTCATTCGGGCTCCTCGTGAACCACCGGACCATGCTCCACCGGAATGCGGATGCGGAAGACCGCCCCATGCCGCCCGGATTCCGCATTATGGCACTCAATCATGCCGCCATGCTCCTCCACGATCTTCTGTGCGACCGCCAGACCGAGACCGGTTCCACGCGGTTTGTCGGTGGTGTAGGGCTCGAAGATGCGTTCGAGGAACTCCGGCTTGATGCCGGGACCGGTGTCGGTCACCCGCAGCTCGATATGCGGACCCGCCGGGTCGTCAAGGTAGGCAGTGGCCACATGCACCTCCATGTCCTCGTGGCCCTCGCCCGCCTCCAGCGCGTTCTTGATCAGGTTGTGCAGCAGCTGGCGCAGGCGCCCGGCGTCGCCATGGATCCGCGGCAGTTCCGCATCCAGCGTGACATCCACGCGCGAGCGGCCGTCCTGGTCGAGGTACAGCTCGCAGACATCGCGGATCAGCTGGTTCAGGTCCACCGAGGCGCGCTCCAGCTGCGGCGCCTGGGCATAGTCGCGGAAGGCGTTGACCAGGGTCTTCATCGCCTCCACCTGCTGCACGATGGTGCCGGTGGCACGGTCCAGCACCTCGCGGTCGGCTCCCTCCAGCACCTTGCCCAGGCGCCTGGAGAGGCGCTCGGCGGAGAGCTGGATCGGCGTCAGCGGGTTCTTGATCTCGTGTGCCAGGCGCCGCGCCACCTCGCCCCAGGCCGCGTCGCGCTGGGCCTTCAGGAACTCGGTCATGTCGTCAAATACGATGGCGTGCAGGCCGCGGCTGGAGCCCGAGGTCGGCAACCACACCGCGCGGGTCATCAGGACCTTGCGCCCGCTGCGGGTAAAGACGACCACCTGACGCGACCATTCGGCCTCCTGGCGCACCAGGGCGTCGCTGATCGCCTCGAAGAACTGTGCGACCAACGGGCACTCGTCACCCAGCTCGGACATCACCCGGGTGCGCGCGCCCTGCAGGTCGCATTCCAGGATCTCGCTGGCCGCGGCGTTCGCCGTGCGCAGGCGCAGACTGCCATCCAGCGCCAGCACGCCGGAGCGCAGATGCTGCAGCACGCTCTCCAGGTAGGCGCGCTCGGCGTCCAGCAGGCGGCGATTGCGCTCGGCTTCGTCGCGCGCCTCGTTCAGGGTACGGGTCATGGTGTTGAACGACTGCACCAGGAAGCCCAGTTCGTCGGCGCGCTGCACCGCGAGGCGCGTGCTGTAGTCGCCCTGCGCCACCATGCGCGTGCCCTGCACCAGATCGGAGATCGGGCGCACCATGCGCCGCGCCACCAGCAGTCCGGCCCACAGCGCGGCCATCAGCGAGATCGCCAGCGCCAGTGACAGGGTAAACACAAAGCCCTGGATCATCGGCCCGCGCAGGTAGGCGAACTCGCGGTAATCGGCGAAGGCGTCCTGGACCCGCAGCGACAACGCACTCATGCGCGGATCCACCGGGTAGATGCCCTGCAGGATGCGATTCTCCGAGCCCGGACGGCGGCTACTGGTGGTCGCCACCACGCGGATGATCAACGAGCCGTCAGACTGCGGCTCCAGGCGCGAATACGGCTGCTCCGGGCGCACCCGCATCAGGATGTCGGAGCCCGGCGGGGTCGGCAGACGGCGGATCGGGCTGTCGGTACTGGAGGCGATGATGCGGTTGTTGGAACCGACCAGCGTCAACTCCTGCGCCCCGACCTGGCGGCGATAGTCGTTCAGCGCCAGCGGAACCAGGCCTTCCGAGACCCCCTCGAGGTCGCTCATCAGTTCCTGGGTCTCGGTCGCCAGCTGGCGCACCCGCAGATCCAGCGACGAGCGCGACAGCTCCAGCGCATCCTCCAGCGCCGACTCCACGCGCACGTCGAACCAGGAATCCACCCCCTCGTTCAGGAACTTGAAGGAGAAGTAGTAGACGACCGACACCGGCAGCACGGCCACCAGCATGAACACCGCCACCAGGCGCAGCGTCAGGCGGCTGCCGGGCACCCCGCGGCGATACTGGATCGCCATGCGCACGAGCTGATAGATAATCAGCCCGCCCAGCACCACCAGCACGGCCACATGGAACACCAGCAGCCACAGGAACACCTGTTCGAAGCGCGCCTGGTTCTGGGCCGCATCGCCCATCACCACCAGCGAGGTCAGCAGCAGCGCGAACAGGAGCCCGATGCCGAGGAGCCCCCACGGGAAGCCTCTTAGGGAAACGCTGGTCAACGTACACCCTCGCGTTGGTATCCCAGGTTTTCCGAAACAAGGCGCGGTCCGCAGCCGGTAGCCATTCTACCGGCAAGGGCCGCAACGCCGGATCGGGGAACCCGGGGTACCAACCCCAAGGGGCTCGGCCGCTTTTGCGCGCGCAAAAGCGACTCGAGCGCGAGCGTGTACGTTGACCAGCGCTTCCCTAATCCAGCGACCATCGCCGCCACTCCTGTCGGGTCGTCAGATCACCGCGCAAACCGGCATCCAGCTGCAGGGGCAGCGGCAGCGCGGAATACACCAGCGTCAGCCGCGCCGCGAGATCGAACTCGCCGGGATTCTCGCGCACCGCATCCGGAACCTCGTCCAGACGCAGCCGCCCCAGCCGCCGGGCGACGAGGTCCAGGGCATCCCCCAGGGTCGGTTTCAGGTCCATGCGCTCGTCGGTCACCGCGGTTACCAGATAGTGCCGGTTCAGGGCGAAGTATTGCAGCTGGACGCGACGCGTCTCGCTGGCAAGGGTATCGCGCCCGACCCGCCGGCCGCGTTCCAGCCGCGTCTGCGCCTCGAACTCCAGCGTCACGCCGTTGGCCAGGGCGTCCTCCAGCACCGCGGGCAGGCGCATGTCGATATCGAGGCGCACCAGCACGGTGGCATCATCCAGCCACATGTGATTCGCGGCGCGGATCTCCACCGCGCTCGCCGTCACCGGCAGCGCCACCAGGACCAGCAGGGCCAGCAGGGCCAGCAGCCCGCACAGTGCCGTCAGGGGCCCGCCCCGCCACGATGAACGCCCCGGCATCAGGGGGCCTGCTTCTCCAGCAGCGCGTAATAGAAACCGTCTCCGTCCTCGAGCCCCAGCGGCAGCGATACACCTGCCGCGCGGGGCTTGCTGCCGGGGATGGCGCACTCGCCCTCCAGCGGCCGAGCGCGGGCATCCGCGGTCGCCGCGACGAACGGGGCGACCACCGCCTCGTTCTCCGGCGACAGCAGCGAACAGGTGGCATACAGCAACCGGCCGCCCGGGCGGAGCAGCTTCCAGGCGCCGGCCAGCAGGCGGGTCTGCTCCGCCGCCAGGCGCGGGATGTCATCGGCCCGGCGCAGGGTCTTGATGTCCGGATGACGCCGGATCACGCCGGTGGCGGAACAGGGAACATCCAGCAGGATCGCGTCGAAGGGCTCGCCATCCCACCAGTCATCGGTGGCGTCCAGATCCGCCGCGACCAGGCGGGCGTCATAGCCCAGCCGGTCGAGGTTCTCGCGCACCTGTTCCAGGCGTTCGGGGTCGTTGTCCAGCGCGGTCAGATCCAGATCGCCACCCGCGTGTTCCAGCAAATGCCCGGTCTTGCCGCCGGGTGCCGCACAGGCGTCCAGCACCCGTTCGCCGGCCCGCGGCCCCAGCAACGGCCCGGCCCATTGCGCCGAGGCGTCCTGGACCGAAAGCGCCCCGTCAGCGAACCCCGGCAGGGCGGCCACATCGACCGGGGCATCCAGAGTCAGCGCGCTGGCCAGCGCCGGGTACGCCCGCCCCGGGATACCGGCGGCGGACAGGGCCTCCAGCGCCGCTTCGCGACTGCCACGGTGCAGGTTGACCCGCAGGGTCATCGGCGCGGGGCGGGTCGAGGCCTCCAGCAGCGTCTCCCAGTCCTCCGGCCAGGCATCGCGAATCGCCTCCAGCAGCCATTCCGGGACCGCATAGCGCAGCACCGGGTCGCCCTCGATCCGGCTCGCCAGTTCGTCCTGCTCGCGCAGGGCGCGGCGCAGTACCGCGTTGATCAGGCCCACCGCGCCAGGGCGATGGATCTCGCGCGCCAGCTCGGCGGTCTCCCGCACCGCCGCGTGATCGCGCGTCCCGAAATGCAGCACCTCGGCCAGTCCCTGCGCCAGCAGCACACCAATCACGGCATCCTTCTTGCGCAGCGGCCGATCCAGAAAGCCATCGACCAGCCCCGCCAGCTGCGGGTACCAGCGCAAGGTGGTGTAGGCGAGCGCCTGCACCCAGGCGGCATCGCGCGCCGCCAGCCCCTCGGTCACCAGCTCCACCGCCCGGGTCAGCGACTGCCCCTGCAGCACTACGCGCTCCACCGCCTCCAGCGCGCGCTGACGCGGCGAGCGCGAATCCACCCGCGAGGGCACCACGCGTTTCGGCTTGCCCGCCATCAGACCGCCCCGGTCAGGGTTTGGCCGGGCAGGTCCGCATTGCGGGCCCAGTCCGCCGCCGCGACCGGGCGGCGGCCGGGCAGCTGAACGGTCCGCAGGCGCAGGATGCCGTCGCCGGTGGCCACATCCACGCCCTCCGGCCCGGCATCCATGATCGTTCCGGGCGTTGCATTCGCCGCGACCTCCAGCGGGGTCGCCGCGTAGACCCGCAGCGCCTGCCCCTGCCAGCCGGCCTGCGCCACCGGCCAGGGGTTGAAGGCCCGCACCTGTCGATCCAGGGCCGCGGCCGGCTGCGACCAGTCCATCCAGGCCTCCTGTTTCTCCAGTTTTCGGGCGTAGCTGGCCTGCGCATCATCCTGGGGCCACGGTGCGGAGGCACCCGCGGCAATCGTCGGGAGCTGCTCCACCAGCAGCTCCGCCCCCTCGCGGGCGAGGACATCGTGCAGCTCACCGGTGGTGGTCTCCGGTGTGATCGGGACGCGACGGCAGGCGTGCACCGGGCCGGCATCCAGCCCCGGGGCCATCTGCATCAGGCAGACACCGGTCTCTTCGTCCCCCGCGAGAATCGCGCGATGGATCGGCGCCGCGCCGCGCCAGCGCGGCAGCAGCGAGGCATGGATATTGAGCCCGCCCAGCGGCGGGATCGCGAGTACGGCGCGGGGCAGGATCAGCCCGTAGGCTGCGACAATCAGGATGTCCGGGCGCCAGGCGGCAAGTTCGGCTTGGGCCTCGGCGGACTTCAGGCTCTCCGGCTGCACCACCGGCAGGCCGGCGGCCTCGGCGACCTGCTTGACCGGGCCCGGACGCAGCTTGCGCCCACGCCCCGCCGGTCGGTCCGGCTGGGTATAGACCGCGACCGGGGCATGCCCGCCGTCGATCAGGGCCTGCAGCGCGGGAACCGCGAAATCCGGCGTCCCGGCATAGACAATGCGCAGGGACTCGACGTCCGTGTCCGCCACTCCCATCAGACCGCGGGGACCGCGGTCTTGTCACCGGCTCCGGAGCGCCCGCCCTGCTTCTCCAGCTTCTTTCGGATGCGGCTGCGCTTCAGGCTGGACAGGTAATCGACAAACAGCTTGCCGTCGAGGTGGTCAATCTCGTGCTGGATGCACACCGCCAGCAGGCCATCGATGTCCAGCTCGAAGGGCTGGCCGTCACGCCCCAGGGCACGCACGCGAATCCGGTCGGCGCGCTGCACCTTCTCGTAGAAGCCGGGCACGGACAGACAGCCCTCGTCCATTTCCTCCTCACCGGAGGTCTCGAGGATCTCCGGGTTGATCAGGGCATGCGGCTCGCTCTGGTCCTCGGAGACATCCGCGACCAGCACACGCTTTTGCACGTTGATCTGAGTGGCGGCCAGACCAATGCCGGGCGCGGCGTACATGGTCTCGAACATGTCGTCCACCAGGGTGCGGATTTCGTCGTCCACCTCGGCGACCGGCTCGGCCTTCAGCCGCAGCCGGGGGTCGGGGAAGTGCAGGATTTCACGCTTGGCCATGAAAAAACCTCAAACTTTGTACTGTACAGATGTCGCAATTCTGCTAACGTTGGACCGCAATATCCGCGGAATTGCGTCATCCGATTGGGGGCCGGGCCACAGGAAGGCTCGGGGAGCGCGCGGACCTGACAGGGGACACCAAATGTACAAGACCAGGGCCACCACGACCTTCGTTCTGCCGGGCATTCTGTTCAGTGTAACGCTGTTGCTGGGCGCCTGCGCGGCCACACCCGAGAACGGCGGCGGCGAAACGACCGCCTCCGATTCCGGCACGGCGCAGGCCGAAGCCCGCCCGGCGCGCGAAGCCCAGGATGAACGCTCGACCCCCGAGGCCGAGCCGGAGATCCGCGAATCCGCGCCCGAACGCTACGTCGTGAAGAAGGGCGACACCCTCTGGGACATCTCCGCGATGTTCCTGCAGGACCCGTGGTACTGGCCGGAGATCTGGCTGGTCAACCCCGAGATCGAGAACCCCCACCTGATCTATCCGGGTGACGTGCTGAGCATCCACTACGTGGACGGCCGGCCGCGCATCACGGTCGACGGCGGGCCGCGGGTGCGCCCGACGCATCGCCTGTCGCCGGAAGCACGGGTGGTGGAGCGCGACGAGGACGTCTCCCCGATCTCCACCCTGCAGTCGTTCATGTTCCGCCCGCAGGTGCTGGACGAGGAAACCCTGGAGAACGCCCCCTACATCCTCGCCTCGCAGGACGAGCGCGTGATCTTCGGCCCGGGCGACCGGGTGTACGTGCGCAACGCCGAGGACACCGAACGCTACGAGCTCTATCACATCGTTCGCCACGACGGCGCACTGACCGATCCGGACACCGGCGAGGACCTGGGCGTAGCCACCCTGCCGGTGGGCGAGGCCGAGATCATCGAGCCGGGCAACGTCGCCCGCGCCGACATCCGCAAGGGCGAGCGCGAGGCCATCCGCGGTGACCGCCTGGTCCCCTACGCCGAAGAGCAGGACATGCTGTTCGACATCGGGCGCCCGCCGGCTGGTACCGAGGGCACGATCATCTCGCTGTTCGACGCCATCAGCCAGATCGGCCAGCTGCAGGCCGCCATCATCAACCGTGGTGAACGCGACGGCATCGAGAACGGCCAGGTCTTGACCGCCTTCACCGCCGGGCGCGAGGTCCGCGACCCGATCAGCGATCGCGCCAACGAGGTGGTCACCCTGCCGGAAGAGGAAGTCGGCACCGTCATGGTCTTCCAGACCTTCGAGAAGGTGTCCTATGTGCTGGTGACCGAGGCCGAGCGCACCCTGCGCGAGGGCGACAAGGTTCGTACCCCCTGACCGGGCCTGCGGCCAGGCTGCATGCGTGATGCCGGCGCGACAGCCGCCCCGCACGAGGACTGGCTGCAACTGATCAACACCCCAGGCCTCGGCCCGCGGCGCCTGCTGCAACTGGTCGAGGCCTTCGGCTCCCCGGGCAACGCCCTGGCCGCCCCCGCGGCCGAATGGCAGCGCGCGGGCGTCGACCTCAAGCTGGACACCACCGCCCATAAAGCCCGCGAGGCCGGGGCGCAGGCCGACCAGGCCTGGCTGGATGCCGACCCCCGGCACACATTGCTGTGTCTGGACGACCCCGACTACCCGCCCCTGCTGGCGGAACTCCCCGACCCGCCCCCGGTGCTGTACCTGAACGGCGCGCGCGAGCTGCTGCGCAGCCCGCAGGTGGGGATCGTCGGCAGCCGTGAGGCCACCCCGCAGGGCGAGCGCCTGGCCACGGAATTCGCCCGCGAGCTGGCCGGGGCCGGGCTGACGGTCACCAGCGGCCTGGCCCGGGGCATCGACGGCGCCGCCCACGAAGGCGCCCTGGCCGCGCCTGGCGGGCGTACCATCGCGGTCGTAGCCACCGGGCCCGACCGCATCTACCCCGCCCAGCACCGGCGCCTGGCGCACCGCATCGCGGACCATGGCCTGGTGGTCTCGCTGTGGCCCACCGATACCCGGCCGCTGGCGCGGAACTTCCCGCAGCGCAACCGCGTGATCAGCGGCCTGTCACTGGCGACCCTGGTCGTCGAGGCGGCGCTGAAGAGCGGATCCCTGATCACCGCACGGCTGGCTGCCGAACAGGGGCGCCAGGTCTATGCCGTCCCCGGTTCGGTGCTGAGCCCGACCAGCCGCGGCTGCCACCGGCTGATCCGCGATGGCGCCCAGCTGGTGGAGTCGGCCGAGGAGATCCTGGATGACCTCGCGGACTGGCTGGGCGTCGCGCCCGATGCGCCTCCGGCCGCGGCCGAACCCGCCTCCGACCCGCTGGATCCGGAGCAGGAACGCGTACTGAACGCGATGGGATTCGACCCGGTCCCGCTGGAAACCCTGCGCGAACGCACCAAATTGACCATCGAACAGCTTTCATCCATGCTGGTTTTGCTTGAACTCCATGGCCGTGTGGCCGCCCTCGACCACGGGCGCTACCAGCGCCTCGACGCAGGATCCCCCGAATCATGAACGAGAATGTGCTGGATGTGCTCATGTATCTCTTCGAGCACACCATCGACGAGGAATCCGACGAGGAGCCGGACCGCTCGGAGCTGGAACGCCACCTGGTGGAGGCCGGCTTTGCCCGCCGCGAGATCGACCGCGCTCTGGGCTGGCTGGACCGCCTGATGAGCGAGGCCCCCCTGGCCGGGCGCGGCGGCGACGGCGCCGCCCAGCGGATCTATGCCCCGGAAGAGCAAAAACGCCTGGATACCGAGGCCCATGGCTTCCTGCTGCACCTGGAGCAAAACGGCCTGCTGACCGCCGGCACCCGCGAGCTGGTGCTGGACCGCGTAATGGAGCTGGACGCCGAGGAGATCGACCTCGACCAGCTGCGCTGGGTGGTGCTGATGGTGCTGTTCAACCAGCCCGACGACGCGATCGCCTATTCCCGCCTGGAAGAGGTCATGCGCGACGATGCCGGCCCCGCGGCCGTGGATTATCTGCACTGATTTCTCCGTCTTGCGAAAAGCGCGCGGTAGCCAACGGGCATTTCCTCCTCTAGTCTTTAGCGCCCGTGAACCCGGTCGCTGCCATACGACCGCGATCGCCCCGATACGGAACCCGCTGCCACGGAGACGGTCCCGAGCGACATGAGCAAGCACCTCGTCATCGTAGAGTCGCCCGCCAAGGGCAAGACCATCGAGAAGTATCTCGGCCCGGACTACCAGGTCATGGCCTCCTATGGCCATGTGCGCGACCTGGTGCCCAAGGAGGGCGCGGTGGACCCGGAGAACGGGTTCCGCATGAAGTACGACGTGATCGAGCGCAGCGAGAAACAGATCGAGGCGATCGCCAAGGCGCTGAAAAAATCCGACGACCTGATCCTTGCGACTGACCCTGACCGTGAAGGCGAGGCGATCTCCTGGCATCTCTACGAGGTGTTGCGTGACCGCGGCCTGCTGGACGATCGCGGCGTGCATCGCGTCGTATTCCACGAGATCACCAAGAAGGCGATCCAGCAGGCGATCGAGGAACCGCGCGACCTGGCCAAGCCACTGATCGATGCCCAGCAGGCGCGCCGCGCGCTGGACTACCTGGTCGGCTTCAACCTCTCCCCGCTACTGTGGCGCAAGATCAAGCGCGGCCTGTCCGCCGGGCGCGTGCAGAGCCCGGCGCTGCGCATGATCTGCGAGCGCGAGAACGAGATCGAGGCCTTCGTCCCTCGCGAATACTGGACCCTGGATGCGAAGGTCGAGCGCCAGAGCCAGCCGTTCACCGCGCGCCTGACCCACCTGGACGGCAACAAGCTGGACCAGTTCGACCTGAACAGCGCCGAGCTCGCGCACGACGCCCAGAAGCGTCTGACCGACGCCGCGAATGGCGAGCTGCGCGTCGCCAAGGTCGAAAAGAAGCAGCGCCGCCGCAACCCGGCCGCGCCGTTCACCACCTCGACCCTGCAGCAGGAGGCCTCGCGCAAGCTGGGCTTCACCGCATCGCGCACCATGCGCACCGCGCAGCAACTATATGAAGGCATCGATCTGGGCTCCGGCGCGATCGGCCTGATCACCTACATGCGTACCGACTCGGTGGCCCTGGCCGGCGAGGCGATCGGCGAGATTCGTGGCCTGATCGAGGAGCGCTACGGGGCCAACAACGTCCCCGACAGCCCGCGCCAGTACAAGACCAAGTCGAAGAACGCGCAGGAGGCCCACGAGGCCATCCGCCCGACCTCGGTGCGCCGTCTGCCGAACGAGGTGCGCGAGCGCCTGAGCAGCGACCAGGCCCGCCTGTACGACCTGATCTGGAAGCGCACCGTCGCCTGCCAGATGATCCACGCGACCTTCGACACCGTGGCCGCCGATCTGGTCCCGGGCGACAGCCGGCACCAGTTCCGCGCCACCGGCTCCACCCTGGTCGATCCCGGCTTCATCGCGGTCTACCAGGAAGGCCGCGACGACGCGCAGGATGACGACGAGGACAAGCGCCTGCCGGAGATGGCCGAGGGCGACACGGTCCAGCTCGAAGAGGTCACCGCCGACCAGCACTTCACCGAGCCGCCGCCGCGCTACACCGAAGCCAGCCTGGTGAAGACGCTGGAGGAATACGGCATCGGCCGCCCGTCGACCTACGCCAGCATCATCTCCACGCTGCAGTCACGCGAGTACGTGGAGATGGACGGCAAGCGCTTCATCCCGACCGATACCGGCCGGATCGTGAACAGCTTCCTGACCCAGCACTTCGACCGCTACGTGGACTACGACTTCACCGCGAAGCTGGAGGACGAGCTGGATGCGATCTCGCGCGGCGAGAAGGACTGGGTCCCGGTGCTGGAGGATTTCTGGGGCGACTTCCGCGACCGGGTGAAGGAGAAGGAAGAGAACGTCACCCGCGCCGAGGCCGTGCAGTCACGCGAGCTGGGCACCGATCCGCAGAGCGGGCGCCCGGTCAGCGTGCGCCTGGGCCGTTTCGGCCCGATCGTGCAGATCGGCACCAAGGACGACGAGGAGAAGCCGCGCTTCGCCGGCCTGCTGCCCGGGCAGAAGATGGACAAGATCACCCTCGACGAGGCGCTGGAGCTGTTCAAGCTGCCGCGCGACCTCGGCGAGACGCCCGAGGGCGAGCCGGTGATGGTGAACATCGGCCGCTTCGGACCGTACGTGAAGTACGGCTCCAAGTACGCCTCCC
The DNA here is from genome assembly GCF_000377445.1 of Thioalkalivibrio sp. ALE9. NCBI lineage: Bacteria > Pseudomonadati > Pseudomonadota > Gammaproteobacteria > Chromatiales > Ectothiorhodospiraceae > Thioalkalivibrio > Thioalkalivibrio sp. ALE9. The sequence continues at coordinate 95,983 of NZ_KB898125.1, forward strand.
TCGGCCCGGACGACGACGTCTGGACCATCGAGCTGCCACGCGCGCTGGAGATCGTCGCCGAGAAGAAGCAAAAGGACGCCGAGCGCTTCATCAAGAGCTTCGACGAGGAAGGCATCCAGGTGCTGAACGGGCGCTACGGACCGTATGTGACCGACGGCAACAAGAACGCCAAGATCCCCAAGGAGACCGATCCCAAGTCCCTGACACTGGAGCAGTGCCAGGAACTGATCGCCGCCGCCCCGGAACGCAAGGGCCGCGGCCGCAAGGGGGCGTCCAAGTCGACCGCCAAATCTTCCGGGAAGACCGCATCCAAATCGTCGACCGCGAAGAAGACGACCACGAAAAAGGCGGCTACCACCAAGAAGGCCGCCAGCAAGACGGGCACGAAAAAGACCGCCGCCAGGAAGACCACCTCGAAGAAGGCCCCGGCGAAAAAGGCCACGACCGCCAAGTCCGGTGGCGCGAAATCCGACAGCGGTGACAACGCCGGCGACAGCCGCCTGAGTGCCCAGCCCTCCGGCGACCGTGGATCCGAATAACGCCCCGTTGCTATCCCCCGAGATCGAACCCGTCGCACAGTGCGTGCGCGACGGCGGCGTGATCGCCTACCCCACCGAGGCAGTCTTTGGTCTCGGCTGCCGCCCGGACAACCCCCGGGCGATCGATCGCATCCTCGAGATCAAGGGTCGCCCGGCCGCCAAGGGGCTGATCGTGGTCACCGACCGGCTGGAGCGCCTCGCGCCCTGGCTGGCGCCGCTGCCGGCCGAGCACCACGCCGAGATCGACGCCAGCTGGCCGGGGCCGACCACCTGGCTGCTGCCCGTCACCGATGCCTGCCCGCCGCTACTGCGCGGTGAACACGACAGCCTCGCGGTACGCGTCACCGCCCATCCGGGGACGCGCGCGCTGTGCGCGGCCGCCGAAAGCGCGCTGGTCTCCACCAGCGCCAACCGCGCGGGCGCGGAGCCCTGCCGCAGCTGGGATTGCGTTGCCTCACAACTCGGGGCCGGCATCGATGCAATCCTGCAGGCAGAATGTGGCGGGCGCACCGCACCCAGCGCGATCCGCGACGCCCGCACCGGGGCCTGGCTCCGGGGCGCGCCGGAACCCGACACCCATACCGACAACTGATCAACCGGGACGCAGCATGAGCCAGGACAACGTCTCCATCGACCGCGTGATCGACTACCTGCAGGGCCTGCAGGACCGCATCTGCCAGGGCCTCGAGGGCCTGGACGGCCAGGCCCGCTTCGAGGAGGACGCCTGGGAACGCCCGGCCGGCGGCGGCGGCCGCACCCGTGTAATGCACGAGGGGCGGGTCTTCGAGCAGGCCGGGGTCAACTTCTCCCATGTGATGGGCGACAACCTCCCGGCCTCGGCCACCGCGCACCGTCCGGAGATGGCCGGGCGCTCGTTCCAGGCCACCGGCGTGTCGCTGGTAATCCACCCGCACAACCCGTATGTACCGACCTCGCACGCGAACGTGCGCTTCTTCATCGCGGAGAAGCCCGGCGAGGCGCCGATCTGGTGGTTCGGCGGCGGCTTCGACCTGACCCCGTACTACGGTTTTGACGAGGACTGCATCCACTGGCACCGCACGGCCGAGGCTGCCTGTCGCCCGTTTGGCGAGCACCTCTACCCGGCGCACAAGAAGTGGTGCGACGAGTACTTCCACCTCAAGCACCGTGACGAGCCGCGCGGCGTCGGCGGGCTGTTCTTCGACGACTTCAGCGAGGGCGGCTTCGAGCACGCCTTCGGCTACATGCAGAGCGTCGGCAATGCCTATCTGGATGCCTACGGCCCGATCGTCGAGCGTCGCCACGCGACCGAATACGGCGAGCGCGAGCGCCAGTTCCAGCTCTACCGGCGCGGGCGCTATGTCGAGTTCAACCTGGTCTACGACCGCGGTACCCTGTTCGGCCTGCAGTCGGGCGGGCGCACCGAGTCGATCCTGATGTCGCTGCCGCCGCTGGTGCGCTGGGAATACAACTACCAGCCGGAAGCCGGTACGCCCGAGGCCGAACTCTACGAGCGCTATCTGAAGCCGCGCGACTGGCTGACCGAGTCCGCCGGCTGACCCACCAACAAGGACGACCCGCATGACCGCACCGATCGCCCCCTATCCCGCCGGCCGTCCGCGCCGCATGCGCCGCGACGCCTTCTCCCGCCGCCTGATGCGCGAGCACCACCTGCGCGCGGACGACCTGATCCTGCCGGTCTTCGTCACCGAGGGCGAGGGGGTACGCGAGGCGGTGCCGTCGATGCCCGGCGTGGAGCGCGTCAGCATCGACCTGCTGCTGGAGGAGGCGGCCGCGGCCGTGCGCCTCGGCATCCCGGCCCTGGCCCTGTTCCCGGTGGTCCCGGGCGAGAAGAAGAGCCTGGATGCCGCCGAGGCCTGGAACCCCGAGGGCCTGGCCCAGCGCGCGGTACGCGCACTGAAGCAGGCCCACCCCGAGCTCGGCGTGATCACCGACGTCGCCCTGGACCCGTTCACCACCCACGGCCAGGACGGCATCATCGACGACGACGGCTTTGTTGTGAACGACATCACCGTCGAGGCCCTGGTGAAGCAGGCGCTGTCGCATGCCGCGGCCGGCGCCGACGTGGTCGCCCCCTCCGACATGATGGACGGACGCATCGGCGCGATCCGCACCGCGCTGGAGGACGGCGGGCACGTGCACACGCGCATCCTCGCCTACTCCGCCAAGTACGCCTCGGCCTTCTACGGGCCGTTCCGCGATGCGGTGGGCTCGGCCGGCAATCTGGGCAAGGGCGGCAAGGAGACCTACCAGATGGACCCGGCCAACGGCGACGAGGCCCTGCACGAGGTCGCGCTCGACCTGGCCGAGGGCGCCGACATGGTGATGGTCAAGCCGGGCATGCCGTATCTCGATGTGGTCCGCCGCATCCGCGACCAGTTCCAGCGCCCGACCTTCGTCTATCACGTCTCCGGCGAGTACGCGATGCTCAAGGCCGCCGCCGAACGCGGCTGGCTGGACGAACGCGCCTGCGTGCTGGAGGCCCTGACCGGCATGAAGCGCGCCGGGGCCGACGGGATCCTCACCTACTACGCGCGCGCCGTGGCCGAATGGCTGGCGGAGGACGCGGCGCGATGAGCGAGCCGCGCCCGGATCGTTATGCCGTGGTGGGCAATCCGATCCACCACTCGCTGTCCCCGCGCATCCACACCCTGTTCGCCGAACAGACCGGCCAGCACCTCGTCTACGAGGCCCGGAAAGGGACACCGGGGCAGTTCGCCGAGGAGGTCAACGGGTGGTTTGCCGAGGGGCTGAAGGGCCTCAACGTCACCGTGCCGTTCAAGGAGGAGGCCTTCGCCCTGGCCCGGGTGCCGACCGACCGCGCCCGGCATGCAGGCGCGGTGAACACCCTGTGGCGCGACAGCGACCACCGGATCCACGGCGACAATACCGACGGCATCGGCTTCTGCCGTGACCTCGACCGCCTCGGCTTCGATGTGCGCAGCCAGCGCATCCTGATCCTCGGCGCCGGCGGGGCTACCCGCGGCCTGCTGCAGCCGCTGCTGGAGGGGGGCCCCGAGGCCCTGGTCATCGCCAATCGCACCGTGGCCCGCGCCGAGGGGCTCGTCGAGGTCTTCCGCGACATCGCCCCGGCCACCCGGCTGTCCGCCTGCGGCCTGGACACCCTGCCGCAGGGCCCCTTCGACCTGGTGGTCAACGCTACGGCCACCGGTCTTGGCGAGGACGCGCTGGACCTCCCCGCCCATCTGGTTCAAGCGGACAGCCTGGCCTATGACCTGGTCTACGGGGCCGGCGCCCAGCGCTTCCTTGGCTGGGCCGAGGCGGCGGGCTGCAGCAACGGCAGCGACGGGCTCGGCATGCTGGTGGAACAGGCGGCCGAGGCCTTCGCGATCTGGCGCGGGGTGCACCCCGAAACCGCCCCGGTGCTGAGCGAACTGCGTCACGAAATCGACGGCCAATAGCCCACCCATTCTCCGGATTCATGGACGGTTCACCCCGCGGACCGCAAGCTGGGATTCATCACGTCCGCTGCCTTGCGGATCACACGAACACGGGAGAACCGCCATGCAACGCATCCTCGCCCTGGCCGCCACCAGTGCCCTGGTCCTGGTGATGGGCTGCACCACCACCGATCCATACACCGGGGAAGAACGCGTCTCGCGCGCCACCATCGGGGCCGGCATCGGCGCGGCCACCGGTGCCGTGCTCGGCAGCGTCACCAGCAGCCGCAACCGCACCCAGCGCGCGATGATCGGGGCCGGCATCGGTGCCCTGGCCGGCGGCGCCATCGGCAACTACATGGACCGCCAGGAAGATGCCCTGCGCGAGCAGCTGCGCGGGACCGGCGTCAGCGTGACCCGCGACGGCGACAACATCATCCTCAACATGCCGAGCAACATCACCTTCGATTTCGACCGCAGCGACATCAAGCCGGAATTCCAGGATGTACTGGACTCGGTGGCCCTGGTCCTGGAGGAGTTCGACCAGACCGGCATCGAAGTCGCCGGCCACACCGACAGCACCGGTCGCGTCGAATACAACATGGACCTCTCCGAGCGCCGCGCCCAGAGCGTGGGGCAGGCCCTGATCCGCCGCGGTGTGCAGCCGGTGCGCGTGCACACCATCGGCTTCGGACCGCACCAGCCGGTCGCCACCAACGACACCGAGGCGGGCCGCCAGCAGAACCGCCGGGTGGAACTGACCCTGTTCCCGCTGACCGCCGACTGATCGAAACCCGCACGCCGGCACCGCGCCGGGCGCGGTACCGGCGCGCCCAAGGCACCCTCCGCGCTGGACACCCCCACCCCTCCTGCGGCAAAATCCCGAACATTCGTCGCACCGTCATTTTTCGGTGCAATCGCGTCCATTCTCGACAGGATCGCTACCGATTCCCCCTGCCATGGCGTCCATACTGCTGCTCAACGGCCCCAATCTGAACCTGCTGGGACAGCGGGAGCCGGAGCGCTACGGCGCGCAGACCCTGGCGGATATCGAGACCGACCTGAGGGCTCGGGCGGAACAGGCCGACACCTCCTTCGACTGCTTCCAGAGCAACCATGAAGGCGACCTGATCGACCGCATCCATGCCGCCCCCGGCGAGGGCGTGCAACGCATCCTGATCAATCCGGGTGGCCTGACCCACACCAGTGTCAGCCTGCGCGATGCCCTGCTGGGTGTTGCCATCCCGTTCTACGAGATCCATATCAGCAACATCCACGCCCGCGAGCCCTTTCGCCAGACCTCGCGTCTGAGCGATGTCGCCGCCGGTCTGGTCAGTGGCTTCGGCGTCATTGGCTACCGGCTGGCGCTCGATGCGGCGCTCGCGGCTATCAAGGAATAAGAGGCTTCCATGGACATTCGCAAGGTCAAGAAACTGATCGACCTGCTCGACGAGAGCGGCATCCACGAGATCGAGATCCACGAAGGCGAGGAGTCGGTCCGCATCACCCGCTCGGCCAGCGGCACCGCCGTCGCCGCACCGGCCCCGGCCCCTCTGCCCGCCGCGGCACCGGCACCAGCCGGCGCACCGCCCGCAGCCGCCCCGGCCGACGCGGCGGACGCGACCCCGGAGATGGACGGTCACCGGGTCACCGCCCCCATGGTCGGCACCTTCTACCGCGCACCCAGCCCGGGCTCGAAGCCGTTCGTCGAGGTCGGGCAGACCGTGGAGGTCGGCGAGACCCTGTGCATCATCGAGGCGATGAAGATGCTCAACCCGATCGAGGCCGACCAGGCGGGGACGGTCCGCGACATCCTGGTCGAGAACGGCAACCCGGTGGAATACGGCCAGCCGCTGTTCATCATCGGCTGAACCCTCCGATTCCCTGCCAACAGGTCCGAGCATGTTTGAAAAGATTCTGATCGCCAACCGCGGCGAGATCGCCCTGCGGGTCCTGCGCGCCTGCCGCGAGATGGGTATCGCCACCGTCGCCGCACACTCCAGCGCCGATCGCGACCTGAAGCATGTCCGCCTGGCGGACGAATCCGTCTGCATCGGCCCCGCGGCCTCCGGCGAGAGCTACCTGAACATCCCCGCGTTGATCGCCGCGGCCGAAGTCACCGATGCCGGCGCGATCCACCCCGGCTACGGCTTCCTGTCGGAGAACGCGGACTTCGCCGAGCGGGTGGAGTCCTCCGGCTTCTCCTTCATCGGTCCGCGCGCCGAGACCATCCGCCTGATGGGCGACAAGGTCTCCGCCAAGCAGGCAATGCTGGAGGCCAACGTGCCCTGCGTACCCGGCTCCGGCGGCGCCCTGGGCGACGACCCGGACACCAACCTGGCCCTGGCGCGCGAGATCGGCTACCCGGTCATCATCAAGGCCGCCGCCGGTGGCGGCGGTCGCGGCATGCGCGTGGTGCATACCGAGGGCGCGCTGCTGAACGCGATCTCGCTGACCCGCAACGAGGCCCAGCAGGGCTTCGGCAACGACACCCTGTATATGGAGAAATACCTGGAACACCCGCGCCACGTGGAGTTCCAGATCCTGGCCGACACCCACGGCAACGCCGTATGCCTGGGCGAGCGCGACTGCTCCATGCAGCGCCGCCACCAGAAGGTAATCGAGGAGGCCCCGGCCCCCGGCATCAGCGACGAACAGCGCCAGACCATGGCGGAACGCCTGATCCGCGCCTGCCAGGACATCGGCTACCGCGGCGCCGGCACCTTCGAGTTCCTGTACGAGAACGGGGCGTTCTACTTCATCGAGATGAATACCCGCCTGCAGGTCGAACACACGGTCACCGAGCAGGTCACCGGCATCGACCTGGTGCGCGAGCAGATCCGCATCGCCGCCGGCGAACCGCTGGGCTACACCCAGGACGATGTGCACATCAGCGGCCATGCGATCGAGTGCCGCATCAATGCCGAAGACCCCGGCACCTTCATGCCCAGCCCCGGGACTATCCAGCAGTACCACGCCCCGGGCGGGCCGGGCATCCGCATGGATACCCACATCTACAACGGGTACGCCGTGCCGCCCTACTACGACTCGATGATCGGCAAGCTGATCGCCCACGGGAACAGCCGCGAGATCGCGCTGGCCCGCATGCGCGGGGCCCTGGGCGAGATCGTGGTAGACGGCATCCAGACCAACGTCGCCCTGCATCACGACCTGATGATCGACGCCAATTTCCAGCGCGGCGAGACCGACATCCACTACCTCGAGAAGAAGCTGAAGGCACAGGCCTGAGCCCTTTCCGCAACCACCAGAGCCTGACGCCATGAGCCTTGCCGAACTCGAATGCCAGATCAGCCCGGAACAGGCCGAGCCGCTGGAAGACACGCTTTTTGAACTCGGCGCGGTCAGCGTCGAGCTGTTCGACGCCGCCGACGAGCCGCTGTTCGAACCCCCACTGGGCACCCACCCACTGTGGTCCACTGTGCGCCTGAAGGCGGTATTCCCGGACACCACCCAGGCGGACCTCGCCGCCGCCGCGCTGGAGCGCCAGGCACAGGCCCCCGAGGCGATCCAGGTCCAGCCCATCGAAGACCAGGACTGGGTGCGCGCCGGCCTCGACGGCCTCGGCGCCATTCACTGCGGCAGTTCGCTGTGGATCGTGCCGTCCTGGGAGGACGAGCCGGCCATCGAGGAGGGCACCTTCGTGCGCCTGGACCCCGGCCTCGCCTTCGGCACCGGCAACCACCCGACCACCGCGATGTGCCTGGCCGCGCTGGCCCAGCAGCCGCCGCGGGATCAGGAGGTGCTGGACTACGGCTGTGGCTCCGGCATCCTCGCCATCGCGGCCCTGAAGCTGGGCGCCCGGCATGCGCTGGGCATCGACATCGACGAGCAGGCGGTGCAGGCCACGCGCAGCAATGCCGATGCCAACGCCATCCCGCCCGAGCGACTGGAAACCGGTCTGACCGACCACCCGGTCCCGACGGCGGAATACGATCTGGTGCTGGCCAACATCCTGGCCAAGCCGCTGATCGACCTGGCCCCGGAGCTCGCGCGGGCCGCGAAACCCGGCGCGCGTATCCTGCTGGCCGGTCTGCTGGAACGCCAGGCGGACGAGGTCATCGCGGCCTATTCCGATGCCTTTGACATTGGCGTCGAGGACTGCCGCGAAGGCTGGGCCCTGCTCGGCGGGCGCCGGCGCTAGGGAAACACTGATCAATGTACACACTCGCGTTGGCACCCCAGGTTTTCCGAGACAAGGCGCGTCGTGCAGCGGGTAGTGGTTCTACCCGCAAGCGGCGCAACGCAGGATCGGGGAACCTGGGGTGCCAACCCCACAAGCCATTGAAAGCAGGGGCTCGGCCGCTTTTGCGCGCGCACAGCGTTGCGGCTCCCTTGTGCAGAATGACTGCACGGCAGTCACCGCGCCTTGTTCGCATGCAAAAGCGACTCGAGCGCGAATGTGTACATTGATCAGTGTTTCCCTAGGAACACGCCAACCCATGGGCATCGTCGCGCCGGTACCGTCCTTCTCGCTCGACCGGACGCAGATACGGCCATCCGGACGCTGACATGCTCGCCCGCTGCCCGCAATGCGGCGTCACCCACGCCCTCGCCCGCGGGTCCAAGATCCGCCAGCGGCGGGTGCATTGCACAAACTGCGGCGCCGAGTTCGATCTGTTCCCGGCCCTCGAGATCGGCGGCGCCGGCGAACGCGTCCTGGGGGAGGGGCTCCTTCCCGCGCAGCCCGCTCGCACCCGCGCGATCGAGAGTGCGCCGGTCATCGCCACCGCCATCGACATCGAACGCCACCCGGGCCCTCTGGACCTGGCCGCCCCCGCCCGACGCCGTGTCTGGCCGGGGCTGTTCGTGGCCGCCGGCCTGAGCGTTCTGCTGGGCGCGCAACTGCTGGCCTTCCCGCCCGTGGCACCGGGTCATAACCATTACCTGGACCAGACTCGCGCCCAGCTGTGCGCCACCCTCCCTTGCCCGGTCTGGAACCCGCTGCGCGCGCCCGAGCGCATCCGGGTATCGACACCGGACTTCTTCGCCAGTATCGATGGCACATTGCACGTCCAGTTCCAGCTGGAAAGCCCGGTGCGGCAGGCCTGGCCCGTCCTCGACATCCATCTGAGCGACCAGCTGGACACGCGCCATGGCGCTCTGCGCCTGACCCCGAACGACTACACCGACGCGGACGCCCCGATGCCCCCCCACAAACCCGCCACCCTGCGCCTGAGCCTCGCCAGCCCCCATGCCCGCATCACGGGCATCCAGATCCAGCCCCGCTGACCTATGCCCGACACCCCGGACCCGCAACTCGTTCAAGGGCAGCACGGATTCATGCACACCCCGGGGGCGCGAGCACGCTGACCACCGGCGGCGGGCGCCTCGAGGTGCTAGACTCCCCGGCTTCCCCGATTCAATCGTCAGCCCCAGATGCAGCTCGGAATCCATCACTTCGCGGACCCCGTCGTGTTCCTGGCCCCCATGGCCGGCGTGAGCGATCGCCCGTTCCGGTTGCTGGCCCGCCGCCTGGGCGCCAGCGCGGCGGTATCCGAGATGGTCACCTCCAACACCCGGCTGTGGGCCAGCGACAAGAGCCGCCACCGGCTGGACCACCGTCAGGAGCCGCGCCCGCGCATCGTCCAGCTGCTGGGCAACGAACCCGAGCCGCTGGCCGAGGCGGCGCGGGAGAACGTGCGCCGGGGCGCCGACGTGATCGACCTGAACCTGGGCTGCCCCGCGAAGAAGGTCTGCAGCAAGGCCGCGGGATCGGCCCTGCTGGGCGAGCCGGAGCGGGTGCGCGAACTGCTCCAGGCGCTCACGGAGGCCGTCACCGTGCCGGTCACGCTGAAGATGCGCCTGGGCCTGGACCGCGAGCGAATGAACGGCGAAGAGATCGCATCCATTGCCGAGGCCTGCGGCATCGCGATGCTGACCGTGCACGGACGCACCCGGGCCGATGCCTACCGCGGGCAGGCGGACCATACCGCGATCGCGCGCATCGTCCGGTCGGTCTCCATCCCGGTGCTCGCCAATGGCGACATCACGGACCCGGACACGGCGATGCGGGTACTGGATACCACCGGCGCGGCGGGGGTGATGATCGGACGCGCCGCCCAGGGTCAGCCCTGGCTGCCGGGTCAGATCCGCGCCGCGCTGGCCGGCGAAGCGATCCCGCCGGCACCGGCCCTGGCCGCGCGCCTGGCCCTGATCGAGGAACACGTCACCGGCCTGCACACCCAGTACGGCGAACCGCAGGGTGTGCGTATCGCGCGCAAGCACCTGGGCTGGTATCTTCTTGGTCTGGGTCTCGACGAGGCCCGCACCCGGGCGGCCCGGGCTGACCTTCTCGCCGCCCCCACGGCCAGCGAACAACTGCGGCGCCTGCGCGCCCACCTGACGGGAATCGCAAGCGAGGCTGCATGAGCGTGAACATGCCACTCGAACAGGACCCGGACGTCCAGGAAGCATCGGTTGCGGCCACACTCCCGTCCGACTGTGTGCTGGCGGACTCGGTCCGGCGAGCGCTGGATCAGTATTTCGAGACCCTGGACGGGCAAAGCAGCCACGACCTTTACGCACTGGTCATGAACGAGGTGGAGCGCCCCCTGCTGGCCAGTGTGCTGGAGCGCTGCGGGGGCAACCAGAGCCGCGCCGCTGCCCTGCTCGGGCTCAACCGCGCCACCCTGCGCAAAAAGCTGCGCGCCCACGGGCTGGTGGAGGCCAACGGGAACGGCAACGGGAACGGCGCCGCGACCTGACGTTCGGTTCTGGTCACAGGAAGCAAGGAAGCCAGGAAGGCCGGAAGAATGCCTTCGGTTTCCGAGACGGATACCATTTACGGCCAGCTGGAAGAACCAACGGGTTACTGATGCAGGGCCTGGCCAATAATCGCCCCGAAATGCGCGGCATCACCAGCCAGCCTGCAGCCAATCGCGGCTTTCCCCTTCCAATCTTCCCGTCTTCCTGTAGACCGCCCTTCTCGGTGTCCCCTGTGTCCTCAGTGGTTCAATCAGCCCGCCGCTAGTCCTTCCAGGCGAGACGGTTCAGGGCCGTCCGGTGCAATTCCGGAGTGGCCGCGGCCAGGACGTTCGCGGTCTTCAGGTCGAGCTCGCCACCGGAGAGGTTGGTGAACACGCCGCCCGCCTCGCGCACGATCACCGCCAGTGCGGCGATGTCCAGGATGTTGACGTCGGACTCGATGATCAGGTCGATGCTGCCACGTGCCAGCAGGTGGTAGTGGTAGAAATCCCCGTAGCCGCGGGTGCGGTTGACCTCGGCCATAATGCCGCCCAGCGCGGTCCACCCCTCGGGGCTCTGCGCCAGGGACTTGAGGTTGCCGGTGGACAGCGAGGCGCGCCCGAGATCGACGGTCTTCTCGACCGCGATCGGGTTGCCGTTCAGGAAGGCGCCCTGGCCCTTCTCCGCCCAGGCCCGTTCGCCGAACTGGATGCCGTTGGACAGCCCCAGGATCAGCTCGCCCTTGAACATGAGCGCAATCTGGGTTGAGAAGAACGGGTAGCGCCGCACGAAGCTCTTGGTCCCGTCGATCGGGTCGATCAGCCAGACATAGTCGGAGTCCATGTCCGACTGCCCGGTCTCCTCGCCATAGAAGCCGTGGTCCGGAAAGTGCTCGCGGATCACCTGGCGGATCGCCTGTTCGCTCTCCACGTCGGCCCGGGTCACCGGGGTGTCGTCGGGTTTGGTTTCGACGTCGACACCCGCCTCGTAGTAGTGGCGGATCACCTTCTCGGCGGCATCAGCGGCGGCCTGGGCGGCCTCCATGAACGCGCTTCGCGACATGTTCGTGTCCCCTCGAAAAAAGGCCATAGCTTAACATGCGCCCTATTCGCCGCTGACCCGGGGCGACCCTGCCGCCTTCGCGGGTTGGTTGTCGCCGCCGGGTCATGCCCCGATAATGCCGCGATTCTTTCGAGGAGCCGGAACATGTCCAAGAAGCTGCCCGACGTCAGCAATATCGAACGCCTGGAGTTGTTTGGCGAGGACTACAACCCCACCGCGACCATCGAGAACGTGGACGGCCAGAGCCTGTCGCTGCAGATCTACTACCAGCTGGCGCTGGATTACGGCGGCATCGGGCCCAAGGCGGCCAACTCGGGCCTGCTGCTGTACGGCAGCCACGCCGACGACGCCCGCGCCAACCCGGGCAAGCATCCGAACATCGACCGGCTGATCGACGTCCTGAACAACGACTACTACCTGTCGGTGAAGGCCGTCCCCAAGCGCGGCAGCCAGGCCGGCTAACAACCGGGCCTAGACCCGGTTGGCGTAAAGCAGCCGCCAGCCCCTGGTCGGATGCCGATGCAGCCGGGTGCGGCTGGCGTACTCGCAATCGAGCTGGTACAGGCGGTCGTCCGGCACGCCCAGCACCCAGCCGACCAGCGCGCGTATAACCCCCGCATGCACCACCATCAGCACCCGTTCGGACTGCAGCGGCCGCAAGGCCCCATCGAAACCGGCCTCGACCCGGCGGCGAAAGGCCGTTAGCGGCTCCGCACCGGCCGGGCGCGCGTGCACCGGGTCGGCATAGAAGGCGCAGTATTCCTCCGGTCGATCCCGCTGCAGGTCGACCCGCGTACGCCCCTCCCAGTCGCCAAAACCGATCTCGCGCAGGTGCGGCTCCAGGATCAACGGAAGGTCCTGTGTGGAGGCGTAGTGCTCGGCAAACGCGCGGCAGCGCTGCATTGGCGAGCTGACCACATACTGCCACTCCTCCTCGCCCCGGACCGCCCGCTCCATCTGGCTCCAGCCGCGCGCGCTCAGCGGGTCGTCGCAGCCATGGCCGCGGTAACGCTGGCCGCCCTCCGGCTCGCCGTGACGCAGCAGGTCCACAATCATGCGCTCACCTCGTGCAGTTCCTGCCGCAGGCGCGCCCAGTCGAAATGGGGGCCCGGATCCGTCTTGCGTCCCGGGGCGATATCGCTGTGGCCGGCCAGCGCATGCGGCCCGATACCCGGCCAGCGGGCGCGGACCCAGCCAATCATTTGCGCAAGCGCGGCGTACTGCGCCGGGGTAAAGGGGTCCTCGTCGGTCCCCTCCAGTTCGATCCCGATGGAGAAGTCGTTGCAGCGCTCGCGCCCCTGCCACCGCGACACCCCGGCATGCCAGGCGCGTCGGGAGAACGGCACGAACTGGGTCGCCTGGCCCTCGCGGTCGATCAGCACATGGGCGGAGACGCGCAGGCCGCCGACCTCGGCAAAGTAGGGGTGGGCATCCGGATCCAGACGATTCTGGAACAGCTCGGCGACGTGCCCTCCACCGAACTCGCCCGGCGGCAGGCTGATCGCGTGCACCACGATCAGTTCCGGTTGCTGACCGGGGGGACGCTCATCCTGGTTCGGGCTGTCGAGGCGCTGCGCTGGCGGGTACCAGTCCCGGTCCGGCGTGACGGTTTCGGCGTGCGGGGATTTCACGGCGCCTCCTCGGGCGGTTGGGCCAGTACGGCCGCCAGCCCCTCGCGCAACAGGGGCAGGCGCGGCGGGGCTTCCAGGCGACCGTGATAGGCCCCCGCCTGAAACACGAACAGTGCCGGCAGATGGAAGACCTCGAACTCCCGCACCAGGGCGGTATCGGTCTCGGCATCCACCTCGAACAGCGCCGGCGCATCCCCCGCCGCCTGCCATTCCGCCAGGACCCGCCCCATGACCTTGCAGGCCCCGCAGCCCTGGCGCGTGAACAGGATGACCGCCGGCCCCGGGACATCCATCAGGTGCTGATGAAAGTCGAACTGGGTCAATATCGGGAGCGACTCCCGGCCCGCGGCGGATGCCGCGGCACGCGGTCCGTTGGTCAATGGATTACCCTCACCGCTGCTGTCTTTATGAATCGGGGATCGTGGGTTAGTTTACGCGCCCCGCTGCGAAGGAATCGACCGCCCCGGTGTCCGAACTGAATCCCCAACAACAGGCCGCCGTGACCACCACGGACCGCCCCCTGCTGGTCCTGGCCGGGGCGGGTTCCGGCAAGACCCGCGTGATCACCGAGAAGATCGCTCACCTGATCGAGCGGCGCGGCCTCGCCGCACGCCAGATCGTGGCGATTACCTTTACCAACAAGGCCGCGCGCGAGATGCGCGAACGTGTCCAGGGGCGACTGTCACGCGAACAGGCCCGGGGCCTGAACGTCTCCACCTTCCACACCTTCGGGCTCAACTTCCTGCGTCGCGAGCTGCAGGCGGCGGGGCTGCGCCCCGGCTTCTCCATCCTCGACCCCGGTGACTGCCGGCAGCTGCTGCGCGAGATCACCTACCGCGACGATACCGGCTCCGAGGTCGACGCCCTGATTGGCCACATCAGCCGCTGGAAGAACGACCTGATGACCCCGGAAGAGGCGCTGCACGAGGCAAGCCAGAGGAACGACGCCCCGGAGGCGATCGCCGCGGCCAACCTCTACCCGCGCTACGAAGACGCCCTGCGCGCCTACAACGCAGTGGACTTCGACGACCTGATCAAGCGCCCGGTGGACTGCCTGCGCGACGACCCGGAACTGCGCAACCGCTGGCAGGACCGCATCCGCCACCTGCTGGTGGACGAATACCAGGACACCAACTCCGCGCAGTACCAGCTGGTGCGCCTGCTGATCGGGGTCAGTGACGGCCTGACGGTGGTCGGTGACGACGACCAGTCGATCTACGCCTGGCGCGGCGCGCGCCCGGAGAACCTCGCGCGCCTGCAGCAGGACTTCCCGCGCCTGGAGGTGATCAAGCTGGAGCAGAACTACCGCTCCACCAACCGCATCCTGCATACCGCGAACGCGCTGATCGGCAACAACCCGCACGTGTTCGAGAAGCGTCTTTGGAGTGCGCTCGGCGAGGGCGAGAAGATCGAGGTGATCGGCTGCTCCGACGCCGACACCGAGGCCGCGCGCGTGGTCTCCGAACTGATGCGCCGGCGCTTTCGCCTGAATGCGACCTGGGGCGACTTCGCCATCCTCTACCGCAGCAACCACCAGTCCAGGCTGTTCGAGAAGCTCCTGCGCGAACAGGGCATCCCCTACCGCCTGAGCGGCGGGCAGTCGTTCTTCGAGAAGGCCGAGATCAAGGACCTGGTCGCCTACCTGCGCCTGCTGGCCAACCCGGACGACAACACCGCCTTCCTGCGCGTGGTCAACGTGCCGCGCCGCGAGATCGGCCCGGCGACCCTGGAAAAGCTCGGCCACTACGCCAACCAGCGCGGGGCCTCGCTGCTGCAGGCCGCACGCGGCGCCGGTCTGTCCGAATACATGGATGCCCGCGCACAGGCGCGGCTGGAACGCTTCACCGACTGGGTGGACGGCTTCCAGCGCCGTGGCGCGGAGGAGGCCCCGGACGCCCTGCTGCGCGCCCTGATCGAGGATATCGACTACGAGTCCTGGCTACTGGAGAACAGCCCCAACCCGCGTGCCGCCACCCGGCGCATGGACAACGTGCGCGAATTCATCGACTGGGTCGGGCGCATGGGCGGCGGCAACACCAGCGCCGAATACGGTGACGACGAGGCGGAGGATGATCAGGGCATGGACCTGGCCGACATCGTGAACCGCATCAGCCTGATGGACATCCTCGACCGCAACCGCGATTCCCAGGACGGTAACGAATCCGTGCAGCTCCTGACCCTGCACACCGCCAAGGGCCTGGAGTTTCCGCATGTCTGCCTGGTCGGCTTCGAGGAAGAACTGCTGCCGCACCGGGTCAGCGTCGAGGACGACTCCATCGCGGAGGAGCGGCGGCTCGCCTACGTCGGCCTGACCCGCGCCCAGCAGACCCTGCTGATCACCTACGCCCAGCAACGCAGCCGTTACGGCGAGACCATCGACTGCGAACCCTCGCGCTTCCTCGACGAACTCCCCGAGGAACACCTCGACTGGCCGGACGCCAAACCGCCGGACCCCGAGACCCAGCAACTCACCGCCCGCGCCCACCTCGCCGGCCTCAAGGCCATGCTGGAGAAGTAGCCCACCCGGGCCCTGCTTACTTCAGCAGTTTCAGGCCAACGCGGGTAATGCGGGGGCCGTCCATTTCGCGGATGACCAGGCGCATCGGGCCGAGATCGACGGCGTCGCCGACGACCGGCTCCGCCTGGAGTTCACGGCGCAGATAGGCCTCGAGGGTGTCGCCCTGGCGCTCGGGCGGGACCGGTGCGCCGTAGGCCATGCCCACCGCGCCGAGCTGGGCATCGCCATTGAGCGCGAACTCGCCGAACACGCTGCGTTCGGTGAGGCGCTCCGGCACCTCGTCCTTGGGCACGAACAGGCGGTCGAGGTCCGGCAGGTCCGCCGGCGCGACCATGATGTAGAGGTGGTCGCCGGCGTGCAGGTCCAGCAACTCCAGCGTCTCCAGCAGCTTGCCGTCACGCAGGTGAGCCACCACCCGCGCGGTGCCCGGCAGGCGGAAGTTCGACCACGCCTCGCGCACCACCGGCGTGGTCTCTGCCAGGCGATAGCCCACCAGTTCCATCTCCTGCTGGCCGGGGATATCCAGCTCGGTGCGCTGCACCCGCGCCGTGGTGGGTGGCAGCTCCAGGCCCAGCCAGCGCGCCGAGGGCGCGACGGTCCAGCCCTGCACCAGCAGCGAGATCAGCACCACGAAGAAGACGACATGGAAGAAGTGGCCGGCCAGTTCCAGCCCGGCCAGCAGCGGGAACAGTGCCAAGATGATGGGCACCGCCCCGCGCAGGCCAACCCAGGCGATGAAAACCTGCTCGCGCCAGGGAAAGTGGAACGGGTACAGGCAGATCCAGACCGCCAGCGGGCGCGCGACCAGGATGAGCACGGCCGCCACCAGCCCTGCGTCCAGCGCCACCGGCGGCAGCCCCGAGGGGGTCACCAGCATGCCCAGCATCAGGAACATGCCGATCTGCGCCAGCGAGGCGATGCCGTCGTGGAAGCGCTTGATGTTCTGCGAGGCCTCCAGCGGGCGGTTACCCAGCAGCAGGCCGGCGAGGTACACCGCGAGGAACCCGGAGCCGCCGACCAGGCCGGTAAGCCCGAAGATGGCCAGCGCCCCGGCCATCGCGAACAGCGGATAAAGCCCGGCGGCCATGGGCACCCGGTTGATCAGGGCCAGCAGGGCCAGGCCGCCCCCGACGCCCAGCACCGCACCCAGGCCCATCTGCTGGATGAACTCGACCAGTACCACCAGACCGAACTGCTGATCGGGCATCAGCAGCAGTTCGATCAGCACGATGGTCAGGAAGATCGCCATCGGATCGTTGGAGCCGGACTCGATCTCCAGCGTGGCCCCGACGCGGCTTTTCAGCTCCAGCCCGCGCGAGCGCAGCAGGGAGAACACGGCGGCGGCATCGGTGGAGCCTACGATCGCCCCCAGCAGCAGGCCCTCCAGCCAGGACAGGCCCAGCCACCACACGGCGAACAGCCCGGTCAGGCCGGAGGTCACGAGCACTCCGACGGTGGCCAGCCCCAGCGCCGGCTTCAGCCCGATCCGGAAATTGCGGGCCGGTGTGCGCATCCCGCCGTCGAACAGGATGATCGCCAGGGCGGCCGAGCCGACCAGATACGCAAGGGTGATATTCTCGAAGACCAGACCGCCCGGGCCTTCCGGGCCCAGCAGCATCCCGATCACGAGGAACACCAGCAGCAGGGGCACCCCCAGCCGCGAGGTGATCACGCTCGACAGGATGCTCCCCAGCAACACGATCGCGGCCAGGAAGATGATCTGGTTGGAGAGGTCCATGCGCCAATCATACCGGAACGCCATTGCCCCTCGAGGACGGTCACCCGACCGCAGGATGCGGGCGTTGCTGGCCGCGGCAGCCCTTGGCTTGGCGGCCGCAGGCCCGACCGCCGGCGCGGAAACCGGCGTGGATGCCCTGCACTTCGAGTTCGAGAACGACCTTTTTGCCGGCGAGGACCGCTACTACACCAACGGCGTGCGCATCGGCTGGACCCGCAGCGGGGAAAAGGTCCCCTCGTGGCTGCGAAGCGTGGCCGACTTCCTGCCCTATTTTGTGGAGCGCGAGGAGCGTGGAAGGCTGAAATCCGCCATCCACCTGGGCCAGAACATGTACACGCCGGAGGACATCGAACGCTCGCCCGCGGACCCGGACGACCGCCCCTACGCGGGCTGGCTGTACCTGAACTTCAGCCTGGCCGAGGAGCACGGCGACCGCCTGGACCGCCTGCAGGTCACCCTCGGCACCGTGGGGCCGGCCTCCCTGGCAGATCGCACCCAGAAAGAGGTCCACAGCTGGTCCAGCGCTCCGCAACCCCGGGGCTGGGACGACCAGATTGGCAACGAACCGACCCTGATGGTGGGCTACGAGCGCCAGCTACGGGGCTACACGCGGCATGCCGCGAGCGGCTGGGGCTGGGATCTGACCCCGCACTGGGGCGCAACCGTCGGCAGCCCGTTCACCTTCGCCAACGCCGGGGCGATCATGCGGGCCGGGCGCAACCTCCCGCGCGACTACGGCCCGACACGGATCAACCCCGCCCTGTCCGGGTCGCATACCTTCGAACCGACCAGCAGGGTTGGCGGCTATTTCTTCGCCGGGGTCGACACCCGCCTGATGGCCTACGACCTGTTCCTAGACGGCCCACTGTTCCGCGACGGCCCCTCGGTGGACAAGCACCCGCTGGTTGGCGAACTCACCGCCGGCGCGGTCTTTCATGTGGGCGGCGTGCGGATCGGCTACACCCACGTGTGGCGTTCGCGCGAATTCAGCGGCCAGGCCAAGGGCGCGGCCGAGTTCGGGTCGCTGCATGCCACCTGGCAGTTCTGAAGCCGCCCGCGGGCAGTCTCAGAACACCGCCGCCTCGACATCCGGGTAGGTGGTCGCCACCGAACGGTCGATCTTGTCCTCGAACCCCGGATAGGCCTCGACCAGATCGCCCATCCGCTCGCGCACCAGGGGCACGGTCTCGAAGTCGGCCAGTCCCTGTTCCACGCCTTCCTCAATGGCATCCCACAGCGTGACCAGATAGCGCTGCAGCCGCTCCAGGGTCGCGGCATCCTCGAGACGGCCATGCCCGGGGACGACCACGGCGGGTTCCAGTGCGATCAGCTCGTCCAGAAGATCGATCCACTGCGCGACATCGCCATCCCACACAGAAGGCGCGCGATCACTGTAGACCACATCCCCGGCCAGCAGGACGCGCTGCCGTGGCAGCCAGACACTCAGATCACCCGGCGAATGGGCGCCCCCGGACGGGATGATCTCGACCTCGGTCCCGCCGAGGTCGCGGGTAATGCGCTCATCGACTGCGGTATCGGGCAACCGCAGCGTGGTATCGCCAGTCGCCCCTTCGGTCATCTCGCGGAAGTTCTCGACCCAGCCCTCGCCTTCGTCCTCCATGCGCGCAATCGCCGCCGAGCCGGCCATGATCTCCGCCTCCGCGGCAAAGGCCGCATTGCCCAGCCAGTGGTCGCCATGGCTGTGGCTGTTCACGATCCAGCGCACCGGCTCGTCGGTGACCCCGGCGATCGCTTCGCGCAGGGCCACACCCATCGTCTCGGAGGAGCCGGTGTCGAACACCAGCACCCCGTCACCGGTCACCACGAACGCCATGTTCGCGTTCCAGCCCAGGTTCTCGCGACTGGGGAAATCCCGCGCCGGCGTCATCACCGCATAGACCCCGGGCGCCACCTCCTCCGGGGTCATCGCGTAGTCCCCGGGTGCAGCCGCGGCCGAGGACCCGGCGAGCCCCACCTGCGGCATCACCATCATCGCCAGGACCAGGGGCCAAAGGCTCATTCCCTTCCATCGCTGCATCTCGTCACTCCCCATACCCGGCGACGTGCCGGCGGCCTCGCTCGATAGACTGCGCGGACGTGCCAAAGTGCCGCCCCCGCCCCGCTCCCGTCGTCGACGTGCCACGAGCACGAATGCGTTAGCATCCGAGCATACCCCTGCACGGAGCCCGCTGTGCGCCGAATCTCTCGAACCTTCCTGACCGGCCTGGCCGCCATCCTCCCGGCCGCCATCACGCTGGCCTTGCTGTGGTGGCTGGGGAGCACCGCCGAGGAGGTGCTGGGAGGACTGTTGCAGGCCATCCTGCCCGATCTGCTGTACTTCCCGGGCATGGGGATCCTGGCCGGCATCGGCCTGCTCTTCGGCGTGGGGGTACTGCTCCAGGCCTACGTGGTCCGCTGGCTGTTCGACTGGCTGGAAGGGCTGATGCAGCGCATCCCGGTGGTCAAGACCATCCACGGGACCGTGCGCGACGTCACGCGCCTGGTCTCCGGCGACATCCACGAGCAATTCGGCCAGGCCGTGCTGGTGCAGCTGCCCGGCACCGACTTCAAGCTGGTCGGCTTCGTCACCCGCGAAGATTTCGCGGGTCTTCCGGACAGTCTCGGCGGCCCCGACACAGTCGCGGTCTACATGCCCATGAGTTACCAGATCGGCGGCTACACCCTGATGCTCCCGCGCGAACGCATCGAACCGCTGGAGCTGTCGCTGGAGGACGCGATGCGCTATGCCCTGACCGCCGGCGTCTCCGCGCGCCAGGAAAAGACCTAAGGAGACGCTGATCAATTCGCACGTCCGCGTTGGTGCCCCATTTTTTCCGAGACAAGGCGCGGTGCGCAGTGCCGTAGTCACTCTACGGCCAAGCGGCGCAACGCAGGATCGGGGAAAATGGGGCACCAACCCCGAAGGGGCTCGGCCGATTTGGCCCGCTGACGGCGTTGCGGCTCGCTTATGTAGCTCGGCTACACTTCGCTCGCCGCGCCTTGTCATCGAGAAAAATCGACTCGAGCGCGGACGTGCGAATTAATCAGCGTCTCCTTAAGGGGTAGAATCCGCCGCATGACGGAACACGATTCCAAGCCAAGGATCCTCGTCGGTGTCAGTGGCGGCATCGCCGCCTACAAGGCCTGCGAGCTGGTGCGCGAGCTGAAGCGCGCCGACTGCGAGGTGCGCGTGGTGATGACGGCCGGCGCCCGCGCCTTCGTAACCCCGCTGACCTTCCAGGCCCTCTCCGGCGCGCCGGTACGCACCGAGCTGCTGGACGCCGAGGCGGAATCCGGCATGGACCACATCGCCCTGGCGCGCTGGGCCGACCGCATCGTGGTCGCCCCGGCCAGCGCCAGCCTGATCGCCCGCTACGCCCAGGGCCTGGCGGACGAGCTGCTGAGTACGCTGCTGCTGGCCACCACCGCGCCGGTCGCGCTGGCACCGGCGATGAACCATCGGATGTGGGCCCACCCGGCCACGCAGGCGAACGTCTCGACCCTGATCGAGCGTGGCGTGGCCCTGATCGGGCCGGACAGCGGCGACCAGGCCTGTGGCGAGCAGGGCGAGGGCCGCATGCGCGAGCCCGCCGCGATCGCGCGGGAGCTGCTGCAACCGGCACACGCCCCGCTGGCCGGGCGCCACGTACTGATCACCGCCGGTCCCACCTTCGAGCCGATCGATCCCGTGCGCTTTATCGGCAACCGCAGCTCCGGGCGCATGGGCTTTGCCCTGGCCGCGGCGGCGCGCGACGCGGGCGCACACGTGACTCTGGTGCATGGCCCGACAGCCGAGGCCGTACCCACGGGCGTCGCGGGCATCGCCACGGAGACGGCCGCCGCCATGCACGCCGTGGTGATGGAACGCCTGCCCGAGGCCGACATCCTGATCGCGGCCGCGGCCGTGGCCGACTACCGCCCGGCCGAGCCGCAGGCACAGAAGATCAAGAAATCCGACCCGGTGATGCACCTGGCGCTGGAGCGCACCCGGGACATCCTGGCCGAGGCGGCAACACAGGCGGCCTCCCTCCCCCGGCGCCCGTTCCTGGTCGGCTTCGCAGCCGAGACCGAGCACCTGCGCGAACATGCCGAGGCCAAGCGCCGCGCCAAGGGACTCGACCTGATCGCCGCCAATCGGGTCGGCGAGGGCCGCGCCTTCGGCACCCCCGACAACGAATTGCTGTGCCTCTGGGAGGGTGGCGAGCGCCAACTCCCCAGCCAGCCGAAGACCCAGCTGGCCCGGGCGCTGATCGACCTGATCGTCGAGCGCCTGGAACAACGCTGATCGAATGCGAAACGGACAAGGACCCCGTATGCCCGCCCCCGAGATTGACCTGAAGATCCTGGACCCGCGCATGGGCGCGGACTTCCCGCTGCCCGCCCCGGCCACCGACGGCTCGGCCGGCGTCGACCTGCGCGCGATGATCGAGGCCCCGCTGACGCTGGAGCCGGGCGCCGCCGAACTGATCCCGACCGGGCTCGCGATCCATATCGAGGACCCGGGCTATGCCGGGATGATCCTCCCGCGCTCCGGGCTGGGCCACAAGCACGGCCTGGTGCTGGGCAACCTGGTCGGCCTGATCGACGCCGACTACCAGGGGCCGCTGATGGTCTCCTGCTGGAACCGGGGCGCGAACGCCTACACCCTGGAGGTCGGCGAACGCCTGGCGCAGCTGGTCATCGTCCCGGTCGCCCAACCGAAATTCCGCGTGGTCGAGGACTTCGAGGCGACCGCCCGCGGCGCGGGCGGCTTCGGCTCCTCGGGCCGGGGCTGAGGAGGCGCTACTCCAGGGCCGAGGCGGGACCGAAGAACTCGTAGTTCACCTGCGCGTCGGGAATACCCATCCCGCGCAGATGGGCGCGCACCTGCTGCATGAAGGGTCTGGGCCCAAGGAAATACACGTCTACCTCGCGGCTGTCCGGCAGCCACTCGGCGAGCTGCTCGCGGCTCAGAAAGCCCTCCGCGTGCGGGGCATCGCTGGGGCGCGGCTCGCTGTAGCAGTAGCGCTGCGTCAGCTTCGCGGTGCGCTCGGCCTGAGCATTCAGCCAGTCACGAAACGCGTGCACGCCGCCGTGGCGCGCGCAGTGCACGAAGTGGACCTCGCGGCCCTGTGCCAGCGCCGCCTCGGTCATCGCGACCGCCGGGGTGATACCCACGCCCGCGGTCACGAAGGCCACCGGCCGGTCCGCGGGCCGCAGCACGAAGTCTCCGGCAGGCGGGAACACGTCAAGGATGTCGCCCGCATCCACCCGGTCATGCAGGAAGGTCGAGGCGACACCGCCCGGCTCGCGCTTGACGCTGATGCGCAGGGTCTCGCCATTCGCGGCGGCCGACAGCGAGTAGTTCCGCCGCAGCTCCTCGCCCTCGATCATCAGACGCAGGCCGAGATACTGTCCCGCCTGGTGCGGCGGAACCGGTTGCCCGTCGACCGGCTGCAGATAGAACGAGGTGATCTCCTCGCTCTCCGGAACCTTGCGCTGGACACGGAACGGGCGCGCGCCACGCCAGCCCCCGGGCTGCTGTTCGTTCGCGGCGTAGGCCTGCTCCTCCGCGGCGATCAGGATATCCGCCAGCTGCTGGTACGCCGCGGCCCAGGCGTCCAGCACGGCATCGGTCGCCACCGCTTCGCCCAGCACCTCGCGCATCGCCTGCAGCAGGCAGCCGCCAACGATCGGATAGTGCTCCGGCTGCACCTGCAGCGATACATGCTTGTTGACGATCTGCCCCACCAGCGGGCCCAGCGACTCCAGCTGATCGATGTGGCGGGCATAGTTCAAGACGGCATTCGCCAGCGCACGGGACTGTTCGCCACTGGCCTGATGGGCCTGATTGAACAGGGGCCGAACCTCCGGGTGGTCGCGCAGCATGATCCGGTAGAAGTGCCCGGTCAGGGCCTCACCTCCGGCCTCCAGAATGGGTACGGTCTGCTGAATGATCGCTTTTTGCTCGGTGGATAGCATGTGTCGCCTCAGTTGATATATATGACGCGCAGCTTTATACCCTCGTACTAGCGGCCGGTCAAATCATACTGATGGTACGGATCTTTTAAGGCGCGCCCTCCGCGGTTCTTGGGCACAGTGCTAAACTGCCGCGCTGCAAAGATCGACAACCGGACCCAGCATGGATACCCAAACGGCCCATTCCGTAGCCCATGTCCTGATCGAGGCGCTGCCCTATATCCAGCGCTTCGCGGGCAAGACCATCGTGATCAAGTACGGCGGCAACGCCATGACCGAGGACCACCTGAAGGCCTCCTTCGCGCGCGACGTCGTGCTGCTCAAGCAGGTCGGCGTGAACCCGGTGGTCGTCCACGGCGGAGGCCCGCAGATCGGCGAGCTGCTCAAGCGTCTGGGCAAGGAGACGGAGTTCGTCAACGGCCTGCGGGTGACCGACCGCGAGACCATGGACGTGGTGCAGATGGTGCTCGGCGGGATCGTGAACCAGGAGATCGTCTCGCTGATCAACCGCTTCGGCGGGCGCGCGGTGGGGCTGACCGGCAAGGACGGCCAGATGATCCGCGCCACCCCGCTACGCGACTATGGCGCGGCCGAGGGCCAGCCGACCGTGGACCTCGGCCATGTGGGCGAGGTCGAAGGCGTGGACCCGGCGATCGTGCATACCCTGGACGAGAGCGATTTCATCCCGGTGATCGCGCCGATTGGCTTCGACCGCGAGGGCAAGGCCTACAACATCAATGCCGACACCGCAGCGGAAAAGCTCGCGGTGGTGCTGGATGCGGAAAAGCTCTTCCTGCTGACCAACACCCCGGGCGTGCTGGACGGCAACGGGGAACTCCTGCCCAAGCTGTCGGCCCCGCAGGTGGACGAGATGATCCGCGACGGGACCATCCACGGCGGGATGATCCCGAAGATCCGCTGCGCGCTGGATGCCGTGCGCAGCGGGGTGAACGCCACGCATATCGTCGACGGCCGCGTGGAACACGCGGTCCTGCTGGAGCTGCTGACCGACCAGGGCGTAGGGACGCTGATCAGCCGCTAGGAGAACGATTAATGCCTGCGACCGCTATTCGCGGCCGTTCATGACCAGCTGCTGGAAGTCGCGGCGATCCAGGTCCAGGCGTTCGTGGATCGCGGACAGCCGGTCGCGCTGGCCTCGGCGGTACTGGCGCTCCCGGGCGATACGGGCGTCCAGCTCCTCCAGTTCCGCGCGGTAACGGTCGGCCAGCGGAGAACCCTCGTTCGCGCCGTCCAGCTGCCGCCGGATACGCTCGCGCTCGCGCAACAGCGTCTTTTCCTGCGCCTCGCTGCGCTGGATATTCCCGGCAATCGAGCGCTCGCGGCGTTCGCGCAGCTCCTCGATCTCGTCCAGCGAGGCATAGGCACGGCGCAGCTGCTGCTCGCGCGCGGCACGGTCCTGGCGCGCGCGCTGGGTCGCCTCCAGGTCGCGTTCCGCCTGCTCGCGCTCGGCGGCGGCCTGCGCTCGTTCCTCGGCGCTCATCGGGGCCGGCAGGATCTCGCGCATGCGGCCCTCGGAGTCGTAAATCCGGCGCTCGCGCTGGCTGGTCTCCGGCTGCGGGGTGCTGGAGTAGTGTACGGTCCCGTCATCATCCACCCAGCGGTAGATGTCGGCCTGTACCGGAACCGCCAGCCCCAGCAGCAGCACCGCGGCCACCCACGATTGCCACAGGCCTTCCCGCTTCCGGTTGCACGCACCCCAAATGACCATTCTCGAACACCTCGGACTCGCATTGATCGCCATCGTCGCCAACGGCTTCTCCGCCCTGGCGGGTGGCGGGGCGGGCCTGCTGCAGCTGCCCGCCCTGATTTTTCTGGGGCTTCCCTACCCCGTGGCGCTGGCCACCCACAAGATCGCCTCGGTGGCGCTGGGCGCCGGCGCCGGTCTGCGCCACCTCAAGAAAAGCACATTCGAGCCCGCGCGCCTAGGCATTATCCTGCTGGCCGGTCTGCCTGGGGTGTTAATCGGTGCCTGGCTGGTGCTCGGCATCCCGCCACGGGCCGGCGAGATCGCCCTGGGCCTGCTGACCATCGGCCTCGGCTGGTACTCCTGGCGCCGCCCGCAACTGGGGCAGACGGTGCGCACCATCGGCTTTTCCTGGGGCCACGCCCTGATCGGGGCCGCCGGGCTGTTCCTGATCGGCGTGCTGAACGGATCCCTCGCCTCGGGCACCGGACTGATGGTCACCCTGTGGCTGGTGCGCTGGTACGGCATGAGCTACACCCAGGCGGTGGCCTACACCATGGTCCTGGTGGGCCTCGTCTGGAACGGCGCCGGGGCGTTGATGCTCGGGACGCTGGGCACCGTGCAGTGGGACTGGCTGCCGGCCCTTCTGGTGGGGAGCTTCGTCGGCGGCTACCTCGGCGCCTGGGCGGCCCAGCGCTACGGCAACCGCCTGGTCAAGCGCGCCTTCGAAGTCGTCACCGTCCTCACCGGCATCGCCCTGCTCCTCCCGGTCCCCTGATCAATATCACCACGAAGCACACGAAGGCACGAAGAAGGTCAAGGTCAAAGGCTAATTACCACAGAGGACACGGAGTTCACGGAGAAAATCGAAAGGCCGCCAGCAGCATAGATGACTTCCGCGGCATTCAACCCCGTTCCAGCGCGTGGCCGTATCCCCGCAAATGTTTCACCCGAACCGTCCTTTCTCTGTGTCCTCTGTGTACTCCGTGGTGATAAAGGTTTTTCGCCCTTGACCTTCTTCGTGCCTTCGTGTGCTTCGTGGTGAAAAAGTTGGTCTATTCGTCGGGCTCGGTGGCGGTGGGGATTTCGCAGCGGTTGAGCAGATCGAAGTGTTCGATCCCCTCGAGGATGCCGCGGGCGTGGGTGGCCCCGGCGAAGTAGATGCGCTGGAAGCCCCGCAGGCTCTCCAGTTCGGGCTGGTGATTGCCCACCACCACGCCGAGCAGCCGGCCGCGCAGCATATCCTCGTCGTTTCCGGAATCGCCGGCGACCAGCACGTGCTCCAGCGGAATGCCCCACTTGTCGGACAGGTAGCGCACCGCCAGCCCCTTCGACGCCCGCACCGGCAGCAGGTCGAGGAACCGGTCGTGGGAGTAGATCACCCGCGCGTGCAGGTCCTCGCGGTAGAGCCGCGTCTCCACGGTCTCCGCGTCCAGACTCCCGGGGGGTTCCGCAAAGAAGCTGACCTTGAACGCCCGCTGGTCCACATCCGGCTGCAGGACCAGATTCTTCTCCTGGCGCAGGCAGTCGCGCAGCCGGTCCGGCTCCCAGCGATGGCTGATGTGACGCGCCCAGCCACGATCCTCGGTCTGCTTGGTGCCGTAATGGATTTCGCTCCCCACCGAGGTGATCCAGACATCCGGCGTCGGCACCCCATGCTCCTCGAGGATCGCCGCGGCGGAGTCGATGCGCCGCCCGGTGGCCACGCCGAAGGCGACCCGCTTGCGGTTACGCTTGAGCCAGGCGACAAAGGCGCGGGTGGCCTTGTCGTCGCCCAGCAGGGTGTTGTCGATGTCGGTGATCACGGCGCGATCCATCTGCGCCAGATGCCCGGAGACCCGGCGCTCGTGATGGTGCGCCTGGCGCACCTCGCGGGTCAGCGATTTCACCAGCTTCACGTATTTCTCGGCGTGGCCGTCCCAGGAATAGTGCTGGCGCACGCCCTTGAGGCCGGCGCGCGAGTAGCGCTGCCAGCGCGGCCGGTCGGCCAGGATGCCCTGGATGGCGTCGGCGATCCCCTCCGGGTCCAGCGGGTCGATCAGCTGGCCGTTGTGGCAGCGCGAGATGATCTCCTCCGGCCCGCCGTCGTTGGTGGCCACGATCGGGGCGCCGCTGGCGGCCGCCTCGATCAGGGTCAGGCCGAAGGGCTCAGTCAGCGCCGGGTTCACGAACACCCCCTTGCTGGAGGCCACCAGGCGGTAAAGGTCGGGCACGTCCTCGGAGTCATGGTGCTTGGGATACGCCACCTGGCCGTAAAGGTCATGGCGGTCGATACGCAGGAGCAGGTCGGTCAGGACATCCCGCGCGCCCTTGTCCAGGTCGGCAATGTCGTCACGGTTGCCGGCGACGATCAGCAGGTTGGCGTTCTCGCGCAGCCAGTCATTCCCGGCGTATGCCTCGACCAGGGCGCGGATGTTCTTGCGCTCGTCGGCGCGCGACAGCGCCATGATCAGCGGCCGGTCGGGGTAGCGCAGGAAGCGGCGGATCTCGGCCCAGATAGCCGGCTTGCGCTCCCCGCGCTTCGGCGGATGAAACCGCGCCAGGTCGGTACCCGGCGGGATCACTTCCATGCGTTCCGGCTGGTAGTTGTCGTAGGCGGCGTACTGTTCGCCGATCTCCTGGCGGGTGCTGGCGATCACCCGATGCGCATGCGCCAGGGCCTCTTCCTCGGCGTGGATCCGGGTGGAGATGTTGTAGCGGGCCTCGATGTCGGCATCCGACATCCCGCTCTCACGCAGGCGTTCGCGCTTGACCCGCCCCAGCGAATGGCCGGTCTGGAGCATGGGGGCGCCCAGCAGGTTCGACAGCTGCACCGCGACATGTCCGGCATCGGCATAGTGGCCGTGGATCACGTCCGGGCGCAGGCCCACGCCGCGGATATGCCCCAGGGCGTTGTCCGCGAAACAGTCGAGGTAGGGCCACAGCTTTTCCTTGCGCAGGTAGCGCCGCGGGCCGCAGTCCAGCCGCACGATCCGGGCCCCGTCGCCCAGATCCTCCTCGGGCTCGGCGTAGTCGTCGGCTACCTTGCTGTCGACCACGCGGCGGGTGAGCAGGTCCACCCGGCCCACCTGCGGGTGGCGGGCCAAGGCCCGCGCCAGTTCGACCACGTAGAGCGTCTGCCCGCCGGTGTCGGCATCGCGCCCCAGTTCCAGGTCCTGCCCGCGGATCAGACCGTGGACACTGATCAGGACGAGGTAAAGGCCTTCGCCATCACGAGACTTGCTCTGGGTCTTTTTCATGGCACCTCGGGTTCCGGGCTGTCGAACAGGCTCAGGGTCTCGGGGTTGTCGATCAGGCCCTGGGAGACCAGCACGGCGGTGGCCGACCAGGTCTGGCGATAGTTGGCGCGGCGCCCGACCAGGCGGCCGTGGCGCCCGTCGTAGTACTCCGGCCAGTGGTCACGATGCAGGCGCTCGGCCGCGACCGCGTGCACACTGCGCGCCAGGTCGGGCCGCCCGACCCGCATGGCGGCCCCGGTGAACGCCCACAGCAACGCCGGCCAGTTGCCGCCGTTGTGGTAGGACCACGGAGTATTCTTGGGGTCGGACCCGGTCAGCAGACGCCATTCCTCGCCAACCATCGCCGGATAGCAGATCTTCACCGGCATGGTCCCGATCAGGTCCTCGAAGCGCTGCTCGAAGGTCTGCATAATCGAGCGCGACTGGTGCTCGTCGGCCAGCCCGAACAGCACCGCCAGCAAGTTTCCGAAGCTGAAGAACCGGAAATCCATCCTTCCCGGCCCGAGGTTACCGACCAGGTAGCCGCTCTCCGACGGGATCCAGTCCACCAGCCAGTCGGGGATACTCTCGGGGTAGATATTCAGCGCGTTCTCGGACTCGTGGCCGAAGTGCTCGGTGCGATAGCGGTGGATATCGTTCAACCGCTCGAGATCCAGCCAGTAGTAGTGGCGGATGTAGTCCGACAGCTGCCGGGTACGGATCGCGGACTGCTCGCACAGGAGTTCGGAATCCCGGTCGCAGGGCTCCAGCATCGCCAGTGAGGCCTTCAGCATCCCGTAGAACAGCGCCTGGATCTCCAGCGGGTGGCCGAACACCCCCATGCGCCGGTCGATCATGAAGCTGCCGTCCGGCACCAGCAGGGTCGGGAAGACCTCGAAACGGTCCTGCAGACAGATGCTGAGGATCAGGCGGATGCCGCGCTGCACATCCGCGCTCTTGATGAATTCGTGGTCGCCGGTGCGGTTCTGGTAGGCGCGCAGCAGCAGTACCCACCACATCATGGAATCCACCGGGGCGACGCGTCCGATCGCCCGGTCGCCAAAGTCCGCGGCCAGGGCCTCGCGGCCGTTCTCGTCGGTGAACACCCGGAAACTCGCCGGCATCACTCGCGGCAGCCGGCGGTGACCCTCGATCTCCTCCTGCGTATCGCGGATCTGCAGGATCAGCGCGAGGAAGTCCCGCACCACCTCGGGCTCGTCGTTCAGCAGATAGACCAGCCCCGAGGGCACGAAGTCGCGGATAAAGCAGTCGGCATAGTTCTCCGCCGGCGCCCGCTCGTCCAGGCTCGCCACGGTGCCGACCGTGCGCCCGCGATAGCGCACCTCGGCATCGCGCAGCAGCTGATAGGCGGATTCGAGCGTCGGATTCCGGGCGTCGGGGGGGAGCTGATTCATGACCCCGAGTCTATGGAAAGCGGGCCCGATGTGCACGTGTCACGGCCCCCTCCACGCGGCGCTCAGGCGGACTCGGGGTGGCGCGGCATCGGCGGCTCGGCGGCCGGCCGGGCGAACAGGTAACCCTGACAATAGTCGACCCGGTCCTTCAGCCAGCGCCATTCGTCGGCGGTCTCGATCCCCTCGGCCACCACCTGAATATCCAGGTCGCGGGCCAGTTCCACGATCTTGTCGAGGATCTTCTGCTGGTAGATGTCGCCATCGATACCGCTGACCAGTTCGCGGTCGATCTTCACGAAATCCGGGCGCAACTGCGACAGCATGTTCAGCGAGGCGTAGCCGGCCCCCAGGTCGTCCAGTGCCACCTGGAACCCGGCCCGGCGGTAGCGCTCCACGATCCGTGACAGGTGTTCGATGTCGTTGACCTGATCGCTCTCGATCACCTCGAACACGAAACCACTGGGCCCGGCACGGCCGGCCGGGCGCGAATTGATCTCGCGCACTGTGGTCTCCAGGCAAAAGGCCGGGTCATAGATCGCGGTCGGGTTGAAGTTGATGAACAACCGGCTGCCGATCCCGCGCTCGCTGGCCCGGCGAATCGCATTGATGCGCGCCGAGCGATCCAGATGGAACAGCAACTCGGCATTGCGCGCCGTCTTGAACAGCTCCGGTGGCGGGATGGGGTCGCCACCCGGCGTGGAGGCCCGCACCAGCGCCTCGTAGGCGAAGACCTCGGCTGGATCGGCCGCGTGCACGATGGGCTGGAAGTGGAAGTCCAGGGCATCGTTGGCCAGGATCGCGGAGAGATCGCGGGCATTGTGCCGGGCGATCAGCGTGGACAGCAGGTGGGTATCCTGCAGATGCCCGAGCCCGAAGTCCTCGCCCTCGGGCACGAAGGTCGCGCGGCAACCGGCCTGCTCCGAGCTGCTCAGGGCCTGCTCCAGGCGCACCAGCATCTCGCCCAGCCCGCCGGCACCCTTCACTGGCAGGGCCAGGATCCCCGAGGTCGGCTCGGCACATGGCAGCCGTTCGTCTACCATGCGCTGACGCAGGGCCGCGCGAGTATGCGCCAGAACCGGCGCCAGATAGAGGGTGCCGGAGGCCGCCGGCAGCAGGTCAATACGTTCGCAATCGGGACAGCCCACGACCACCTCCAGCGGTCTTGTCTTCGGTCCGGGCCCAGAACCCGGGGTGTTCCTCGGGGTCCCATCACCACAGACCCTCGTCTGTTGGCAGACAATCCTATCGACCCGGAGGTTGCATGAGTCAATCCGATCGCCCGACGGACGCCGAACTGCGCGAACGCCTCACGCCGGAACAATACCGCATCGCCCGCGAAGGCGGTACCGAGCGCCCCTTCACCGGCGCCTACAACAACCACAAGGCCGACGGCACCTACCACTGCGTCGCCTGCGGTGCCCCCTTGTTCGACTCGCACGCCAAGTTCGACTCCGGCTCCGGCTGGCCCAGCTACACCGCGCCGGTGAACGAAAGTGCCGTCGACGAACACCGCGACCGTTCCCTGGGCATGGAACGCACCGAAGTGCGCTGCGCGCGCTGCGACTCGCACCTGGGGCATGTCTTTCCCGACGGCCCGGCGCCGACCGGGCTGCGCTACTGCATCAACTCGGCGGTCCTCGACTTTCATCCACGCGACTGACACCAGCATCGCCCCCGGGCCATGACGGCCCGGACGATCCTTGAAGGGACTCCTATGCCCGGCCAGACCACCCCGCGCGAGCGCGCGAATGTCCTGATCCTTGCCCTCGGGCAGGCCCTGTTCCTGATCGCCGCGGTCACGGTGATGACCCTGAGCGGCGTGGTCGGGGAACGCCTGGCGGCCGATCCGGCCCTGGCCACCCTGCCAGTCGCCGCGATGATGGTCGGCACGCTGGTCACCACCCTGCCGGCCTCGCTGTTCATGAAGCGCTTCGGGCGGCGCACCGGCTTCCTGCTGGGCACCAGCGTGGGCGGAGTCGGTGGCGCCGTGCTGGCCGCGGCCGGCGTCTTCGCCGAGGCCTTCTGGCTGTTCGTACTGGGCAACCTTCTGCTGGGGGCCTACCAGGCCTTCGCCATGTACTACCGCTTTGCCGCCGCCGATGTCGCCAGCCCCGCCTTCCGCCCGCGCGCGATCTCGCTGGTGATGGCCGGCGGCGTCGTGGCCGCCTTCCTCGGCCCGTGGAACGCCCACCACGCCCAGGCCCTGTTGCCGGGCACGCCGGAGGCCGGCCCCTATCTGGTCCTCGGCGCCCTGGCGCTGCTGGCGATGACGCTGCTGGCCTGGCTGCGCGTGCCGGCGCCACCGCCGGAGGAACGCGGGCCGGCCCGGCCAATGCGCGAGATCCTGCCGCAAGGGCGCTTCCTCGTCGCGCTGACCGCCGCCGCGCTGGGCTATGCGGTCATGGTGCTGCTGATGACGGCGACGCCGCTGGCCATGCGCCACGCCGGCTTTGACATGGGCCAGATCGCCCTGGTCATGCAGTGGCATGTATTGGGGATGTTCGCCCCCTCGTTCGTGACCGGCCATCTGATCACCCGCCTCGGGATCACGCGCATCCTGGCGCTCGGCAATGCGCTGGTTCTGTTCAGCGTGGCGATCGCCGCGCACGGGGAGACGCTGGCGCATTTCTGGCTGGCGCTGTTCCTGCTGGGGGTGGGCTGGAATTTCCTGTTCATTGGCGGCAGTACGCTGCTGACGACCACGCATACGGCCACCGAGAAGGGCAAGGTCCAGGGCGTGAACGACCTGACCATCTTCACGCTGGTCACGGCCGGCTCGCTGCTGGCCGGGGCGCTGCTGCGACCGCTGGGATGGGACGGGATGAATCTCGCGATGCTGCCGGTGATCGCGGTACTGACCGTCGCTATCCTCTGGCTCTGGCGTGATGACGCCCGCGCCCCGGCGCGCGCCTGACCTCGCCACACGGCCGCCACGAACGCTGAAGGCTTCGCTATCGCTGATTGGCGGGTCCTGGTTCGTCTCCCGGTGTTTACGTGCCTCCGGTCCGCCGCATGCCTTGCGGTGGCTGGTCCTGGTTCGGCATCGGTGTTTGCGGTGGCTCCGGTCCGCCGCATGCCAGGCGCTGACTCGCCAGCGCGCCGCGAGGTACTTCTTTGCTCGTGCAAAGAAGTACCCAAGAAACACGCCCGACTGCCGCGACCCCGGCCCGCTGTGCGGGCCGGGGTTTCCCTCGCTCCGAGGCTTTTCGCGGGCGGCGCTGAACTCGCTGCGCCTTCGGCCCCGCTCAGACATCCAGCGCCCCCGTTTCTATTTTGAATCGTCCCGCGAAAACCCTCTCCGCTCGGCGCGACGACAACGGGGGGCTCAAGGTCAAGACAACGGCTGTCCCGACGGTCTTGCCAGTGGATGAAGGCTAGGTCTTCGCACATCTTGGGCACGCTCGGCCTTCGGCCATAGCGTGCCGCGCCCGCGGTGCGGGCGCCGGGGGGGTTCAGGCGGCAGGGCCGTTGTTGTGTCGTGGCGTTGGGATGCCTTCTGTTTTGACCTTTCCCTCCCGTATAGAGCCCCTTGCGGAAGGGCTCTCGGGCCGGCCCGTTTTCTATAAATTCGGGGCGCTGGATGTCTGAGCGAAGCGCAGCGTAGCGAGTTCAGCGCCGCCGGCCCGAGAGCCCTGGAGCAAGGTTCCCGGGCGAAATCCGGGTGCCCTTCTTTGGGTACTTTCTTGGGCAAGCAAGAAAGGACCTCGCGGCGCGCTGGCGAGTCAGCGCACGGCAGGCGGCGGACCGAAGGCACCGTAAACACCGGATGACGAACCAGGACCAGCCTCAACAGGGCAGGCAGCAGGCACCGAGTGATCAGGGTTCGGCGCGCGGCGCGGTGGAGGCGCGGGCCCCGCGGCGCTCGCCGTCGACATCGTCGATCTCGTCGTCCAGCTCGTGCAGGCGGCGCGTGGTCGCCAGCGGCGAGGTGGTGCCGCGTGCGACCAGGCTGTAGGCCGCCGGGATCACGAACAGCGTAAACAGCGTCGCGAACAGCACACCGGAGAACACCGCCACCCCGATCACGAAGCGCGTCTCCTCGCCCGGCCCGGAGGCCAGGATCAGCGGAATGGAGCCCGCAACCGTGGTCAGCGCCGTCATCAGCACCGGCCGCAGCCGCATGCGCGCGGCCTCGATGATCGCGGCGTCGAAATCACGCCCGCGGTCGCGCAACTGGTTGGCGAATTCGACGATCAGGATGCCGTTCTTCGCCGCCAGGCCGATCAGCATGACCATGCCGATCTGACTGTAGATATTCAGCGTCTGGCCGGTAACGGTCAGGCCGATCAGAGCACCTACCACCGCCAGCGGCACGGTCAGCATGATCACGAACGGGTGCACGAAACTCTCGAACTGCGCCGCCAGCACCAGGAAGACCACCAGCAGGGCCAGCGCGAAGACAAACAGGATCGCCTCCGAGCCGGTGCGCAGATCCAGCGATTCGCCCTTGTAGTCGATGCCCGCCTCGGCCGGCAGGAGCTCGGCAGCCTTCGCGTCCAGCGCGTCTAGCGCCTCGCCGAGGGTCATGCCGTCGCGCAGCCCGGCGGTCAGGGTGACCGCCCGCGAGCGGTTGTAGCGTTCCAGCGAGGACGGACCGGCCTGTTCCTCGTAGGTGACCAGGCTGGACAGCGGCACCATGGCACCGGAACTGGAGCGCACGTAGAGGTTGTCAATATCGCCCGGCGTGCGGCGCTGATCGGCCAGGCCCTCGATGATCACGTCGTACTCCTCGCCGCGATCGACGAAGGTGGTCACGTCGCGCCCGCCGAGCACGATGTCCAGCGTACGGCCGACATCGCGCATGGACACACCCAGGTCGCCCGCCCGGTCGCGATCCAGACGCACGTTGAGCTGTGGCTGGGTAGGCTCGTAATCGAGATCCACCCGGGTCAGGCCCTCGATGCCTTCGGCGGCCTCGCGCATGATTTCGCCCCACTCCTCGAGCTGGTCGTAGTCCGGCCCGGAGATCACGAACTGCACCGGCGGTCCGACGCGACCGCGCGAAAGGCCCTGGCGCATGACCACGCGCGCCTCTACCCCGGGCATCTCGTTGATGATGCCGCGGATCTCGTCGATCACCTCCTGACCGGACACGTCACGCTCGTCCCAGTGCTCCAGGATCGCGATCACAAACCCGTTATTCATCAGCTCGGAGCCGCCGAAGCCGCGTGGCGTACGCACCAGGGCGCGGCGGATCGGACCGTCCTCGATCAGCGGCTGGATACGGGCCTCGACCTCGGCCATCTGGCGGCTCATGTACTCGAAGTTCGCCCCCTCGGGTCCGTCGACCAGGACGAAGAAGGACCCGCGATCCTCCTGCGGCGCGAACTCCTCGGGCAATTCGTCGAACAGATACCAGGCCCCGGCCAGCACCGCGGCCAGTAGCGGCACCACCAGCCATGACCCCTTGAGCCCGCTCGCCAGCACGCGGCCGTAACCGGCCTCCAGCGCCGCGAAGCCGCGGCCGATGTAGTGGGCGGCACCGGTCTGGTCATCGCCCTTGTGCATCAGGCGCCCGGAGAGCACCGGCGCCAGGGTCAGCGCCACAATGCTGGAGAAGAAGACCGCGATGGCCATGGCGATCGCGAACTCGGTGAACAGCTGGCCCACCGTGCCGTCGAGGAAGGCCAGGGGCACGAACACCGCGATCAGTACCGAGGTGGTCGCCACGATCGCGAACCCGACCTGGCCCGCACCGCGGTAGGCCGCCAGCAGCCCCGGCTCGCCCCGTTCGATGCGCCGGTGGATGTTCTCCAGCATTACGATCGCGTCGTCCACCACCAGTCCGACCGCCAGCACCAGCGCCAGCAGCGTCAGCAGGTTGACCGAAAACCCGAACAGGCTGATACCGATGAACGCGGCGGTAATCGCGACCGGCACGGTCACCGCCGGGATCAGGGTCGCCCGCCAGCTGCCCAGAAACAGGTAGATCACGAACACCACCGCGGCAGTCGCGACCGCCAGGGTGATGTAGACCTCGCGGATCGCCCCCTCGATGAAGACCGACTCGTCGTAGGTGGTGACCAGCGAGGTGCCCTCCGGCAGGGAGTCCTGCAGGCGGTCCGCCATGGCCTTCACGCCATTGGCGACCTCCAGCACATTGGCGTTGGACTGGCGGATGATGCCGAGCCCGATCATGTCCTCGCCGTTGCCGCGGAACTCGCTGCGCTCGGTATCCGCCCCGATATTGACCTCGGCCACGTCGCCCAGGCGCACCAGCTGCCCACCCTCCCCGCGCTTGAGCACCAGGCCGGCGAAATCTTCGGGGGTGCGGTACTGGCGCTCCACGCGCACGGTGAACTCGCGCTCCAGCGAATCGAGACGCCCGGCCGGCAGCTCCACGTTCTCCTGCTGCAGGGCATCGGCGATGTCGGTGACGGTCAGCTCGCGCGCGGCCAGGGCCTCGCGGTCGACCCAGATGCGCATCGCGTAGCTGCGCGCGCCGCCCCGGCGCACTAGCCCGACGCCGTCCACCACCGACAGGCGATCAATCAGGTTGCGCTCGGCATAGTCCGCCAGCTCCAGCGCATCCATGGTGGTGCTGGAGAGGTTCAGCCACAGGATCGGGTTGGCATCGGCGTCCGCCTTGGTCACCTCGGGCGGGTCGACCTCGTCGGGCAGGTCGCCCAGCACGCGACTAACCGCCTCGCGCACGTCGTTCGCGGCGGCGTCGATGTCGCGGCTTAGGTTGAATTCGATGGTGATACGCGAGCGGCCGTCCTCGCTGGAGGACTGGATAAACCGGATCCCCTCGATCCCGGCGATGCGGTCCTCGATCCGCTGTGTGACCTCGCGCTCGATGATCTCGCCGCTGGCCCCGGGGTAGATGGTGTCCACCGTGACCACCGGCGGGTCCACGTCCGGGTATTCGCGCAGTGGCAGGCTGTCGTAGGCGATCAGACCGAAGGTGATCAGCAGCAGATTGAAGACAATCGCCAGCACCGGCCGGCGATTGGCGACATCGGAGATGATCATGCCCCGTCCCCGGCCTCGCCATTATCCGGCGCACGCGGCGGCAGCACGCGTACCTCGCGGCCGTCGCGCACCCGCGACACGCCCTCGGAGACGACGGTATCCCCCGGCTCCAGGCCCTCCAGCACTTCGGCATGCCCCGGATCGCGTCGCCCGATACGGATGCGCACCCGCTCGACCGTGTCGTCGTCACGCAGCCGGAACACGAAGTGCTGGTCGGCGACCTGGCGGATCGCGCCCTCCGGGACGGCCAGGCGCTCGACCGGGTCCAGCGGCAGGCGGATGTTCACCAGCATGCCGGGGCGCAGCAACAGGTCGGGATTCTCGATCAGGGCACGCACGGTGAGGGTGCGGGTCGCCACGTCCAGACGGTTGCTGACAGCCGCGACCTGCCCCGCGAACTCGCCATTCGCGCTGCGCCCCTGAACTTCCAGGCCCAGGTGGATCGCCGAGGTGTGCCGCTCGGGTACCGCGAAATCGACCTTCACCACCGAGACGTCATCGAGTTCAACGATCGCAGTCCCCGGACTGACCAGGGAGCCAGCGCTGACCTGACGCAGGCCCAGACGGCCGGAGAACGGGGCCCGGATGACGCGGTTGGCCACACGCGCCTCCGCGGCCGCCAGGCGTGCTTCCGCCTCGTTCAGCCGCGAACGCTGCTGGTCCACCTGCTGCTGCGTGACCACGCCATCGGCCACGCGGTCGCGCACGCGCTCCAGCTCCCGCCGCGCCTCGTCCACTTGCACACGGATTTCGCGCAGGGCCGCGCGCTCCTCGTCGGCATCAAGACGGACCAGGACATCCCCGGCCTCCACCGTGTCGCCGTCGTCGAACAGGACCTCGACCACGCGCTCGGTGACGCTGGCGGTGACCACCACGGACTCGTTGGCCTGCACCGTACCCAGGGATTCGACAACGGTCTCGAAGGTGCGCGGGACGACCTCGCTAACGCGCACCGGCGTGCGGTCGTCGCGTTCGGCGGCAGGCGCGTCGCTGGCCACGTCATCCCCCGCTTCCGGGCCAAACGCGTACCAGGCAGCAGCGACGACCGCCACCACCAGGACCAGTCCCAGAAACCCGCCAATCGCCTTCACTTGTCGATGCCCCTACATGAATGCGGCCCGGTCAGGGGACAGTGCGGTGCCCCCTGACCGGGCCAGGGTTGTACGTTCCGTTAGACGCGCTGAATACAGCAGTCCTGGCTTTTTCAGCGACTGCACGGAATCGCTGATAAATCAGTGTTTCCCTAGTGTAACGACCGTCACGTTTCACCGGCGTTCCGCAGCGCGGCCGGCAGATCGCCCAGGGGACGATCGTGCGGCCGGGTGTAGTCGATCACCGGGCCCTTCGGCACGATGCCGCTGGGGTTCAGCATCGGATGACTGCCGTAGTAGTGCGCCTTGATGTGATCCATGCGCACGGTCTCGGCCACGCCGGGGCGCTGGTAGAGCATGCGCAGGTAGGCCGACAGCGCCGGGAAGTCGATGATGCGCTGTCTATTGCACTTGAAATGGCTGTAGTAGACCGGGTCGAACCGCACCAGCGTGGTAAACAGCCGCCAGTCGGCCTCGGTGATCCGGTCGCCCACCAGAAACGGCTGGCGTGCCAGGCGCTCCTCCAGCCAGTCGAGGGTCTCGAAGAGACGATCCCAGGCGGCATCGTAGGCCTTCTGGCTGGTCGCGAACCCGGAGCGGTAAACCCCGTTGTTCACATTCTCGTAGACGCGCTCGTTGACCGCGTGGATCTCCTCGCGCAGGTCCTCCGGGTAGAAATCCAGCGTATTGCCGGTGATGCCGTCGAAGGCGCTGTTGAACATGCGCACCAGGTCTTCCGACTCGTTGTTCACGATCCGGTCGGTCTGGGTGTCGAACAGCACCGGCACGGTTACGATACCCGTGTATTTCGGATCGGTGCGGGTGTAGAGCTCGTGCATGTAGCGTGAGCTGTGCACCCGGTCACCGGTGCAGCCGTCGCAGTCATCGAAGGACCAGCCGGCATCGCCCATGTAGTGGTGCACGACCGACAACCCGATGTGCGACTCCAGGCCCTTGAGCTTGCGCAGGATCAGCGCGCGATGCGCCCAGGGGCAGGCATAGGAGACGTACAGGTGATAACGCCCGGACTCGGCCGGGTAGCCGCCCTCGCCCAGGGGACCCGCGGAGCCGTCGGCGGTCACGTAGTTGCGGTACTGCTGGTCCTGGCGCACGAACTCGCCGTTCTCGTCGGACTCCTCTTCCAGCCAGCCTTCGCGCAGTTCGCCGTTGATCAGGAGACTCATGGGGTTCCCTCTGCAGCGGTCCAGCCGCCACGGTTACGGATGATAGGGTCGATTATCCTGTCGATAAAATCGAAAATAAATCGCGTTATTTCCGCCCGATAGTTCGAAAATACCGAACCGACTGAGGGATAGGCCGCTCAGGGAGACGCTGATTTAATCGCACGTCCGCGCTCGAGTCGCTTTTGCGTGCGAACAAGGCGCGGTGACTGCCGTGCAGTCATTCTGCACAAGGGAACCGCAACGCCGTTCCCGCGCAAAAGCGGCCGAGCCCCTGCTTTCAATGGCTTGTGGGGGTGGTGCCCCCTGTTCCCCGATCCTGCGTTGCGCCGCTTGCGGGTAGAACCACTACCCGCTGCACGACGCGCCTTGTCTCGGAAAACAGGGGGCACCAACGCGGACGTGCGATTAAATCAGCGTCTCCCTCAGGAGGCGCGCAGCGTGCCGTCGAAGTAGCGGGCAAGGAAGGTATCGAAGTCCAGGGTATCGGCCGCCTCGATCGCGGCCTGCTCCGCCAGGCTCTGGCGCGCCAGGGCCTCCAGCGTCTCGGCGCGCGGCAGCGGGCCGTTGAAGCGAAACGCCTCGCGGTGCTGCGCGGACAGGCGGCTGGCGTAGCGGTAGAAGCCCTCCTCGCGCGCCATCATGTCCTCCAGCATGCGCGCCGAGGGCGTGAGGTCGGCCTGCTCGACCTTGCCCCACTGCTCGCTTAGCGCTCTACGGTAGGGGTCGCCCGGCAGTTCCTGGTCGAGGATCGCGGCGACCGGGCGCATCAGGGCCAGCAGTTCGCGCGCCCAGTCCTGCAGCAGTACCTGCTCGTCCTGCCGGCGCAGCTCGAGGCCGGGGCGGCGGCCGTAATGCGCCACATCGAGCAGGTTGCGGTCGATCGCGTCGAGTTCGCCGTCCGCCAGCAAAGGACTGGGCTGCAGCAGGCAGGTCAGGGCAAACACCTCGAGAAAGCGCAGCTGGGTCTCGTCCACCCCCAGCGGGTGCTGCGCGTTGATGTCCACCGAGCGCAGCTCGACGTACTCGATCCCGCGTGCCTCCAGCGCATCGGTGGGCTTCTCGAAGCGCTCCAGCGGCTGCTTCGGGCGCACGGTGGAGTAGTACTCGTTCTCGATCTGCAGGATGTTGGCGTTCAGCTGGCGGTATTCGCCGTCGACCTTCACGCCGATGCGCTCCCACTCGGGGCTGAGCGTATTGATCGCGCAGCGCAGCGAGTCGACGTAGCCGCCCAGCGAGTTGTAGTCCGCCTTGATGCCGGTGTCCGCCTCCTTGCGGTTGGTGTAGCCGATGTCACCCATGCGCAGGCTGGTGGCATGCGGGAGGTAAGAGGTGTCGTCGTCAAAGTCCTCCAGCACCGCGCCGTGGCCCTCGAGGAAGGAATTGCACACGGCCGGCGAGGCCCCGAACAGATATGGCACCAGCCAGCCGAAGCGCAGCAGGTTGCGGATCATGCCCATCATGCGCTCGTCGCGGAACGCGCGGTCATCCTGCTCGCCCAGCACCTCCGCCAGCGCCGGCCAGAACTCGGGGCGCGGGGAATAGTTGAAGTGCACCCCGGCGATCACCTGCATCTTGCGTCCGTAGCGGTGCCCCAGCCCGACGCGATAGACGGTCTTCATGCGTCCGGCGTTGGACGTGCCGTACTGCGCGACCGGGATCGCGTTGTCATCGGCGGTCACGCAGGGCATGGACGTCGACCACAGGGTCTCGTCGCCGACATTGGCCGCGGCGAAGGCCTGCAGGTCATGCAGGAAGCCCAGCGTCTCGCGCACATCGTCAAACGGCGGGGTCACCAGCTCCAGCAGGGCCTCGGAGTAGTCGGTCGTGATATTCGGGTGGGTCAGCGCCGAACCCAGCGCCGCCGGGTGCGGGGTCAGGGCTGGCGACCCTTGCGGGCCGACGCGCAGGGTCTCCTTCTCCAGGCCAATGCGCCCGTGCAGGCCGGTGCCCGCCAGGCGCTCCGCCAGCTGCGCGACCAGTCCCTG
Organism: Thioalkalivibrio sp. ALE9; assembly: GCF_000377445.1. Classification (NCBI taxonomy): domain Bacteria; kingdom Pseudomonadati; phylum Pseudomonadota; class Gammaproteobacteria; order Chromatiales; family Ectothiorhodospiraceae; genus Thioalkalivibrio; species Thioalkalivibrio sp. ALE9. Next base: position 137,108 of record NZ_KB898125.1, read on the forward strand.
CAGATTGCGTTCGTCGGTTCCCACGGGCGTGCTGTCCTGCTCCAATCAAACCCGGCGAACATACCCGAATGCGCCTGCGGGGTCACATGCACCGTCGACCGGCACCCGAAAACCGCGCAACGCCGATCAGGAGACGGCTCCCACGCAAGGCGCGGATGACCTTGCCCTGCCGGTCCTATTAAATTAGGTTTTTCTTATACACAAGACATCGGGCGCCGCATGGAACCGGACACACAACGCCGCAGCTGGGACGAGATCCTGGTAGACGCCCTGCGCGCCCCTGCCACCGGGCTGTTCGTGCTCGGACTCGCGATGGGTGCGGGGCTGATGCACTGGGGCGTGGAGCGCCCCCCGACCGAGGGCGCGTTGATGGTCACGCTGCACAATGACAGCGACACGACCATCCGCGCGGTGCACTTCGATTTCGGGCACGACCTGTCCGAATCCAGCATTCGCGAGGGCGAGATCGCGCCCGGCGAGCACCGGCGGGTGGCCCTGAACCACCCGCCCGGGGCTGGTTTCAACGTCGAGATCCGCTACGCCGACGGCCACGTCCAGGCGTTCTGTGCCAATCGCGGCGTGGACGGCTGGGCCCAGGAGGTTCGCGTCTACCGCTGAATCTGGCAGGCGGCACCGGCATGGCCTATACAGGACATGCGGGGTGAGAAAATGCCGCAACCATGGCCGAACATGCTGGAGCACTACGCCCGCGGGAACGGGGGACCGCACCTGCGCGAGACCCGCGCGGCTGCCTCGCCAGCGGTCGCCATGCTGGAGACCCGTCAGCCACCGGGCCTGTTCCACACCCCGGCCTCCGATGACCTGGTCCTGAGCCAGTCGTCCGGGGCCCCATTCCGCTACGTCTGCGATCTCGGCGCCGGGCGCTTCTCGGGACACACCCGCACCCGCGATTTCGTGGCCGTGGCCCCGGGGGCCACGCCCTGGTGCCGGGTCACGGACGCGGCGAGGGTACGGTTTATCGCCATCCCCGCCGACCTGGCCCGCCGTTGCCTGGACCGGCCCGCCGACGACCCGCTGGATTTCGGCCCCGTTCACAACCGCCACCACAGCGACCCGCTGATCGCCCAGGGCCTGGAGTGTCTGTGGCAGGAAATGGGTCGCGAGGACCCCGCCGCACACGTGTTCGTGGACAGCATGATGGCCGCACTGGTGGTGCGCCTGGCCCGCCTGACCAGCCAGGCCGCCCCGGCCGACCGCTGCCGGGGCGGCCTCGCACCGCACCGCTCGGCACAGGTCATCGACTACATGCAGACTTACCTCGACCAGCCGATCCGTCTCGCTGAACTCGCCGCGCTGTGCGACCTCTCCCCCTGGCACTTCGCCCGCGCCTTCCGCGAGACCCACGGCCAGCCGCCCCACCGCTACCTGACCCAGCTGCGTCTGGAGCGGGCGCGCGCCTTGCTGACCGAGTCGCACGCGAGCATCGGCGAGATCGCGACGGCCACCGGCTACACCCCGCAACAACTGGCCCGCCACTTCCGGCAGGCCTTCGGCATGGCACCCGGCGCCTACCGTGATCAGTACGGGGAGCCGCCAATCACCCGCGCGGACGGCCCCGAAACACCCTGACGCACAACCGCAAGATTCGCCCCCGCACCGCAAGCCCGTGACCGCGGGGGATCACCGCACGGCCTAGGCTCCGGGTAAAGCCAACCCCCGGCGCCATCGCGGAGGTCACCCGCATGCCGTCCGACCCGGAATACCCTGCGTCACCACAGGCTGTGGAGGCCTTTGCCGGCCACCTGGTCGAGGTCCTCAATCACGGTGCGCTGTGCCTGATGCTCTCGCTCGGGCACCGGACCGGACTGTTCGATGCCCTGCGCGGGCGACCCCCGTCAACGTCCGAGGCAATCGCCGCAGCGAGCGGCCTGAACGAACGCTATGTCCGCGAATGGCTCGGCGCGATGGCCACGGCGGGGATCGTCACGGTGGAACCCGCCGGGCCACGGTTTGCCCTGCCGCCGGCGCATGCCACGTGCCTCACCCGCGCCGCCGCGGCCGACAACCTGGCGGTGTTCGCCCAGTACATCGCAGTGCTGGGCGCCGTGGAGGATGCGATTGCCACCGCGTTCCAGACCGGTGACGGCGTGCCCTACGAACGCTACACACGTTTCCACGAAGTCATGGCCGAGGACAGCGGCCAGTCCGTCCTGTCCTCGCTGGAGAGCGCCATCCTGCCGCTGGTGCCGGGCCTGACCGACCATCTCGAGCGCGGCATCCGCGTGCTGGATGTCGGCTGCGGCAGCGGGCGCATCATCAACCACCTGGCGGGGCGCTACCCTCGCAGCGAATTCACCGGACTGGATCTCTCGCCACAGGCCATCGCGCGCGCCCGCGCCGAGGCAAAAGCGGAGGGGCTAGACAACGTCGTGTTCATCGAGGCCGACGCCGCCGAGATGGGGCACCGTCTCGAGGCCCGGAGCTTCGAACTGATCACCACCTTCGACGCCATCCACGACCAGGCCGATCCCCAGGGGGTCCTGCGCGGCATCCATCGCGCGCTGGTACCCGAAGGGATCTACCTGATGCAGGACATCCGCGGCTCTGGACAGATCCAGGGCGATCTCGATCACCCGCTCGCACCCTTTCTCTACACCGTCTCCTGCATGCACTGCATGCCGGTATCGCTCGCCCGGGGCGGCCCCGGGCTCGGTGCGATGTGGGGCGAACCGCTAGCCCGCGACTACCTGCAGCGCGCCGGTTTCCGCGACATCCGCGTACACCAGCTGGCCCACGACCTGCAGAACAACTGGTACGTGGCCACCCGATAACAACCCAAGGAGGCATTGCCATGAGCGCACAACACCCGATCACGACCCTGGCACTGGCCATCACCGCCGCCCTTGCGCTGGGCCTGGCCGCCCCGTTGGCGGCGTCCGAGCCCGACAATCACTTCATCATCCGCGACTGCGAACAGTCCCGCGAGGACCTGGCCCGGGCCATTCGCGAGTATGCGGAGAACGAGGAGGACTGGATCTTCCTGGCCGAGTTCGGCCTGGCCGGTGGCGACATCACCGCCCTGAAGGTCTGCTACCTGCCGCTGGGGCCCGACATCCTGGATGCCGGCCTGCACGTCGGCGCGATGATGCCCTGCGGCCATATCGGTCTGTACGAAGAGAACGGCAACACAAAACTGTCCATGCTGCACCCGAAGTTCATGACCACCCTGCAGCCGCATCCGAGCCTGGAGCGCGCGGCGAAGAACGCCGAACCGGCCTTCGAGGCGCTGCTCGATCATGTCCTCGGCGGACCGTAGGCGGCCCGGTCCCAATGGATCGGTTGCCCGCGAGACCTTGATCCGCGTCCTGGCCCTTCTGGCGCTGGCCACGCCCATGGCGCCGGCCAGCGCCACGGAAACCGTGCAGGCTCGCACGGACGCCTCCAGCGGCCTGATCACCTGGACGTGGCAGGGCGATGGCGTCTCGCTGGAGCTTGCGCAGCTGCTGCCCGATCAGACCCGCGCGTTCTTCCTGGGACGCGGCTTCGAGACCGAACATGCCGATCTCATTGCGGCGCACTGCGTCTTCCAGGCGATCCTGCGCAACAACCGCCCACACACCCCCATCGAGGTCAATCTCCACGACTGGAGCAGCCAGGGGCCGGAGGGGCTCATCCGCCCGCGCCCGAACCGGGACTGGGAGGCAACCTGGGCCCGACGGCAGGCCCCCGAAGCCGCCCGCATCGCCTTTCGCTGGGCCCTGTTCCCCGGCGAACACCGTTTCGAACCCGGCGACTGGCTGATGGGCATGATCCTGTTCGACCATCCGCCGGGCACGCCCTTTGATCTGACCCTGCGCTGGCGCGCGGCCGGGGAGCTCCACGAGGCGCGGCTGCCCGACCTGCGCTGCGCCGGCGAGGCGGGAGGATGATCGCCATGCCAAAGCTCGCGACCCTCCTGATCCTGTTGATTCTGGCCGCCATGACCGCCCCGGCCGCGACCGAGTCCCTCACCGCGATCGAGCCACGCCCGGACGCTCCTCCCCTGACACTGGAGGACCTCGACGGTCATGCACACGACCTGCGCGACTACCGCGGCCGCGTCGTGGTCGTGAACTTCTGGGCGACCTGGTGCCCGCCGTGCCGGGACGAACTGCCCTCCCTGCAGCGACTATGGGAGGGACTGGGCCCCGACGGGCTGGTGGTACTCGGGGTAAACGTCGGCGAGGACGCCGATCGCATCTTTTTCTTCACCGCCGACTACCCGGTGGATTTTCCCCTGCTGCTGGACCGCGCGGCCAGCGCGATCGATACCTGGCCGGTGCGCGGCATCCCCACCACCTTCGTGATCGACCCCGAGGGCCGCATCGCCTATCGCGCCATCGGCGCGCGTGAATTCGACCACCCCGGCATCACCGAACGCCTGCGCGAGCTGCAACAGGGGCGATCGTCCGAGCCCTCTACGACCGAATAAGGCGCATCGGGCGGGGGTACGTGACATTGCCCGAAACCCGAACCGGCGGTCTGCGCGCGCAACCTTTCCGTCGCAATGTCGTCATCACCTCGTCACACCCCCGGTCCACACTCCGGAACTTGAGTCTCGTCCCAAGGTGCAGCCGTGCACATTCTGATGCTGAGCGACGTGTACTTCCCCCGGATCAACGGGGTCTCCACTTCGCTGGCCAGTTTCCGCGCACAGCTCCGACAACTGGGCCATCGCGTCACGCTGGTGGTGCCGGCCTATCCCGGACTGGGCGCGCACCCCGGCCCCGACCCGCAGGACCCGGACCTGATCCGCATCCCGTCGCGCTACCTGGTAGTGGATCCGGAGGATCGCATCCTGAAGCCTCGCCTCATCCGCCGCTCCCTGCGGGAAGCCGGGATCGAGCGGGCCGACGTGGTCCATGTCCACACCCCTTTCGTGGCGCACTACGCCGGGCTCAAGCTGGCACGCGACTGGCAGGTCCCGGTCATCGAGACCTACCACACCTTCTTCGAAGAGTATCTGCAGCATTACCTGCCGTGGCTGCCCGCCAAATGGCTGCGGGGGCTGGCGCGGCGCATCTCGCGCGCGCAGTGCAACGCGGTCGACCGGGTGATCGCCCCGTCGACCGCGTTGCACCAGGCCCTGCTGGAGTACGGGATCAAGACGCCCATCGTGCGCCTGCCCACCGGGATCGACCCACAGGCCTGGACCGGAGGCGACGGCCACCTGTTCCGGGCGGAGCGGGGCATCGCACCCGGCCGCGAGATGCTGGTGCATGTGTCGCGCATCGCCTTCGAAAAAAACATCGGCTTTCTGCTGCAGATGCTCCAGCACCTGCGCGAGCGTCGCCCCGGCGTCCTGCTGCTGATCGCGGGCGAGGGACCGGCCCGGGCTGCCCTGCAGCGCCAGGCCGCGCAGATGGGCCTGGAGGACAACCTGCACTGGTGCGGGTATCTGGACCGCGAGACATCGCTCGTCGACTGCTACCGCGCCGGGCATGCATTCGTGTTTGCCTCCGCAACCGAGACGCAGGGTCTGGTCCTGCTGGAGGCCATGGCCTGCGGGCTGCCCGTGGTCTCCACGGCGCGCCTGGGCACGCGCGACATCCTCACCGACGCATCCGGTGCCGAAGTCGCTCCCGAGGAGCCCGCGGTGTTTGCCGAGCGGGTCGCCCGCGTCCTCGATGATCCCGAACGCCAGCGCGCCATGCGCGCAGCCCACGCCGCATGGGCGCGGGAATGGAGCGAGCGGCGTATGGCCGAACAATTGCTGACCGTGTATCAGGATCTGCTGAGCCCGGCCGACGCGCTCGGCACCCCGCATACCGCGGCCGACCGTCCTCGCTGACGGCCCTTCCCACTCCAGCGGACCAAGCGACCATGGCCAACGGCGGCGCTACCGGCATCACCCGCATCCTGCGGGCCTTTGGGTACTCCTGGAAAGGCCTGCGCGCCACCTTTCGCCACGAGGAGGCCTTTCGTCAGGAACTGATCCTGGTGGTCATCCTGGCGCCACTCTCGCTGGTGGTTGGCAATACCGGAGTGGAACGCGCACTGCTGCTCGGCAGTCTGATCCTGATCCTGATCATCGAGGTACTGAACTCGGGCATCGAGGCCACCGTGGACCGCTTCGGTCCGGAACGCCACAGGCTGGCCGCCCGCGCCAAGGACATGGGATCGGCCGCCGTGCTGCTGGGCTTTGCCAACGCCACCCTGATCTGGCTGCTGGTCCTCTGGCCCTAGGCTAACACCCGCGGATCACGCAATCGTCACTGCAGCGCCATGGCGACGTCATCCGGATGCGCGATGCTCGGCAAAACCCCGAGCGGGAGCCCGCGATGGCCACCCTGGATTGCCGCAGCCTGTTCCTGTCCGACCTGCACCTGGGCACCCGGGAGTGCCGCGCGGACTACCTGCTGGACCTGCTGCGCCAAGTCAATTGCGATCGCCTGGTACTGGTCGGCGATGTATTCGACATCTGGGCCATGCGCCGGCGCATCTTCTGGGACGCGACCCAGGCGGCGGTGGTCGAGCAGGTCCTGTCGCTCGCCCTGCACGGAGTCGAGGTCATCTACATCCCCGGCAACCACGACGAACTGGTGCGCGGCTTTGTCGGTTCGGAGATCCGCGGCGTGCGCATCGAACGCGAACTGGTGCACTGGACCGCCGATGGCCGGCGCTTCCGCGTAACGCATGGCGACGAGTTCGACGGGCTCGTACGCCACAGCCGCCTGGTGCACGCCCTGGGCGATCTTGGCTACAACCTGCTGCTGCGCGGCAGCCGCTACCTGAACACCATCCGACGCCGCCTCGGGCATCCGTACTGGTCCCTGTCGGCCTGGCTCAAGACCCGCGTGAGCGGGGCGGCGCGGGAATACATCCAGCGTTTCGAGCATGCCGCCGTCACCGCCGCGCGCAAGGGCGGCTTCGATGGCTGCATCTGCGGCCATATCCACAAGCCGAACGTCCAGGCGTTCGGCGACATCCTCTACTGCAACGACGGTGACTGGGTCGAGCACTGCACGGCCCTGGTGGAAGATCGCTCGGGCCACCTCAGCCTGCTGCACTGGTCGGACCATGGCTCGGTGCAACAGGCCGAGTCCGGGGCAACCGCGACCGAGGCCTTCGATCTCGAGTCGATACTGACCCGGCGATAACCGCGCGCCAATCCTGTCACCCGGGCGTCATGGCGCTGTAGTACCGTGGTCACATGAACGAATCGCGATCGCGCCACTGGGCCGGGGCCGGCGCCGACCTGCTCCTGCTGCTGCAATCCATCCATGACACCGAGCAGGCCCGCCGCCTGGCGCGGGTGGCCGGCTGGGTCCTGGTCTTCGCCGGGGTCATCGTGGTGATGCTGGGCGTGCTGGTGCAGCACATGCCCACGATGCTCGAAGGCACACTCGTGGCATTGCTGGCGCTGGTCGGCGGCTGGCTGCGCAGCCGCCTCGCCGCCACCCTGCTGATGCTGCTGATGGCCCTGGGGCTGGCCACCGGCCTCGCACTGGGCGCCGCCACCGGCGGGCTCCTGCTGCAGGTCGCGCTGTTCGGCGTGGCCCTGCGCATGGTCGAGGGCTGCTTCCGCTTTCGCCACGCCGACGCTGGCAGCCCGGGCGACAACGCCCAGTAGGTTCCAAAGCAGGCCGGCGCTCACGGTGGAGACTTGAACCCGCCCGAGCGGGCGAACAGGATAAGCCCTTCTGTTCATCAAGGAAGTGCTCACGCGATGTCCATCGTCGCCCGCCTGCAAACCCGCCTGCGGCGCTTCATCTGGCCCGGCTGGGCCACCCGTATCCTCGGGACCCTGTCGATCCCGGGGCTGATCCTGGCCACGCTGTTCTTTGCCGCGTCGCTGACCCCCAGCCTGATCCCGCGTACCGACGACGTACAGGGCATCCTGTCCGGACTGTCGCTGGCGGCCGGCTACGGGCTGGGCGTGTTCTTCCACTGGCTGTGGTCCTATCTGGAGCTGCCGGAATTCGGCGAGCGCACGCACAACACCCTGGTGGTCATCGCTGGGGGCGGCGCCGTGCTGATCGTGCTGATCTTCCTGTGGCAGGCCACCGAGTGGCAGAACAGCATCCGCGCCCTGATGGAGCAGGAGCCGGTAGACGGCGGCTTCCCGATCCGACTCGGGCTGATCGCGGCGGCGGTGTTTGCCGCCACCCTGGCGGTCGGACGGCTGTTTCAGCTGCTGGTGCGCTTTCTCGCCCGCCATCTGCGCCGTTTCATCCCGCGCCGGCTGTCGAACGTGATCGGTGTGCTGGTCGCCGCCGGGGTGTTCTGGGCGGTCATTGACGGGGTGATTCTGGAATACGGCCTGCGCACCGCGGACCGCAGCTTCCAGCAGTTCGACGTGCGCGAATACCCGGGGGTCGAACAACCGACGGCGACGTTCCGTACGGGCAGCCCGGCCTCGCTGGTCAGCTGGGAGCAAGGGCTCGGGCGCCAGGGACAGCGCTTCGTCGGACAGGCACCGGATGCCAGCACAATCCGCGATTTCGCCGCGGGCGAGGCCCTGGACCCGATCCGCGTCTACGTAGGCCTGAATGCCGCCGAGACCATCGAGGAACGCGCGCGGCTGGCCCTGCAGGAGATGCTGCGGGTCAATGCCTTCGACCGTTCGGTGCTGGTGCTGGCCACCCCCACCGGGCGCGGCTGGGTGGACAACCGCGCGATCCAGCCGGTCGAGTATTTGCACGGCGGCGATGTTGCAACCGTGGCCGTGCAGTACTCCTACCTGCCCAGCTGGCTGTCGCTGATGGCCGAGTCGCAGTACGGCCACGAGACGGCCCAGGCGGTGTTCGCGGAGATCTACGGCTACTGGAAGCAGCTGCCGGCGGACGCCCGCCCGGAGCTGTACCTCTACGGCCTGAGTCTGGGCGCGCTGAACTCCGAGCGCGCCGCGGATCTGTACGACGTGATCGGCGATCCGTTCTCCGGCGCGCTGTGGGCCGGCCCGCCGTTTCGTAGCGAGACCTGGCGCGACATCACGCGCCAGCGCCAGCCGGACTCCCCGGCCTGGCTGCCGCGCTTTCGCGACAGCTCGGTGGTGCGCTTCACCAACCAGGAGAACCACCTGGATATCCCCGGCGCCGAATGGGGCCCGATGCGCATCGTCTACCTGCAGTACGCCAGTGACCCGGTCACCTTCTTCGAGCCCCAGGCGCTGTACCGCAAGCCCGAGTGGATGCAGCACCCGCGCGGCCCGGACGTGTCAGCGGACCTGACGTGGTACCCGGTGGTCACCATGCTGCAACTGGCGGTAGACGTTACCATCGGCGATGCTGCCCCGCGCGGCTACGGCCATGTCTACGCCACCGAGCACTACATCGACGCCTGGCATGCGGTCACGGCCGCGGACTGGCCAGAGGAGCGCCTCGAGTGGCTCAAGCGCCACCTGGGCGACTGACCGGCCGTAGGGCTATCCCGCGGTTTCTCCCCCGACCAAACCGCGCTTGCGCAGGTGGCGTCCGGTGAGATTGACCATCGCTACCACAAAGCCGGCATATAACAACGCGACAACGCCCAGGACCGCGAGCATGAAACTGTCCAGTACTGTGCCGTCGGCCCACAGCACCAGGAAGGCCAGGGAAAGCTGCGTACCGAGGAGCACAGCGACCATGACGGCAATCACCCGCCACTTCTCGGCGCGCGACAGATAGCGGCCGTTCCTGCGTCCAAAGGCCTCGCAGGGCCACGCCACCGCCAGGCCCAGAATCCCCATTCCGATCGTTGTACCGAACTGCTCGAGATGGAAATGGGCGATTGCGAACATCGCGACGATCGTCAGCGAGAAATAGAGCAGTATGAAACGTAACAGCAGGTTCTTGATGGACATCGCCTCCCCTCCATGGGACGTCTGAAAGCCGCACTCCCTTGTGCGGCCAGGGTGCATGTCGGAGTCCTCCAACATGCACCATCACGGCATGCGGCTATTCCTCGGAAAACGAGGCGCCTTCGATGATCACGGGATAGGTGTAGCCGGCCCCGAAGTCACGATCCAGGATCAGCGTTCCGGTGACCGAAACGCGGTCGCCCACCTCGGGCAGCTCGGTGGAGGTGATGGTGATGTAATCACCCTCGCTTCCCGTGCCGTCCACGAAGTGGATGAAGTTGCGGCCCATGATGTCCTCGTTCACCCGCCCGACGATGCCCTCCAGGCGCACTTCTTCGCCCTCGAGCTCCGCCGGCGCCTGACTCAGCTGCTCGACCGTATGCAGTTCGTCGGCCTGCGCGGGTACCCCTCCCGCCAGCATCGCCAACAGCACTGCGCCACTTCCGATTACGCGTCTCATCCCGTTCTCCTCGTCGTTCGTGATGTTCCGGATGCCGGGCATCCTAACTGATCGCCCCCATATCCGAGGGCTCACGTGACCGGGTTGTCAGCGTTCCCTTTACGCGCTCCGCGGCGCGGTTCACCACCAGGTACAGGCAGGGCACCACCAGCAGCGTCAGGATCATCCCGGCGATCAGGCCGCCGACCACGGTCAGCGCCAGCGGGCGCATGATCTCCGCACCCTCGCCCAGGCCGATCGCCAGCGGCAGCATGCCGAGCACCGTGGTCAGGGTGGTCATCAGGATCGGACGCAGGCGCAGCGCGCCGGCTTCCACTACCGCCCGTGCCGGACTCAAGTCACGCAGCCGCCGGCCCTGTTCGATGTACTCGACGAGCAGGATCGCGTTGTTGACCACCACCCCGATCAGCAGGATCGCCCCGATCATCACCGGCGCGGAGACCGGCGTATTCGTGGCCCACAGGATCGCGACCACGCCAATCAGCGACAGCGGGGCCGCCGCCACGATCACCAGCGGGTTGGCCAGACGCTCGTACTGCACCGCCAGCACCACCAGCACCAGGAAGATCGCCAGCGCCACGACGGTGGCCATCTCGCGCTGGGTCTCCTGGATGGTCTCCCACTCGCCCCCGATCAGCAGACTGTAGTGCTCGGGTACCTCCACCTCGGCCAGACGCTGTTCGACCTCGGCCATCACCGAACCGACGTCGCTGACCTCGGTATTGATATCGCCGTTCACCCGCACCACCCGGCTCTGGTTCTCGCGCTCGATATGGGCGGGCCCCTCGCCGATCTCGAACTCGGCCACGTCGGCCAGCCGTACGGGATCGCCGTTATCACGGAACAGGATCATCCGTCCCAGTGTGGCCGTGTCCTGTACATCCTCGCGCGGCAGGCGGACGCGCAAGTCGTATTCGCGGTCATCGCGTACATACTGGGTCGGTACCGCACCCTCCACCGCATCGCGGATCGCCTGACCGACCGTGCCCACCTGCAGGCCCAGCGCGGCCGCGCGCTCGCGATCCACGTGTACGCGCAGAATCGGGCTCTGGTCCTCGCGCCCGACCTCGACGCCCTCAAGGCCCCGGATGCCCTCCAGGCGCCCCGCGATCTCGCGGGCGATGGTGCGCATCTCGGTCAGATCCGCCCCCACCACGCCGATCGACAGGTCGTCGCCAGTCACGCTGAACTGCAACCCGTCGATACGCGGCGGGCGCACGGTAATCCGCGCCCCGGGCAGGTCCAGTTCGTCCATCGCCGCCTGTGCCTCGGCCACCCATTGCCCGGCGGTCATTTCACGCTGTCCGGCCGGGGTGAGCTGCACCGTGAGATTGGACGTCCCCGGGCGCTCGTTGACCACGCCACCCCCCAGATGCCCGCCGACCATGGCGAACACGCTCTCGACATGCGGCAGCTCCTCGAGTGCGGCCTCGATGTCGCGGGCGGCGGCATCGGTCTCGTGCGGCGGTGTACCCGGCGGCAGGACCATGCGCACGCTGACCTGACCATCGTCCACCTGCGGCAGAAACTCGGTGCCCAGCTCCCCGCCGACCTGCACCGCGCCGGCCAGCAGGACCCCGGCGGCGCCCAGCACCACCCAGCGCGCCCGCAGCACCTTCGGCAGCAGGCGCCGGTAGCGTCGGCGCAGACCCTGCACCCCGCGGTCGAAGCCGCGCAGCAGCCAGGTCCGGTCCAGCCCGCTCTCCCAGCGGATGCGCGCGAGCAGGGCCGCCAGCATCGGCACCAGCGTAATCGCCGCGGCCAGTGTGGCGATGATCGCGAACGACAGCGTCAGGATCAGCTCGCGGAAAATCAGCGCGCCGATACCCGTAATCAGCAGGAACGGGAGCACCGCGGCCAGGTTGGTCAGCGTGCCGGCGGTGACCGCCGACACGACCTCGCCCGCCCCGTCATGGGCAGCCTCCTCCGGCGATTTCCCGAGCTTGTCACGATGGCGGTAGATGTTCTCCAGCATCACGATCGCGTTGTCGAGCAGCAGCCCCACGCCCAGCGCGAGCCCGCCCAGGCTGATGATGTTCAGGGTCAATCCGCCCAGCCCCATCATCGCGAAGGTCGCCATCAGCGCGATCGGGATCGACAGCCCGATGATGAAGCTTTTGCGCAGACTGCCGAGGAACAGGAACACCGCCAGCATCGCCAGCACGCCACCGAGGACTGCAGCGGTGCCCACGGAGGACACCGCGCCACGGATAAACGGGGCCGAGTCGCTGACCACCTCCCACTGGATGTCCTCGGGGATAAACCCGGAACGCTCCAGCTGCTGGAGCGTCCCGCGCACGGCATCCACCGATTCGACGGTATTGGCCTCCGGCAGCTTGAACACCGACACGCGCGCGGCCGGGGTGCCATCCAGGCGGATGAACAGGCGCTGCTCGCGGTGGCCGTCGCGCACCTCGGCCAGCTCGCCCAGGCGCACATGCGCCGACTGCGGCCCCGGCGGCGGGATCAGCACGTTGCGCACATCCGCCTCGGAAGTGAACAGGCCCTCGGTCTTGGCCATCACATCAAAGGTGTCGGAGGTCACCCAGCCACCGGCCACCTCACGGTTCTCGTCCGCCAGCTTCTCGCTGATCGCGGCCAGCGACAGGCCGTAGCCGCGCACCCGTTCCTGGTCGAGGATCACCTCCAGCTCGCGCTGCTGGCCGCCGGAGGCCTCCACCGAGGAGATCCCGTGGATGGCGATCAACTGCGGGGCCAGCTCGTGCTCCACCCAGTCGCGAACTGCGGTCTCGGAACGCACGGTGGAGGAGAAGCCCGCCTCCCAGATCGGGTCCTGCGACGGGTCGAACTTGTACAGGCGCAGGGATTCGAAATCATCCGGCAACTGGGTGCGCGCCAGCTCCAGGTGACGCGCCGCATCCTGCAACGCCAGATCGAGATTGGTCCCGTACTCGAACAGCAGGTTGACGTTGGTGCGCCCCTCGGAGGCACGGCTGTAGATGCGCGTCAGGTTCTCGGTCGCCGCAAGATTGCGCTCCAGCACTCGTGTGACCTGCTCCTCCATGACCTCCGGCGCGGTGCCCGGGTGGTTCACCGTGACCCGGATGTGCGGGTACTCGACATGCGGCAGCAGGTCCACCGGCAGGCGGTCGACAAAGAACATGCCCAGCACGATCACCACCGAGGCCAGCGCCATGATCGCGACCGGCCGGCGGATGGAGAAGCTGGTCACCCGCCCGTGTGGGCGCTGGGAGTCCCCCGCATCGGCCATGCCCTAGCCCCGCCAGCCGACAATGCGCACCCGCTGACCCTCGCGCATGTCGATCGGATTGGTCGCCAGCACGATCTCGCCTTCTTCCAGACCCTCGGTAATCTCGGTCCAGGGGCCCCGGGTCACACCGGTCTCGACCGTGCGCCGTTCCAGCTGTTCATCCACCACCACGTACACATAGCGCGCGTCATCGTCCTCGCCGATCGCCGCGGCCGGCACCGCCAGGGCGTTCGGGCGCTCATCAACGGTCATGCGGATGCGTGCGAGGTTACCCGGACGCACGCCGTTGTCGGCGGCCTCGGCCGGCAGCGCGATCTCCACCGTCACCTGCTGGGAATCCGGCGAGGCCGCCGGGAAGATGCGACGAATCTCGGCGACGTAGTCAGTATCAGGAAAGGCATCCAGCCGAATGGGCACGTCCTGGCCCACGACCAGGTCGCGCACGTCCAGCTCGGACACCCCGGGTCGCAGCACCAGCGTAGTAATATCGACCAGCTCCAGCAGCGCATCGCGCGCCGCGACGGCCTCTCCAGGCTCCACCATCCGCTCGGTGATCACGCCGTCGCGGCCGGCAGCGAGCGTCCCGTAGTCGACCCGCGCCTGCCACAAGGCCTGCTCGCTCTCGGCCGAACGCAGCGCGGCGCGGGCCCGTTCGTAGCTGGCGAGGCTGGCAATCCCCTCGTCCCGCAACTCGGCGCTGCGGGCGTACTCCAGCCGCGCCTCCTCGGCGTGCGCCACGGCACGCGCCAGCTCCGCGCGCTCCTCGGCCACGTCCAGCTCGACCAGGATATCGCCCTGCCCGACGCGGTCGCCTTCCTCGACATGGACCGCCTTGACCACGCCATCCGTACGAGCCGCCAGGCGCACCCGCGCCCGCGGCTCGACCCGCGCGGAAAGTCGCAGTTCACGCGAGAGGTCCCGCGGCTGCATCTCCACCGCCGCGATCGGGGTCGCCGCCTCGCCAGCGGGCTCGTCAGCCGCTTCGGAAGACTCGCCCCCACAGCCGGCCAGTCCCACGGCCAGGATCATGAGCAGGGACAGGCGGCCGCCCCCCCGCGACATGCAGGTGGCGGGCAGCGGGCGCTTCAGGGGCGGTCGGTCCGACCGCCGCCAACACAAGAGGGTCTCGAATCGCATGCGCCGGGTCGCTCGCGGGGAGTGGACGAAAGCACAGAGTAGCCGTTATGCAACCCTCGACGCAGGAACGAGCCTCCGCGTTCCGTCAGGCCGTCAGATCGATCTGCTGCACGCTGCCGCTGCGGCCATCCTCGGCCACCCAGACGCCGGTCGACTGCACCTGGCCCAGCAGGCTGTTGTCACCGCCATGGCGCAGGTCAAAGGGGGTACTGACATGTCCGAGGTAGATCGCCCCCACCCCCACCTCGCCCAGGGCCAGCAACTGATCGCGGCCCTGGGCGTCGCGGGTCCAGACGCGCAGGCGGTCATAGACCGGGTCCGCCGCATCGATCCAGCCATTGCCGTCGTGATCGAAGCGGCGCAGTTCGGCGAAGCCGTCCCCGGTCAGCGGCCCGAACAGCTCGGAGCCATCATCGACCTGCCCGCTGCCCGATCGGTCGAGGGCCAGAAAACCGCTTCCGGGCTGCAGGAAGGCCACCTGCTGCGGTGAGCCATCGGCGTCCAGGTCGAATTCGAAACGGGTCTCGGTCAATGCCGCCGCCGGGGCATCGAAATTGATCACCAGCGGGTCATGCAGTTCGCCATCGACACCGCCCTGAATACGGGTGTGCTCGACGAACTCGCGACTCATGGTCAGGGCAATGTCGATCTCGATGGTCTTGCCGTCGGCCGTCTGCACCCGCCCCTGGGCCTGGAAGGCCGTGCGCTCGATCTCCACCCGGGTCTGCTCCACCGACCAGGCCACGGCAAGGCCGCCCGGCGCACGCGGGGCGCCCGGGGGCCGGGCTGCGGGCGGTTCGAGGAATGCCGGCGGGTTCGCATCCGCGTTCGCGTCGGGCCGGAGGTCCGCCGGGGCCACGACGCGGATCTCGCGCCCGGTAAAACGTTCCAGGATCAGCCGGAGCAGTTCGGTGCGCAGCTGGTCCACAGACGTCAGCTCACTGTCCGCCGGGGCCACGCCCACGAAGGGCGCGCGCAGGGCCGCAACGGAGGCCGGGTCCGGCCGTTCGCCCCGGCCCGGGCTCACAAGTCCAGGCAGCCCGGCGCCCTGGCGGGGCTCCGCCGGGGGCGCGGCCCCGCCCCCTTCGCGCACCGTCAGGCGCATCTCGCGCCGGGTAGCCTCCAGCGCCAGGCGCTGGCTCGAGAACTGCATGGAATAATCGGCAATATGCATGGATGTTCCTCAACGGGACGGATTCCCGAGAGGGTTAACGGCCGCTCAGCGGCAATCCTTAACCGCCACCGGCAAGCCTTTGCCGCAGGCGGACGCGACACGGCCAAACATGCGACGATCGGGCG
Source organism: Thioalkalivibrio sp. ALE9 (assembly GCF_000377445.1). Taxonomy (NCBI): domain Bacteria; kingdom Pseudomonadati; phylum Pseudomonadota; class Gammaproteobacteria; order Chromatiales; family Ectothiorhodospiraceae; genus Thioalkalivibrio; species Thioalkalivibrio sp. ALE9. Next base: position 153,017 of record NZ_KB898125.1, read on the forward strand.
ATGAACTCGACACCGCAATTCCCGCTGCGTGGCCTGTTCCGCCGCCTGCTGGGACCGTTCGCCGGACTGGAACCAGAGGCGGTCCACCTCGACAACGACGAGTGGGAGGCCCTGCGCCAGCGGGTGCCGTTCATCGCCCGCCTCACACCGGAGGAACGCTCCCGGCTGCGCGAACTGATCGGGCAGATCCTCGCGCAGAAGGAATTCATCGGGATCGCCGCGGAACCCGAGCCGTGGCAGTGCCAGGTGATCGCGGCCTACGCGGCACTCCCGATCCTGGAGCTGGGCCTGGCGCCGTACCGGGACTGGCGCACGCTGATCCTCTATCCGGATACCTTCGTGCCGGAACACGAGTGGGTAGACGAGGCGGGCATCGTGCATCAGGGCGCGATGCCCCAGTCCGGCGAGGCCTGGGAGCGCGGGCCGGTGATCCTGTCGTGGAATGATGTCGAACGCGACGGCGCCGTGGTCGTCCACGAGATGACCCATGTGCTGGACGCCGGCAACGGCGAGGTCAACGGCTTCCCCCCGCTCCCCCGCGGACAGTCCACACGCGCCTGGACCGAGGATTTCTCCCGCGCCTTCGACCGCTTCGTGGAGACTGTCGAGGCGGTGGAGGCCGGCACGGTCGACGAGTCGGCTCTGCCGCTGGACCCGTACGCGGCCACGGCCCCGGAGGAATTCCTGGCGGTCGCGGTGGAGTCCTTCTTCTTCGAGCCCGCGCGGCTGCGCGAGCGGCTGCCCGCCATCTATGATCACCTGGTGGCATACTTCGGTCAGGAGCCGCATCGACGCGGCGACTGGATCGCCTCCAGCACGCAAACCGCCCCGGAGCACGCACCATGACCTCGAGCCCCCTTCGTTTCCTGCCCCCGACCCTGTCGGGGCTTCTCCTGCTGTTGCTTGCCCCCCTGGCTCTTGCCGTGGACGATCTGGACAGCCACTACGTGACCCTGGAACCCGTGGTCGTGAACATGGAGGCCGCCGATCGCGGACGCTACCTGCAGGCCTCCATCCAGCTGGAGGGCCACAATCTGGAAGATGCCCGGGCCATCCGCGAACACATCCCCGCCGTACGCGACCGCCTGATCCACATCCTCGGCGGCCGCAGCCCCGACAGCCTGACCGGCAGCGGCGCCCGGGAGGATCTGCGCAACCAGGCCACGGACGAGCTGAACGAATTGCTCGAAGAGATCACCGGCTCCCCGCGGATCGCCGCACTGTATTTCTCGGATTTCATCCGCCAGTAGTAGCCCCGGAAGGTCCGGACGGATACCCCGAACGAAAAGACCCCGGCAGTCGGGACCACCGGGGTCGGCAAGCGGGACGCCGCATCCGGAGTCCCGGGCCCCGTTGGGGGCCCAAGCCATTCAGAAAACGCTGATCAGTGGGGCCGGTGCAGCAGCGGCATCTCGCCGCGCTCCATCATGTGACGGATCAGCGTGGCCCGGCCCGGCTCCTCCTGCTCCAGTTCCTCGGCGCACTGCGAGGGCTCGTGCGCGGCCTCGGCCAGCATCACCTCCAGTTCGCGCAGATCCACCTTCGGCTCCTGCAGGTCTTCCGGCTTCGGGTTCTCCAGCATGTGGGTCTCCCAGAACATGCGCGGGTGCCAGCAATGCAGCTTTGCATCCGGGTGGTGAAAGAGCTCGACACAGCGACGATTCAGTTCCTGTGCATTCATGGGGTCACTCCTCGTTCCGGTGCATTCCCCTCCTGTATAGACCTCGCAATACCCGATCTCAAGGGTTGGTCTTTGAATCGCTTCTCACTCCGTCGGCTCGGCCTGCGCCGCCTCCAGGGCCTCCAGCGCCTCCATCCACTCGCCCTCCAGCGACTCCAGCCGGGCACGCAGCTCCCCCTGCTCGCGGGTCAGCTGCGCCAGGCGATCCGCCGCCTCTCCCTCGTAAAGGGCAGGATCGGCCATCTCCGCCTCCAGGGCCTCCAGGCGCTCCTGCACCCGGGTGCATTCCTGCTCGGCGCGGTCCGCGCGCTGCTTCAGCGGCTTGAGCGCCGCCCGTGCCTGTGCGGCCTGCTGGCGCCGCTCCTTCTGCGACGGGGCCGGGGCGCTGCGGGCTGCCGATTCACCGGTGCCGGGTTCGCTCGCGGCAAAGGCCTCGCGCTCGCGCGCCTGCAGTTCCCGGGCGTAGTCATCCAGGTCCCCGTCGAAATCTCTCAGATGGCCGTCCTCGACGCGCCAGAAACGGTCGCACACCCGCGCCAGCAATTCGCGATCATGCGCCACGACCACTAGCCCGCCGGCATAGTTCTCCAGCGCCTCGGCCAGTGCCTCGCGCATATCCAGATCCAGGTGGTTGGTGGGCTCGTCCAGCAACAGCAGGGAAGGCGCCTGCCAGATCAGCAGCGCCAGCACCAGGCGTACGCGCTCCCCGCCCGAGCACTGGCCAACCGGGGCATCCGCCTTCTCCCCGGGAAAGCCCATGCCACCGAGAAAGTTGCGCAGCCGCTGTTCCTCGGCGCGCGGATCCTGGCGTTGCAGATGCACGAGGGGCGAGGCGCCCAGATCCAGCTGCTCGCTCTGGTGCTGGGCGAAATAGCCCACCTTCAGGCTCGGCTCGACCCGGCGCTCGCCGGCGGTGGGCGCCAGCTCGCCGGCCAGCAGGGTCAGAAGCGTCGATTTCCCGGCACCATTGGGCCCCAGAACACCGATCCGGTCCTCCGGCCGCAGACGTAAACTCGTCGCATGCAGGCGGGTGCGGTCCCCGGAGCGCACCTCGGCATGGTCCAGCGCCAGGAGCGGGTCCGGCAGACGCTCGGGGGTCGGGATCTCCAGGTGGATCGGCCGTGCGGCCCGAATCACGGCGACCTCGTCGAGCTGCTCCAGGCGTTTCAGGCGGCTCTGGGCCTGGCGCGCCTTGCTCGCCTTGGCCCGGAAGCGGCGCACGAAATCCTCCAGATGGGCGCGCTCGGCCGCGACCTTCGCGGCCGCCGCCTCGCTCTGGGCGATCGCCTCCGCGCGCTTGGCCTCGGCATGGGTATAGCTGCCCGCATAGAGCGCGATGCCCCCGCGCTCGATGTGCGCGATATGGGTACAGACGGAATCCAGAAACCGCCGGTCATGCGCGATCACGATGACCGTCCCCGGGTAGCGCGCCAGCCAGTCCTCCAGCCACAGGATGGTCTCGACATCGAGGTGGTTGGTGGGCTCGTCCAGCAACAACAGATCGGAGCGCGTCATCAGCGTGCGCGCCAGCCCCAGGCGCATGCGCCAGCCGCCGGAGAAGTCGCTCATCGGCCGGTCGGCATCGGCCGGCGCAAAGCCCAGCCCCGCCAGCAGCCGCCGCGCCCGGGCGTCCGCCGTCCAGCCGTCGATCGCATCCAGGGCCGCATACAGGCGCGCCTGTTCGGCGCCGTCGGCGACCTGCTCCAGGCGTGTCTGCAGTTCGCGCAACTCGGCGTCGCCATCCAGCACGTAGTCCACGGCTGAACGCGCGCTCCCCGGGACCTCCTGCGGCAGGTGCGCCACCACCCAGTCGGCGGGCCGGTCGATCTCGCCGGCATCCAGGCTCAGCTCACCCTGCAGCGCCGCCAGCAGACTGGACTTGCCGGACCCGTTGGCACCGGTCAGGCCCACCCGCCAGCCGGCGTGCACGGTCAGACTGGCATGCTGCAGGAGGACCTGTCGGCCACGGCGCAACTCGATATCTTGAAGTCGAATCATGCCGCGCAGTGTAGGGCAAGCGAAGGGCGCGCTCATGTAGTCCGGTCATGGCCCGGGACTCGGCGGCCGACACTAGAAGCCTGTCGGATTTGGGACTGATCTCCCACAACGCTCGCGACGATCGCCCAAATCCGAGAGGCGCCTAGCGTCAGGATATTGCCGCCCCTTGCCGGTCCGGGCGGCCATCACCTGCCGGAAGCGGCAAAAATCCGACGGAATTCCGTCTTTCGCACACCAAAAGGACAAACAAGTCACTGTTTCGACGATTGTTTTGATCGATGGCATGGATCTCGCATTACCTTCGACCCCAGGATCTTTGCGAGCGAGACAGCCATGAACCGCGACGGGAACGCCCACAACCTGCGACTGGTATCCGCCAAGGGCAAGACCACCGGCGATGCCGGCACCCCCTTTGACGCCCTGGCGTTTGTCCAGTCGCTGTCATCCAGCCTGGAGCTGGGCACGGTCCTCGCCCGTCTGCAGGAACACCTGCATGCCCAGGTTCACCACAGCGGCTGGTTCTTCATCCTGCAGGAAAGCGACGAGACCTGGTCCGGCGGCGACGAGGATCGCCATCGCATCGAATACGGGATGAGCGCGAACGGCGAAACCATGGGCTCGCTGATCCTGATGCGCGGGCGCCGCTTCAGCGACGACGAACAACAACTGATCGAGGCCCTGCTGGGCCTGGCCGCTCCGGCGCTTGCCAATGCCCTGCGCTTCAAGCGCCTGAACGAGAACCTGGAGGCCGACGAGCTGACCGGCCTGGGCAACCGCCGCGCATTCGAGAAACAGGGCGCCCGCTGGCTGGCCGACTGCCGCCGCCAGGGGCGGCCCTTGTCGGTGCTGGCCATCGATCTCGATCACTTCAAGCAGATCAACGACGAATACGGCCACAGCGTGGGGGACGACATCCTGCGTCTGGTCGCGCAGACCCTGCGCAGCACCACCCGGGAATCCGACCTGTGCGTGCGCATGGGCGGCGAGGAGTTCCTGGCGGTCCTGCCCGGTGCCGACCTGAGCCGTGCGATGGAATGCGCCGAGCGCATCCGCCTGGCCATTGGCGCGCTGCGAACCGCCGCCACGGCAGGCGACCAGTCCACGCTCGAGAGCGATGGCGCGGTCAAGGTGACCGCCAGCATCGGCGTGGCCGGCATCGGGCCCAATACCACTCTGCAGTCGGCCTACCAAGCCGCCGACGAGGCCCTGTACGCCGCCAAGCAGGCCGGCCGCAACCGCGTACTGGCCGGCAACTGACATCCGCCCGCCGCGGGCGGGTCAATCCGGGTTGCCCTGACCCGAGCCGGGCTGGATGAAATCGACGCAGGTCAGGGGGGTCGACAACACCGCCCGGCGCAGGGCCTCGATGGCCTCCGGGCGCGGAAAACTGGCGCGCCAGGCCAGGGCCACCCGGCGGCTGGGGGCCGGATCCTCGAAACGCCGCACGGCCAGCAGGCGCTGGGCATAGCGATCCGCCCCCACCGCCGTACACGGCAGAATGGTGACCCCCATCCCCGAGGCCACCATGTGGCGGATCGTTTCCAGCGAGGAGCCCTCGAGGTTGCGTGGCGTACTGCCGTCCGCGGTTACGGTCCGCTGGCAGTCCGGGCAGCGCTCCAGCACCTGGTCACGGAAGCAATGGCCCGCGCCCAGCATCAGCAGCGTGGCATCGGCCATATCCTCCAGACGCAGCGGATCCTTGTCCTTCAGCGGGTGCGCCGCCGGCAGCACGGCCATGAATGGCTCGTCGTACAGGGGCAGGGTCACCACCCCAGGCTCCTCGAACGGCAGCGAGATGATGATCGCGTCCAGCTCGCCCTGCTTGAGCCGTTCACGCAGCCGGCCGGTGTAGTTCTCCTCGATCACCAGGGGCATGTTCGGGGCACGTTCGCGCAGCGCCGGGATCAGCTCCGGCAGCAGGTAAGGCCCGATGGTGTAGATCGCCCCCAGCCGCAGGGGGCCGGACAGCTGGTCCTGGCTCTGCACCGCAACCGAACGCAACTGCTCCACCTCTGCCAGCACGCGCCGCGCCTGCGCGAGGACCTGTTCGCCCGCCGGCGTCACGGTGACCTCGCCCCGGCCGCGCTCGAACAGCGTGACCCCCAGCTCCTCCTCGAACTTGCGCACCGCGACCGACAGCGACGGCTGGCTGACATGACAGGCCTCGGCCGCATGCCCGAAGTGACGGGCATCGGCGACGGCCACCACATAACGCAGTTCGTTGAGCGTCACGCCGCGCCACCCGCGCTCGGGTCGTCGCGCTCCGGCCCCTGGAACTCCCGCCCGCCATCCGGCCAGTCGAGGGTCACACGCTTCAGTTGCCGGCCTTCCAGCGAGATCTCGCCGGGGTGGCGACCCGCCCCGTCGGCGGAGAATTCGAAGCGATAGCGCCGCTCCAGGGCCAGGCCGCGCTCGCCCCATGTGAGGCGCTGACCGATGCGCACGACGGTCGCATCCAGTAGCTGAACCCCCGCCCGCTCGCATGCCTGGCGCCCCACCCGACGGGCCCGTTCGTTGGCCCGCCAGGTGTCATTCACGTAGAACGCGACCAGTGCCAGGGCGAGGATTATGATCAAGCCGGTCATGGACCGGTATGATAAGCACATTCGTAGCCGAGTTCGCCCGGGCCGACCGGGCCGCATCCGGCTCACTCACTCCGCAATCGGCGTTGCCAGGGCTGCATGACTGCCACCTCCATCCCCTTTTCCGATCTCGCCCGGGGTCTGCGCGTCATCGGACAGCAAGAACTCCTGCCGCGCTTCGAAGCCGGCATCGACGTGGACTACAAGGCCGACGGCAGCGTGATCACCGAGGCCGACCACGCGGTGGACGCCCGGGTGCGCGAGCTGCTGCGACTGCACGGGCAGCGCGAACCGGTGTTGAGCGAGGAGCAGGCGCGCGCGGAACAGGCACAGGTCCTGGAGACCGCCCCGGCCTTCTGGCTGGTGGACCCGCTCGACGGCACCTCCAATTTCGCCGGCGGCATGCCCTTCTTCGCCATCTCCATCGCCCGCATTGCAGGCGACCGGGTCACCCACGGGGCGACCTACGACCCGGTCCGCGACGAACTGTTCACCGCGACCGAGAACACCGCGCTGGAGCTCAACGCCGCCGCCCCGCCGGCGGCCCGGCGGCCGCCGGTCCCGGAGCTGAAACGCGCCATCGCCCTGGTCGACTACAAGCGGCTGGACGCCCCACTGGCGCGCGAACTGGCCAGCCATGCCCCGTTCCGGTCGCAACGCAACCTCGGGGCCTGCGCCCTGGAGTGGGCCTGGCTGGCGGCCGGGCGCGCCGATCTGTACCTGCATGGCGGACAGGCCCCCTGGGACAGCGCGGCCGGCGGACTGATGCTCGCCCGCGCGGGCGGGGCCATGTGCGACCTCGGGGGCCGCCCGGTGTTCGGTCGCTCCCTGGCCAAGCGTTCCGCGGTAGCGGCCCGCTCCTCCGCCCTGCTCGCCGACTGGCGGGCCTGGCTGGCCCCCTGGCTCGCACCACGCGAGGATGCCTCGTGATCGGGCGGCGCAAGCGCGGTGTCAGCCCCCGCCTGAATGTCGGCGGGGCCGACTTCACGCCCCGCTATCTGCCGATCGCATGGAAGATCGTGGCGGCCATCGCCGGGCTTACGCTGGCCGGGATCGTGACCCTGTCGGCCGTGGTGCTGAACCAGGTCAGCAATGTGCTGGACAACCAGATTCGCGCCCAGGCCGAGATCACGGTGGCGCCGGTCGCGCGCACTTCGGCCGAGTTGATGCTGGCGGAGGACTACCTGACCCTGGAGACCCTGCTGAACTCGCTGGTGGAGGAGGGGCGGGTCGAATCCATCGCCGCCTACGCGATCGATCGCGGCCAGGTCGCGCGTGCCGGAACCCCGCCGGAGCAGTCTCTCACCGACGGCGTGTGGCCCCTGGCGCCCACGGTGGAACCGTACCGCCGCGAGGTCCTCTTCCAGGATGTGCAGGTGGGCTACATCGAGGCCTATATCGACACCTCGCCCATGCAGGAACTCATCCGCAACACCCTGAATGCCGGGATTGCCACGGCCATCGGGGTCTTCCTGCTGAGCCTGCTGCTGGCGATCGACATCAGCAAGCGCCTGGTGCGGCCGCTGGAACGCCTGGCCGAGAGCATGCGCTCGCGCTTCCGGCCGATGGACGCCGAGGGCAACCCCCTGCCCATGGTGCGCCAGGACGAGATCGCCCAGCTGACCGATGCCTTCAACGACATGGCGCGCGACCTGCTGCGCAAGGACCAGGTCGAGGCCGCCCTGCGCCGCTACGTATCGGACGCCATCGCCCAGGACATCCTGGAGAACCTGGACCGGGTCGAGCTGGGCGGGCGCGCGGTGGAGGGCTCGGTCCTGTTTGCCGACATCCAGGGCTATACGGCGCTGTCAGAGCGCTGCAGCCCGGAGGCCCTGGGCCGGATGCTCAACGAATTCTTCGGCCCGATGTCGGAATGCATTGCCCGTCACGGAGGCACGGTGGACAAGTACATGGGCGACTGTACCATGGCGGTCTTCGGCCTCGGGACGGACGCCGGCAACCACCGTCTGACCGCTGTGCAGACCGGCCTGGCCCTGCTGGAAACCGTCGCCTCGATCAATGCCGAGCGCGAACGTCGGGGCGAGCCCCGGGTGGAATTCCGTATCGGCCTGAACGCCGGCGAGATGCTGGCCGGCAACATGGGGGCCGAGGACCGCATGCAGTTCACCGTAGTCGGCGACACCGTCAACCTGGCCGCCCGCCTGGTCACGGTCGCGCCCCCCGGCGGGCTGGTCACGACCGCCGCATTCATGGAGCACGAGCAGGTGAAGGGACACTTCCGCACCGAAGACTGGGGCACCCACGAGCTGCACGGCGTCAGCGAGGCCGTTCCGGTCACCCGGGTCCTGGACCGCGCATGACCACACGCGGCGGCCTCCTCCCGCTCGCGGGCATCCTGCTGGCGGTCCTGCTGGTCCAGGGCTGCGCGGCCCTGGACCCCTTCGCCCCGCCGGAGCAGCGCATCGAGCGCGCGCTGGAGGCCGGCGACTACCAGCGCGCCCTGGAGCTGATCGAGCAGCACGAGCCGGAACCGCAAGCGGAATGGACCGAGCGCCGTGAGGAAATCGAGCGCGCGGCCGAGACCGCCGCGGCCGCGGCCATGGACGAGGCGCGCGCCGCCTCGGCCGAGGGCGCCGTGGCCCGCGCCCTGGAGATCCTCGAGGACGCCGAGCAGAAGCTGCCGCCCGCCAGCGAACGGCGCCAGTACATCGAGCAACTCGAGCGCCAGCGGCAAGTCGGCCTGCAGACCCTGGAACAACGCCACGACATCCTCGAGGCCCGCGCCCTGGTCCAGCAGCTGCGCCTGCTGGAGGTGATGCGTCCGCTGGTGCGGCGCAGCGAACAGCTGCCGGACGATCCCGACCGCCTGGCCCAGCGCCGCGACCCCCTGGCCCGGTCGCTGGACGGCTACGCCGCGGATACCGAGGGTGAGGAACGCCTGGAGCTGCTGCGCCTGGCCCAGAACCTGGCACCCGCCTCGGAACGCGCGCGGCGCATCGCGGAACTGGAGCAGGAACTGCGCGAGGCCGAGGCCCCCGCGGTCGAGGACGAGGTCCCGCGCTCCACCATCAACGCACGCCTGCGCCAGGCCCTGGAGGCCGACGACCTGGCCACGGCCGCGCGCTGGTGCCGCAGCGAGATCACCCCCGATGCCGACGCCTCCGGCCCGGACCAGGCCGCGCAGCGGGCGCACCGCGTGCTGTGCGAGGAATGGCGCGAACGCCGCGACGCACGCGCCGAGGAACTGCTGGAAGCGGGGCGCGGGCACTACTCCGCCGGGCGCATCGAAGAGGCCCTGGAGCACTGGCAGGAAGGGCTCGACCTGGCCCCCGACCACGCCGGACTGATCACCGCCCACGAGCGCGCCCTGCGGGTAATCGAGCGCCTGGAGAGCCTGCGCGTGCCGGAACCCCTGCCCGCGACCGACGAGGCGACCCCGCCCGCCGACGTGCCGCAAGCCGAACCCGAGGCCCCCTGACCACCTCCCCGCAACGCCCCCTTCCGGCGCTGCGGGCCGCACGCATTCGCCGTAGAATACGCCCGCCCACCGGAGCAAGAGCCCGCCACGCATGAATCCCGCCGTCCAGGAACTGATCGCCGACGAACCCCACCGCGTCCTGCAGCTGGGCGACACCGAGGTCGTGGTGCTGGGGACCGCGCACGTCTCGCGCGCCAGCGCCGACAAGGTGCGCGCGCTGGTGGACACCGGCGCCTTCGACAGCGTCGCCATCGAGCTGTGCGAGAGCCGCCAGCGAGCCATGCTGGATCCCGATGCCATCGGCCGCATGGACCTGTTCAGCGTGATGCGCAAGGGCCAGGCCCCGATGATCGCCGCCAGCCTGGCGCTGGGCGCCTATCAACAACGCCTGGCCGACCAGTACGGCATCGAGCCGGGGGCCGAGATGCGCGCGGCGATGGACGGCGCCCTGGACCGCGGCCTGCCGCTGGCCCTGATCGACCGCGACATCGGCCTGACCCTGCGCCGCACCTACCGCGCCGTACGCTGGTGGGAGCGCATGGGGCTGATCGGCGGCCTGTTCGGCTCGGTGCTGTCGCGCGAGAAGATCGACGAATCGGAGATCGAGCGGCTCAAGGAAGGCGACATGCTGGAGTCCACCTTCAGCGAGTTTGCCGAGCAGTCCGAGGATCTCTACCGCACGCTGATCGAGGAGCGCGACCACTACATGGCCGCCCACCTGCGCCGGCTCGCGGCCAACCCGGACACCCGCCGCATCCTCGCGGTGGTCGGGGCCGGGCACCTGCCCGGGATTGCCGAACAGGCCGAGGATCACCTGACCCCGCCAGACGCGATCCTCGAGGCGCTCGACCAGGCCCCGCCCAAGGCGCGCTGGCCGAAGGTCATCCCGTGGGTGGTGATCGGGGTCATCCTGGCCGGCTTCGCCATCGGCTTCTCGCGCAACCCGGACATCGGGGTGCAGATGGTCACCGACTGGGTCCTGATCAATGGCGGCCTGGCGGCGATCGGCGCGATCGTAGCGCTGGCCCACCCACTGACCGTGCTCACCGCCGCCCTGGCCGCCCCGCTGACCTCGCTGAACCCCACCATCGGGGTGGGCTTTGTCGCGGCGGCGGCCGAGCTGTTCCTGCGCAAGCCCCGGGTCTCCGACTTCGCCAGCCTGCGCCAGGACACCACCACCCCGCGCGGCTGGTGGCGCAACCGCGTCTCGCGCGTGCTGCTGGTCTTCCTGCTGACGACCCTGGGCTCCGCCGCCGGCACCTACATCGGCGGCGCCCGCGTCTTCAGCCACCTCTTCGGCGGCTAGCAAGGGCTGATTCATCTCACCACGAAGGGCACGAAGGCACGAAGAAGGGCAAGGTCAAGGGCGCTTGCACCACAGAGGGCACAGAGGACACGGAGAAAGGCATTACTTGGGTTGAGAACGCCCTCTGGAGGGCGGCCGGTCACCGGACATAAGACTCACAGCGGAACCGAACCAACGCAGCTGAAAGCACCGGTCCTTTCTCCGTGAACTCTGTGCCCTCCGTGGTTAATCCGCCCTTTGTCTTTCTTCGTGCCTTCGTGTGCTTCGTGGTAAATCCAACACCTACTCGGGGATGCGCAGGACGAGTTTGCCGCGGCGGCCGCCGGCCTCGATGCGGCGGTGGGCCTCGGCCGCCTCGGCCAGGGGCAGGGTGTCCTCGACATTGACCTGCAACCGCCCGCTGGCCAGCCGGGCCAGGCCCTCGGCCACGAGGGTCCCCTGGTGCTTCAGGCGCCGGCGATCGTTCTCCAGCATCGGGGTCAGCATCAGTTCCAGGCTGATACTCGGGTTGCGCAACCGCGCGGGGTTCCAGTCGACATCCGCCGGGGGTGCCAGCAGGGTCACCAGGTCGCCGCCATAGGCCACCTGGGCCAGGCCCTCGCGGAAGGTCTCGCCCCCCACGGTATCCAGCACGACATCGAAGCCCTGGCCATCGGTGTACCGGCGAATGGCCTCCCCGGCGTCCGGCTTGCGCAGATCGGCGACATCCACGCCCAGGGCCGTGACAATGGCGGCGGCCTCGTCGCGCCGCACCAGCCCCAGCACCCGGGCGCCAGCCGCACGCGCGATCTGCACCGCCATCTGGCCCACGCCACCGGCCGCCGCATGCACCAGCACACTCTGTCCGCGCTGCAGATCGGCCCGCTCGAACAGGGCCTCCCACGCGGTCAGCCAGGTCAGCGGCAGGGCCGCGGCCTGGATATCGGACACCGCCGAGGGCACCGGGACCACCGCGGCCTCCGGCACCACCACCTGCTCGGCGTAGGTACCCGGATCGGCGCCGACCCCGCCAAAACAGAAGGCCACACGTTGCCCCGGCCGCGCGTGGTGTACCGCGCTGCCGCATTCCTCGACGATGCCGACGCCATCGCAACCGGGGGTGTTGCGGGGGGCGCCGGGGACGATCATGCCGCCGCCGCGCACCTTGGTATCCACCGGATTGACGCCGGCGGCCAGCATCCGGACACGGACCTGGTCGGGGGCCGTCAACGCCGGTTCCGCCACCTCGTCCAGGCGCAGGACCTCGGCGGTGCCGGGTTCGTCAAACACCACTGCTCGCATGGAACCTCCCAGACAAATTCGAATGGTTGTGCCCGCGCGCCGGGACGACCCGGTCCCGCGCTACAGGCCGATACCGATCCCGATGCCGAAGCGCACGCCGCCGGATGAACGCGGCGGGTCGGGCTCCGGCCACAGATGCACCGAGTGGGCATCCAGCACCGGGAAGACGTAGTCCAGTTCACCGATCCACCCTTCCTCGACGCCGGTAACCGTGCCTACGCCCGTGATGCGGCGACCGGCGCGATAGTCCACCGGGTCAGCGAAACCGTCCACCCGCAGGCGGAAGCGCCCGGTGGTGGACTGCCGGGTCTGCGGCTCCTGGCGAGTCAGTGGGTAGCCAACCACCTCGACGAAGGTGGCCTCGGCGCGATTGTCCACCCGAGCGATCACGCCGCCCCAGACCTGCTCGTCGGCGGGCAGGCTGTCCGCCGTGACGGCCCGCGGTTCGACCTGCACGGACGGGTCGTCAGGCGCCTCCAGCGGGCCGGAGGCACAGGCGATCAGGAACAGGGGCAGCAGCAGGGCTGCCAGGGGAAACCGGAATCGGGACATACTCACCAGTACCACGGATGCGGGTGATAACGCCCGTAGACCCCGTAACGCGGGCCCCAGGGGCTGTAGAACGGATCGTAGAAGGGGTCGTAGAACGGGTCGCGATAATACCGCTCGGACGGCGGCGGCCGGCGCGGCCACAGGTACACCGCATCCGCCTGCAGGGTCACGAAGGTATAGGCGTAGTCACCGATACTGCCTTCCTCGATGCCCTGGATGACGCCGCGTACGGTGACCTCGCGGCCCTCGGCGTAGACCTGGGGGTCCAGGAACCCGCTGCTGACCGCGCGAAAGCGCCCCGGGGAGCGGTCAGCCTCCCGCGGGCGGCCCTGGCGATCCAGTTCGCGGGCGACCACCTCCAGCCGGGTGCCGCCGTCGGTGTTCTCGATGGCCGCGATCACTCCGCCCCAGACCACGACCTCGCCCTTCACCGCCTCGGGGTCGGCGAGCACCTGCTCGCGATCCGGTGCCGCGGCCGGCAACGGGGCCAGCGTCGCCGGCACCCCGGCGCAGCCCGCCAGCAGGAACAGCAAGCCGGCCGCGAACCACACGCGCAGACCCGGGTTGATACAGGCGGACATCGACATAATGCTTCCGACCCCGGAGGCCGGCGCGGGTTCACACCACGCTCTCACGCGCGCGGCTCCGCGTCGTGCGCCGGATCGCAGAGGTCCTGCACCGCCAGCACCTCGTGCTGGGCCTCCTCCACGGCGGAGAGCAGGACCTCGGGGGCCAGGTGCAGGGCCTCCCAGACCGCCGGGTCCACCGGTGGGGCGTCGGCCCAGTCGCGCGAGTCGATCTCGGCCAGATGGGCGCCGGTATTGGCCAGGTGCACCAGCATCACGGCGGTGCGGTGGCGCTCCGGCGCCTGCATGGGCTGATGATGACCGGCCAGGCAATCGACCAGCAGCTCCGGCAGTCCCCAGTGCTCGGCCAGGGCCCCGCCCAGCTCCGCGTGATCAAACCCCAGCTGGGCACGTTCCGCGCCCTGCGGGCTGAGCCCGTCGCCGACATCCAGGCTGGAGAGGAAGGCCCGATGGGCCGATTCCGGCGACTGCGAGAACAGCAGCAGCTTGCCCAGGTCATGCAGCAGACCGGCCAGGAAGATCCCGCTGGCCTGGCGTGGCAGCACCCGCATCGCCAGCTGACGCGCGATCACCGCGCAGTAGGCGGAATGCCGCCAGAAGACCTCCAGCGGCAGGCGTTCCTGATCGGGGATGCTGGCCGTCGCGCGGGTGATCGCACTGGCCACCACCAGGCGCTGCAGGGCATCGCGCCCCAGCATCGCGATCGCGCGGTCCACCGAGTCGATGGTCCGCGCGGGGGCGTAGGCGGGGCTATTGGCGATGCGCAGGACCAGGGCCACCAGGCCGGGGTCGCGGCTCAGGCTGTTCGCGATCTGGACCGCGGTCGCGTTGTCGTCCTCCAGAAGACGCGCGACCTCGAATACCACCTGCGGCATCGCCAGCAGCTTGTCGGCCGACTGGACCCGGGCCTCCAGGGAATCGTTGGCGGAACGCTCGGACATGGATGGATCCTCTTGCCGGAGCGAAGCGCCGATCGCTTCGCCCCACTCGTCCTGTTCCCGGGCCGGCGCGCTGACACGGCCCGGACGTCTCTACTGTAGCGGCTGTCCCGATCGTTGTAACCCGGCGGGGCAACGAACCATACTCGAGGGTCCGGGTCTATCGAGAGTCGATTCGACGATCAAGGAGGTGTTCGATGTTCGCCAAACCCGCTTTCGCGCCGCTCGCCGTCCTGCTGGCCGGACTCCTGCCCGGCCTCGCCTTCGCCGGCATCCAGACCGAAGAGGTCGCTTACGACCACGACGGTGACGAGATGACCGGCTACCTCGCCTACCCCGAAGGCGACGGCCCGCATCCGGCGGTCCTGGTCATCCACGAGTGGTGGGGCCACAACGACTACGCCCGCGACCGCGCCGAGCAACTCGCCCGCGAGGGCTACACGGCCTTCGCCCTGGACATGTACGGCAGCGGCAAGCTGGCCGACCACCCCTCCACCGCCGGTGAATTCGCCGGCGAGATCCGCGAGAACCGCGATCTGATGCTGGGCCGTTTCCAGGCCGCCTACGACTGGCTGCGCGCGCATGATGCGGCGGCCGATGCCGCACCCTCCGCGGTCGGCTACTGCTTCGGTGGCACTGTGGCCCTGGAGGCTGCACGCGCCGGGATGGACCTGAACATTGCGGCCAGCTTCCACGGCGGCCTGGGGACCGAGCACCCGGCCGAGGCCGGCAAGGTCACGGCGGAACTGCTCAGCTTCACCGGCACCGCGGATCCGATGATCCCGCCGGAACAGATCGCCGGCTTCCAGGACGAGATGCAGAATGCCGAGGCGCGCTACACCGTGGTGGAATTCTCCGGGGTGAAGCACAGCTTCACCAACCCCGGGGCCGACGCCATTGCCGAGGAATTCGGCATGCCGGTGGGCTATGACGCCCGCGCGGACCACGACTCCTGGAACCATCTGCTGGGCGTACTGCGCGACCGCCACCAGTAGGAAATGCCCCCGGCGGGCCCCGGGTCACCCGGGCCCGCCACCTCCCAACAACTCATCGAATCGCCGGGCCCTCCGGCGACGTCAGTATCCACGCAGGTAGATCGCCACACCCAGGGCGACCACAACCGCCAGCACTCCCACGAAGGCCACCCGGAACCAGCGCCGGCGCCCCAGGCGCTCGGAACGCCTGTGCGGCGTGTCTGACGCTGGCGCGCGCAGGCGGTCCTCCGGCTCCGCCTTGACCGACCCCTCGGGATCGGCCGGGCGCTCGGGCTCTGCGGCCGCCGTGGTGCTGTGTCCGGTCAGGGCGTGTTCCAGATCGCGGATACGGCCACGCAGCTCCTGATTGCGCTGCTGAGACTCGGCCAGTTCCTGTTCGCGCGCTACCAGGCGCTCGCCCAGATCCGCCGCCGAGTCCCCGGTGTCCGCGCAGCGCTGCTCCGCCTCCGCCTGGGCCTTCTCCGCGGCGGCCGCCCGCTCGCACTGCTGATTGCGCTCGCGGCGCAGGCGATCGGCCTCGGCACGCGCCTCCTGCAGCTCTTTCTGCACCGCGTCGCGCTGGCGCTCCAGCTCGACCAGGTCATGATCCAGGCGAACGTTCTCGCCCTCCAGTTCGCGCACCCGGCTGCGCAGTTGCTCGGTCGCCTCGCTGGCCGCCGCGGGTGCCCCGGCCTCCTCGGCCTCCAGCTCCTCGACCCGCGCGCGCAGCGTGGCCAGTTCGGCCTCGCGGGCCTCGGCCTGCTCGCCGGCGGCCGCGGCCTCCTCGTCGCGCGCCCGCGCCTCGGCCAGCGCCGTCTCGGTCTCCTCCAGCCGGGCCTGCAGGGTCTCGATCTCGCGCTCGCGTTCCTCGGCGCGCTGGAAGGCCGCCGTGGACTCATCGCGGGCCTCGCCCAGGGCATTGCGCAGGCGCTCCAGTTCCTTCTGCGCCTCGCGCTCGTTGGCGGACTGCTGGCGCAGCATCAGCTCGCGACGCAGGCGCTCGACCTCTTCGCGCAGCGCCGCGGCCTCGGCGGGATCGGTGTCCGCGCCGGCGCTCGCGGGCTCCGGGGGCGGCGGCAGCAGTTCGGCCACCACCTCGCGCACACGGGTCGGCACGAACGGCTTCATCAGGACGGCGCTGGCGCCCAGCGAACGCCATTCGTCGCTGGCGGCCTCGTCGCTCTCCTGGCCGGTCACGATCGCCACCGGGAGATCGGCAGGGACATTCTCGATGCCATCACGCACACGGAGCAGCAAATCCTGGCCGTCGATCCCCGGCATCGAGAGATCGGTCAGCACCAGGCCGATATCCGGATACTGCTGCAGCAGCTCCAGGGCCTGCTCGCCATCGGCGGCCTCGTAGACCGTGTGCTGGTCCTGCAGGATACGCTGCAACGCGACCCGGATGACCTTGGAGTCATCCACCACGAGAATCGCGGTGCGTTTCGGATCCGGAATCTGGTCGCTCATGCTGTCCCCTGACTATCTGGCGCCCGCCTGGCGACGGCGCGAACCCCGGTCACCCGCCGCATTCTGGCCGAGTCCGGTCCTCCCTGTACGCACAAGACTAAGTTGCCGGGCGCGCCGATGCCAGTGGCAGCCAACGGGCAACCGGAACGCGTTCACGTTTTGTCCGCGCGGGCTACACCGGCTTGGATTTCCACTTGACCGAGTAGAGATCCCGTCGGCGGTCGCGCAGGTTGCGCACCGAGCCGTGGTTGCGCAGCTCCTTCAGGTTGTCCAGGTCAAGATCGACGATCAGGGTCATCTCGGTGTTCGGGGTCGCCTCCGCCGCCACCGCATCATGCGGGAAGGCGAAGTCGGACGGGGTGAAGACCGCCGCCTGGGAATACTGCATGTCCATGTTCTCGACCTTGGGCAGGTTGCCCACCGAGCCGGACATCACCACGTAGCACTCGTTCTCGATGGCGCGTGCCTGGGCACAGCGCCGCACCCGAAGGTAGGCGTTCTTGGTGTCGGTCCAGTAGGGGACGAACAGGATCTGCAGGCCATGATCGGCCATCACCCGGGGCAGTTCGGGGAATTCCACGTCGTAGCAGATCAGGATGCCGATCTTGCCGAAGTCGGTATCGAAGACGTGTACCTCGTCGCCCCCCTGCAGGCCCCAGTAGGAGACCTCGTCGGGGGTCACGTGGACCTTGTACTGGCGGTCCCAGGTGCCGTCGCGGCGGCACAGGTAGGAGACATTGCGCAGCACATCCTCGGTGTATTCGGGCATCGACCCGGCCACGATATTGATGTTGTAGGCCAGCGCCAGGCGCACCATCTCCTCGCGCACCGCCTCGGTGTATTCGGCCAGACGGCGCACGGCCTCGGCCGGGTAGTCCTGATTGAACGCCCCCATCAGCGGGCCGTTGAAGAATTCCGGGAACAGCACGCAATCCGCGCGGTAGCCGGAGACCGCATCCACGAAGTACTCCACCTGCTGGAACAGGGCATCGAGATCCACCGTCGGGCGCATCTGCCACTGGACTACGCCGATGCGCACGTCCGAGCGGCTACCGCCGATCAGCTTCTCCTTCTCCTCGTAGTAGATGTTGAGCCACTCGATCAGGGTGGCGTAGGCCCCGGACTTCTCGTCGTCCGGCAGGTAGTTGGTGATGATCTTGCGGACGTGAAAGTCGTTCGCCAGCTGGAAGGTCAGGATCGGATCGGTGATCTCGTGGTTCTTCACCCGGCGCACGTACTGCTGCGGGGTCAGCTCGTCGCGGTACTGCTCGTAGCCGGGGATGCGCCCGCCGGCGACGATCGCCCGCAGGTTCAGCTTCTCGCACAGCTCCTTGCGCGCATCGTACAGCCGCCGCCCCAGGCGCAGCCCGCGATAGTCCGGATGCACGAAGATATCCACGCCGTAGAGCGTGTCGCCGTCCGGGTCATGGGTGGTCAGGAAGCCGTTGCCGGTGATCTGCCAGTAGTTGTGGTGATCGCCGAAGCGCTTGTATTCGACGATCAGGCTGATCGCCGCGGCCACCACCTTGCCGTTGTCCTCGATGCAGATCTGGCCCTCGGGAAAACGCATCACCTGGGAGCGGAACTGTGCCTCGCTCCAGGCGCCGTCCAGGTCGTGGTAGACCCGCTCCATGATCTCGCGGATGTCCTCGTAGTCCTCGATCCGGGTCGGCCGCAGGGTGAGGTGGTGCTGGGGATTGGATTCGTTGTCCGCGTCGGTCGTCACGCTCGGGGCTCCGGGGGTTGAGAAGGAAACGCAGGATGCACGGTGCACCGGCCGGGATCAAAAGATCCAGGCCAGCATCAGCCAGAAGAAGACGAAGAACAGGAAAAAGCCGGGGATCATGAACTGCAGCTCCCCGATCAGGCCCTCGCCGGCGGCCAGGGCAAACACGATCGAGATCAGGACCGACACGATGGCCGCGACCAGCGCGGCGTTCTTCAGGCCCATACCGTCGTCGAAGGTCAGCGCCACCCAGTCCGACAGCCCCGGCAGGGAGACCGCCGCCGCCAGCACCAGCAGGGCCACCAGCAGGGCGACCAGCGCCGAGGTGCCCAGCAGGATGCGCAGCGCCAGGCGGCTGTCGGAGCGATCGCTCCGGCTCATGCCAGGGCCTCGCGGCGACCGCGCACGTACTCGCGCACGCGGTTGGGGTCGGGGATGCCGGTGACCCGGAACTCCGGGTTGTCGCCAGTGGTGTACACCGCGATTCGGCCCACCCGGAAGATGCGGTCGAAAAAGCTCTGGTCCACCTTCACCGTGCGGATCTGGCCGATATCCAGATCCACATGCGACTTCGACAATAGACCGCGCTCGAGATGCACCTGGTCGGCATCGATGCGCAGCCGAACCGAGCGGGTCTGCAGATACCACCACAGCAGGATCAGCAGGCCGAGTCCGAAAGCCGGGATCAGTACGAGGCTGAGGATGAAACCGAACGGGTGATTGCGGAACATCGCCGGTCGGGCGTCGATCGCGGGTTCACGGGCGGACATGCACGAACTCCGGTTGCGGGCGGACCCGAACAGTTTGGCGCGGCCACCCAGACAAAGCGAGCCCCGCACCGGGGATTCCCTGATGCGGGGCTCGCAGTTTGCCGGACCCGCCCGCTCGCACGGGTCGGCCCGGAGACGGGACCGGGGTGTTACGCGGTCCGGGCCTCGCGCTCGGCCTTGGCTTCCGCCTTGGCCTCGTCGCTGTCGTCATAGCCAATGTTCGGCGCGAGCCAGCGCTCGGCCTCCTCGAACGACATGCCCTTGCGCTTCGCGTAATCCTCGACCTGGTCGCGGTTGACCTTGCCGAGACCGAAGTAACGCGACTCCGGATGTGCGAAGTACCAGCCGGACACGGCCGAGACCGGCAGCATGGCGTAGCTCTCGGTGAGCGTCATGCCAGCGTTCTCTTCCGGCTGCAGGAGCTCCCACAGGGTGGACTTCTCGGTGTGCTCCGGGCACGCCGGGTAACCCGGGGCCGGGCGGATACCCTGGTACTTCTCCTCGATCAGGTCCTCGTTTTCGAGCGACTCGTCCGGGACATAGCCCCAGAATTCGCGGCGCACATGCTGATGCATGCACTCGGCGAAGGCCTCGGCCAGGCGGTCCGCCAGGCTCTTCACGAGGATCGAGTGGTAGTCGTCGTTGGCCTTCTCGAATTCCGCGGCCTTGGCGTCGACATCGCCACCGGCACTGACCGCGAAGGCCCCGATGTAGTCGGGACCGCCAGCCTCCTTCGGCATCACGAAATCGGCCAGCGAGTGGCTCGGCTGACCCCGGCGCTTCTCGGTCTGCTGACGCAGGTGATGCAGCTTCTTCAGCACCTTGGAGCGATTCTCGTCGGTATAGACCTCGATATCGTCATCATTGACGGTGTTCGCCGGGAAGAAGCCCACCACGCCCCGCAGGGTGACCCACTTCTCGTCGATCATCCGCTGCAGCATCTCCTGGGCGTCCTTGAACAGCTTGCGCGCCTCTTCACCCACCTTCTCGTCATCCAGGATGCGCGGGTAGGCGGCGTGCAGCTGCCAGGAGTGGAAGAACGGCGTCCAGTCGATGTACTCGGCGACCTCGTTCAGATCGTAGTCGTCGAAGCGCAGCAGCACGGAGCCGTCGCCATGCGGGTGCAGCACGGTCGGCTCGCCCGGCAGCTTGTCGGTTTCCAGCGCCTTCGGCTTGGTCGGGGTATAGCTCGACCAGTCGATCTGCGGCTTGTTGGCGCGCGCCTTCTCCAGGGTGACCCACTGGGTCTTCTTCTTGCGCCCGGCGTTCTGCACGCGCAGCTTTTCGTACTCCTCGCGGATCTCGGCGGCGTACTTCTCGCGCAGTTCGGGGCTGATCAGGCTCTGGGCCACACCCACCGCACGCGAGGCGTCCTTCACCCAGACCACCGGGCCGGAGTAGTTCGGCTCGATCTTGACTGCGGTGTGGGCGCGCGAGGTGGTCGCGCCCCCGATCATCAGCGGCGTGGTCATGCCTTCGCGCTCG
Organism: Thioalkalivibrio sp. ALE9; assembly: GCF_000377445.1. NCBI lineage: Bacteria > Pseudomonadati > Pseudomonadota > Gammaproteobacteria > Chromatiales > Ectothiorhodospiraceae > Thioalkalivibrio > Thioalkalivibrio sp. ALE9. Next base: position 173,806 of record NZ_KB898125.1, read on the forward strand.
AGATCGGCGGCGAAGTTGGCCATCTCCTCCAGCGAGGGGGTAATCAGGCCGGACAGGCCGATGACGTCGACATCGTGCTCCTTGGCGGCCTTCAGGATCTCGGCGCCCGGCTGCATCACGCCGATGTCGATGACCTCGAAGTTGTTGCACTGCAGCACGACGCCGACGATGTTCTTGCCGATGTCGTGGACGTCGCCCTTCACCGTGGCCATCAGGATCTTGCCGTTGTTCTCGGTGCCGGTCTTCTCGGCCTCGATGTACGGAATCAGGTGGGCCACGGCCTTCTTCATCACGCGGGCGGACTTGACCACCTGCGGCAGGAACATCTTGCCCTCGCCGAACAGGTCGCCGACGACGTTCATGCCGTCCATCAGCGGACCCTCGATCACCTGGATCGGGCGGTCGTACTGCTGGCGCGCCTCTTCGGTGTCCTCGACCACGTAGGTGTCGATGCCCTTGACCAGGGAGTGCTCGAGGCGCTTGGTGACTTCCCATTCGCGCCACTCGAGGTTCTCCTCCTTCTTGCCGCCGCCCTGGCCCTTGTACTCCTCGGACAGGTCAAGCAGTCGCTCGGTCGCGTCATCGCGACGGTTCAGGACCACGTCCTCGACCGCTTCCTTCAGCTTCTCGTCGATGTCGTCGTAGACCGCGAGCTGGCCGGCGTTGACGATGCCCATGTCCATGCCCGCCTTGATGGCGTGGTACAGGAACACGGCGTGGATCGCCTCGCGCACCGGCTCGTTGCCGCGGAAGGAGAACGACACGTTGGACACGCCGCCGGAGACCAGCGCGTGCGGCAGGTCGTTCTTGATGCGGCGGGTAGCCTCGATGAAGTCCACACCGTAGTTGTTGTGCTCCTCGATACCGGTCGCGACCGCGAAGATGTTCGGGTCGAAGATGATGTCTTCGGCCGGGAAGCCGACCTTCTCGGTCAGCAGCTTGTAGGCACGGGTGCAGATCTCGACACGGCGCTGCTCGTTGTCGGCCTGACCGTCCTCGTCGAAGGCCATGACCACGATCGCGGCACCGTAACGGCGGCACAACTCGGCCTGCCGGATGAAGTTCTCCTCGCCCTCCTTCATGGAGATCGAGTTGACCACCGCCTTGCCCTGCACACACTTCAGCCCGGCCTCGATGATCTCGAACTTGGAGGAGTCGATCATCACCGGGACGCGGGCGATGTCCGGCTCGCCAGCCAAGAGATTCAGGAAGCGGACCATCGCGTCCTGCGACTCCAGCATCCCCTCGTCCATGTTGATGTCGATGATCTGGGCGCCGCCCTCGACCTGGTTCAGCGCGACTTCCAGCGCGACGTCGTACTCCTCGTTCTGGATCAGGCGCAGGAACTTGCGCGAGCCGGTCACGTTGGTGCGCTCGCCGACGTTCACGAACAGCGAGTCGTCGGTGATGTTGCACGGCTCGAGGCCGGACAGGCGGCAGGCCGGGGCGATCTCCGGCACCTTGCGCGGCGGATGCTTCTCCACCGCCTCGCGCATCGCGCGGATGTGCTCCGGCAGCGTGCCGCAGCAGCCGCCGATGATGTTCAGCATGCCCTGCTCGGCCCACGGACCGACGTCCTCGGCCATCTGCTCCGGGGACTCGTCGTAGTCGCCGAACTCGTTCGGCAGGCCGGCGTTGGGGTGCGCGGAGACGTGGGTATCGGCGATGCGCGACAGCTCTTCCACGTACTGGCGCATTTCCTTCGCGCCCAGCGCGCAGTTCAGGCCGATGGAGACCGGGTTCGCGTGACGCACCGAGTTCCAGAAGGCCTCGGTGGTCTGGCCGGACAGGGTGCGGCCGGAGGCATCGGTGATCGTCCCGGAGATCATGATCGGGAGGTCCTTGCCGAGCTCGTCTTCCAGCGTCTTCACCGCGAAGATCGCGGCCTTGGCGTTCAGGGTGTCGAACACCGTCTCGATCAGCAGCAGGTCCACGCCGCCCTCGACCAGAGCCTCGGCGGCCTCCTTGTAGGCCTCGACCAGGGTGTCGAAATCGACGTTGCGCGCGCCCGGGTCGTTCACGTCCGGCGAGATCGACGCGGTGCGGTTGGTCGGGCCGAGGATACCGGCGACAAAGCGCGGCTTGTCCGGGGTCTTCTCGGTCCAGGCATCGGCGGCCTTGCGCGCGAGCTTCGCGGATTCGCGGTTCAGCTCGGGGACCAGGTCCTCCATGTGGTAGTCCGCCATCGCGATGCGGGTACCGTTGAAGGTGTTGGCCTCGATGATGTCGGCGCCGGCCTCGAGATAGTCGTTGTGGATCTGCTCGATGATGTCCGGACGGGTCAGCGACAGCAGGTCGTTGTTGCCCTTCAGGTCGGACTCCCAGTCCTTGAAGCGCTCGCCGCGATAGTCGGCCTCCTCCAGCTTGTACAGCTGGATGGTGGTCCCCATGCCGCCGTCCAGGATCAGGATGCGCTCTTTCAGCGCCTTCTCGATATCGTTTCGTGTTGCCGTCATGTGCCGTACACCATTGGTTTCGAATGGGATGAGTGTACACGCCGGGGTTCCATCCCGGCCGTGGAGCCCACCCTTCCGGCAGGCTCTTTGGTATCTCGTGGCGGTCTGGGATGCCCCTGTTTGCGCCCGTGCACGGAGATGTCACGATAGCGCCATGCAGGAACATCCGATCCGCTGGTTCATCACTGCCCCGCAGGCCTGCCCCTATCTGGACGACCGCGAGATGCAGAGCCTCCTGGTCGACCCCGCGGTCAGCCTGGGCGGTGCCCGCTTCGGCCAGCTACTGGCCGAGGGCTTTCGCCGCAGCGGTCAGTTTGTCTACCGGCATCACTGCCCCGAATGCGCCGCCTGCGTGCCGGTACGCATTCCGGTCGCGAGCTTTCGCCCGAATCGCAGCCAGCGCCGTTGCCTGGACCGCAATCAGGATCTCGTGGTGGCGATCCGGCGCCCGCCGGAGCAGCCGGGCACCGGGCCCGCCGCCGATCTCGACGAGCACATGCCGTTGTTCTCGCGCTACCAGACCGCCCGCCACGCGGGCGGGGGCATGGAGCAGATGGGGCGCGAGGAATACACGGGGATGCTGGCCCACCATAACGGCCCGGTGGATCTGATCGAATTCCGCCAGGCCGGCACGCTGGTCGCGGTGGCCGTCACCGACCGCACCCCGCAGGGGCTGTCGGCGATGTACAGCTTCTTCGATCCGGATCAGCCGCGCCGCGGCCTGGGCACCCTCGCGATCCTGACCCAGGTGGCGCATGCGCACCGCCTCGGTCTGCCCCATGTCTACCTCGGCTACTGGATCGACCAGGCGCCGAAGATGGAATACAAGACCCGCTTCCAGCCGCTCGAAGGCCGCATGGACGGGGTCTGGAGGCGACTGCCCGCCTGACGGCGGCCAGCCCCCCGGTCCCTGCTTCGCAAGCGCGACCTAGCGGGCCGGCTTGCGGAAGCGGAAGATGCCCCAGGTCAGGTAGCCCGAGTTGCCGCCATCGACCCAGTGCTGCAGGCCCTGCTTCATGCGGTCGATGTAGTCCTGCGAGATGTAGTGCTTCAGCTCGTCCTCGCGGGACTCGAGCTCCTGCTTCACGCGGCCGTAGTGGGTCGCGATCTGGCTGGAATGCTCCTCGAAACCGACCTCTTCCAGACCCGCTGCCTTGGCCGCCTCACGGTAAAACTCGGGGCTAGCCAGCGAATCCAGATGGATGCGGGCGAGGATCGGGTCCAGCACGCCGTCCGGGCAGTCGTCGGTCTGCATCGGATCGGTGAAGATCAGCCAGCCACCCGGCTTCAGTACTCGAGCGGCCTCCTGAATCACCTTCTTCTTGTTTTCGTTCTCGCTATGCAGGAACGAGTCTTCGGACCAAACTACGTCATAGGACGCGTCCGGCTCGTCGACCTTCTCGAAGCTGCCGTCGACCACGGTGATCTTGTGGTCCAGGTGGCGCGCCTTGTTGATCTCGCGGTCGCGCTCGTTTTCCTTCTCGGACAGGTTCAGCGCGGTGACCTCGCAGCCGTAGTTCTCCACCAGATAGCGCGCGACACCGCCGTAACCGGCACCCATGTCGAGCACGCGCCATTCCGGCTGCGGCTCGCCGAGCAGGTCGGACATATGGGCGACCGTGCGCCGGCTGGCGTCGCCGATCGGCTCGTCCTTGTACTCGTACAGCCCGATATGGAGGTCTTCACCGCCCCACACCATCTTGTAGAAGGTGTCGGCGTCCTCGCTGTTGTAATAGTCGCGAGCCGTCTCGACGACGTCGGAGTAGTTCTCGCTCATCGTTCCTCGCCCTCGATATAACGCTTGTCGGCAACGTGGATGAAGAAGTCGGGATCGGTCTCGCGATAGGTCTCCTGGAAGTCCCCGTAGGTCTCGATCTTCTGGAAACCGACCTCGCGCATCAGGCGGCGCACATAGGCCTTGCGCAGCGGGAACATGTTCAGGAAGTACTCGGAGCCATCCGGGAAGCGATACTGGAAGCGGGCCAGGCCTTCGTCGACATGGGCCGGCTGCACCTGCACGTCGTCGCCGCAGTAGTAGTAGGTGTGCTTGGACGAGTAGCCGTGGTCCATGATGGTGTCGTAGTTGCGCTGGTCGAGGATCAGCACGCCATCATGGTTCAGGGCGGAGTAGAACTCGGCCAGGGCCTTGCGGCGGTCATGTTCGTTGAACAGGTGGGTGAACGAGTTGCCCAGACAGACCACGGCGTCGTAACGGCCGTAGATATCGCGGTTGAGCATGCGCCAGTCGGCCTGCACGGTGCGCAGGATGTGCCCGCGCTTGCGGCCGTTCTCGAAGGCCTTGACGAGCATCTCCGGGGCGCCGTCGGCGGTCACCACGTCAAAGCCCGCTTCGCGCAGCTGTACGGAGTGAAAACCGGTACCGGCGGCCACGTCCAGCACGCGCTTGGCGCCACGCTTCTTCAGTTCCTCGATAAAGAAGGTGCCTTCGCTCTTGGCGCGGTTGTCCCAGTCGATCAGGTCGTCCCACTTGTCGACGAAACCGGTGGTGTACTCGTTGAGGTAGTTCTCGGTATCGCGACGTTCGGTCGGCTTGTCACCGAAATCCTGATCATTCTTGATGTTCGCTGCCATGCTGGTTCCTCTTGGCTTTTGCTGCTGTCGTAAGCGTGAACGGACGGCCCGCGGCCGATCCGTCGGCACAACACCCCGCAAACGCAGAGAACCGCGACCCCCGCATGTCCCGGCGGTCTCGCCATTCGCCCGATCCGCCCAGGCCAGGCCTGGTGTTCGGGTAGCAATGCAACGGGCGCGTTGTTCGCAGCGCCCGCTACCGGCCTGGCCGGTTCATCCTGCACATCCGGAGGGCTCTTCATTACCCGGATGCCGAGCCGTGGTCTGGCGGGCCCATCCCGCCTGGCTCGGGGATCGTTTACGGCGCCTCGCGCTGCGTCTGAACGCGGGCGTTGTGTCCGAAATCGTTTTTATACCCTGAAGGTTTTGCGCAAAAATTACAAGTTGAGCCCCAGCCCTCCCGCTGTGCCGCGGCCGGGTCGAAGCCGCCTCCACGGGCGTCACGCGTTCGATATAATGGCGGTTTTTGCAGCGATCCCGAGGCCCCGCATGACCCCCAGCCGCCCCATCCAGCGCGCCCTTTTGTCGGTCTCCGAGAAGACCGGCGTCGTGGAGCTTGCCCGCGCCCTGCACGAGCGCGGCGTGGAGCTTCTGTCCACCGGCGGCACGGCCCGCCTGCTGGCCGAAAACAACCTTCCGGTGACCGAGGTTTCCGCGCACACGGGCTTCCCCGAGATCATGGATGGCCGGGTCAAGACCCTGCACCCGCGCATCCACGGGGGCCTGCTGGGGCGGCGCGACATCGACTCCGCGGTGATGGCCGAGCAGGACATCCCCCCGATCGACCTGCTGGTGGTGAACCTCTATCCCTTCGAGGCGACCGTGGCCCGACCCGGGTGCAGCCTGGAGGATGCCATCGAGAACATCGACATCGGCGGGCCCGCGATGCTGCGTGCGGCGGCCAAGAACTACCGTGACGTGGCGGTGGCCACCAGCCCCGACCAGTACGGCGAGATCGTTGCGGCCATCGGCGACCACGGGGAGGTCCCGCAGTCCCTGCGCTTCCGCCTGGCGGTCGCGGCCTTCGATCACGTCGCGCGCTACGACGCTGCGATCAGCAATTACCTGTCGGCCCTGGACGAGGACGGCGAGGCCGCGCCCTTCCCCGGGCAGCTGAACGCCACCTTCGAGCGCGTCGAGACCCTGCGCTACGGCGAGAATCCGCACCAGCGCGCCGCGTTCTACCGCGATCCGCAGCCCACACCCGGCACCCTGGCCAGTTACCGCCAGCACCAGGGCAAGTCGCTGTCCTACAACAACCTGGCGGACGCCGATGCCGCCTGGGAATGTGTGCGCCAGTTCGAGGCCGGGGCCTGCGTGATCGTCAAGCACGCCAACCCCTGCGGCGTGGCGGTCGCGCCGAGTCAGCTGATGGCCTACGAGCGCGCCTTTCAGACCGACCCGACCTCGGCCTTCGGCGGCATCATCGCCTTCAACCGCCCGCTGGACGGCGACACAGCGCATGCGATTGTCAGCCGCCAGTTCGTCGAGGTCGTGATCGCCCCCGAGATCACGCCGGGCGCGCTGCGCGCGCTGGCCACCAAGAAGAACGTCCGGGTACTGGAGATCCCGCCGGCGGGCGTTGGCCCGGGCCTGGACTACAAGCGCATCGGCGGCGGGCTGCTGGTCCAGGATGCGGACCGCGGCAGCCTGGCCGATGTGGAACTGAAGACCGTGACCGCGCGCGCGCCGTCGGAGCAGGAGATGAAGGACCTGTGCTTCGCCTGGCAGGTCGCCAAGTACGTCAAGTCCAACGCCATCGTCTATACCCGCGACCAGCAGACCATCGGGGTCGGGGCGGGCCAGATGAGCCGCGTGTACTCCGCGCGCATCGCCGGCATCAAGGCCGCGGACGAAGGCCTGCAGGTCGCCGGCTCGGTGATGGCCTCGGATGCCTTCTTCCCGTTCCGCGACGGCATCGACGCCGCAGCCGAGGCCGGTATCACCGCGGTGATCCAGCCGGGCGGCTCGATGCGTGATCAGGAGGTGATCGACGCCGCCAACGAGCACGACATCGCCATGCTGTTCACCGGCATGCGCCACTTCCGCCACTGAGGTCCCGATGAACGTACTGGTAATCGGCAACGGCGGGCGCGAGCATGCGCTGGCCTGGAAGCTGGCACAGTCGCCGCGCGTCGAGCGCGTCCTGGTGGCCCCCGGCAACGCGGGCACCGCGCGCGAGGCCAAGTGCGAGAACATCGACGTCGGCGTCACCGACATCGACGCGCTGCTGGCCCTGGCCGAACGCGAGGCCATCGCGTTTACCGTGGTCGGCCCCGAGGCACCCCTGGTCGCCGGCGTGGTGGATGCCTTCCGCACCGCCGGCCGGCGCTGCTTCGGCCCCACGGCAAAGGCCGCGCAGCTCGAGGGCTCCAAGAGCTTCGCCAAGGACTTCATGCACCGCCACCACATCCCGACAGCCGCCTACGGCAGCTTCGAGGACGAACAGGCCGCGCTGGAGTTCATCGCCACCCAAGGCGCGCCCATTGTGGTCAAGGCCGACGGCCTGGCCGCCGGCAAGGGCGTGATCCTCGCGCAGACCGAGGACGAGGCCCGCGCGGCGGTGCACGACATGCTGGCCGACAACGCCTTCGGGGAGGCCGGCAACCGCGTGGTCATCGAGGAATTCCTGACCGGTGAGGAGGCCAGCTTCATCTGCATGGTGGACGGCGAACACGTGCTGCCGCTGGCCTCCTCGCAGGACCACAAGGCGCGCGACAACGGCGACCAGGGCCCGAACACGGGCGGCATGGGGGCCTATTCACCCGCCCCGGTGGTGACCGATGCGCTGCATGCGCGCATCCTGCACGACGTCATCGAACCGACCGTGCAGGGCATGGCCGCCGACGGCGAACATTACACCGGCTTTCTGTATGCCGGCGTGATGATCGACGCTGCGGGCAACCCGAAGGTCTTGGAGTTCAACTGCCGCTTCGGCGACCCCGAGACCCAGCCGATCCTCAGCCGCCTGGAATCGGACCTCAGCGAACTGGTCGAGGCGGCGCTGGACGGGCGTCTGGACGCGGTCGAGGCCCGCTGGGATGCGCGCGTAGCGCTGGGCGTGGTCCTGGCCGCCGGGGGCTATCCGGGGGACTACCGCAAGGGCGACGTCATCAGCGGCCTGGAGGCCGTGGAGGCCGATCCCGACGCCCACGTGTTTCATGCCGGTACCGCCCGCGATGCCGAGGGTCGCATCGTGACCGCCGGCGGTCGCGTACTCTGCGTGGTCGGCCTCGGAGCCGACGTGAAGAGCGCGCAGAAAAAGGCCTACGCGGCCGTACACCAGATTCATTTCGACGATATATACTGCCGAACAGATATCGGCTATCGCGCCGTCGCCCGGGAAGGATAATTCCAGGCAGCGGCGCTTCTACCCCCTTTCTGGAGATCCGCCCGATGGCCGCCCCCGAAGTGACCCACCTGCCCAACCTTCCCAACGATGTGGAGGGTCTGCGGCAGTCGATCCGCGATGCCGTGGTCCGCGTGGTCGGCGAGGACCCGCGCCAGGCCACCGAACGCGACTGGATGGAGGCCCTGGCCTTCGCCATCCGCGAACGCATGGTGGAGCGCCGCCTGCTGACCCGCCGGCAGTTCGCCGACGAGGACGTCAAGCGCGTCTACTACCTGTCGCTGGAATACCTGATCGGGCGCATGCTCGAGGCCAACCTGCGCAACATGGGCATCCTCGAGCCGGCCCGCCAGGCCATGGCCGATCTCGGCGTCGACCTCGACACCATTCTGGACCTCGAAGACGACGCGGCCCTGGGCAATGGCGGGCTGGGGCGCCTGGCCGCCTGCATCCTGGAATCCCTGGCGACCCAGGGCTACCCCGGCTACGGCTACGGCATCCGCTACGAGTTCGGCATGTTCCGCCAGCAGTTCGAGCCCTACCATCAGGTGGAACACCCGGACAACTGGCTGCGCTACGGCAACCCCTGGGAGTTCCCGCGCTCGGACCGCAAGTATCCGATCCACTTCTACGGCTACGTGGTCGAGCACCATCACCCCGATGGCTCCACCCGCTACACTTGGGAGGACGGCGAGGAAGTCCTGGCCATGGCCTACGACTACCCCACCGCGGGCTATGGCCGGCGCAACGTGAACAACCTGCGCCTTTGGGCGGCCAAGGCCACCCGCGACTTCGACCTGCGCTATTTCAATGAAGGCGACTACATCCGCGCGGTCGCGGACAAGGCGGAGTCGGAGACCATCTCGATGGTCCTGTACCCCAACGACGCCACCGCGATCGGCAAGGAACTGCGCCTGAAACAGGAGTACTTCTTCGTCTCGGCCTCGCTGCAGGACATCATGGAGCGCCATCTGGCTCTGGACTACAGCCTCGACGCCCTGCCCGACAAGGTCGCGATCCAGCTGAACGATACCCACCCGGCGATCGCCGTCGCGGAGCTGATGCGCCTGCTGATGGACGAGCACGAGCTGCCCTGGGAACGCGCCTGGGAACTGACCCGGCGCACCTTCGCCTACACCAATCACACCCTGATGCCCGAGGCCCTGGAGACCTGGCCGGTGGAGCTGATGGAACGCGTACTGCCACGCCACATGGGGATCATCTACCAGATCAACCATGGCTTCCTGGAGGAGGTACGCCACCGCTATCCGGGCGACAACGACCGCCTGGCGCGGCTGTCCATCATCGACGAGGAACACGGCCGCCGGGTCCGCATGGCCCACCTCGCGGTGGTGGGTTCGCACCGCGTCAACGGCGTGGCGGCGCTGCACACCCAGTTGCTGCAGGAGACCCTGTTCGAGGACTTCTACAACCTGTGGCCGGAGCGCTTCGTGAATGTCACCAACGGGGTGACCCCGCGCCTGTGGATGATCCAGTCCAACCCCGCGCTCACCGAACTGCTGGGCCAGCGCATCGGCGACGACTGGCAGTACGACCTGGATCGCCTGCGCGCGCTGGAACCCTACGCCCACGACGCCGACCTGCAGAAGGCCTTCATGGACGTGAAGCGCGCGAACAAGCAGCGCCTGGCGGACCTGGTGCGCGAGCGCACCGGCGTGGAGCTGAACCCGGACGTCATGTTCGACGTGCAGATCAAGCGCATCCACGAGTACAAGCGCCAGCTGCTGAAACTCCTGCACGTGGTGGACCTGTACCGCCGCATCCGCGCCGGCGAGGACATCCCGCCGCGCGTGGTGCTGTTCGGCGGCAAGGCCGCGCCGGGTTATGCCCGGGCCAAGGGCATCATCCAGGTGATCAACGAGGTCGCCGACATCGTCAACCATGACCCGGCCATCGGCGACCGCCTGAAGTGCGTGTTCTTCCCCAACTACGAGGTCAGTTCGGCGAGCATCATCATCCCGGCGGCGGATGTCTCCGAGCAGATCTCCACCGCCGGCTTCGAGGCCTCCGGGACCGGCAACATGAAGCTGGCGCTCAACGGCGCCCTGACCATCGGCACCCTGGACGGTGCCAACATCGAGATCCGGGACGCGGTGGGCGAGGACTCCATCTTCATCTTCGGCATGACCGCCGACGAGGTCGTCGAGCACCGCCGCCACGGCCCGCCCCCGGAGGCCATACTGGCCGGCCAGCCGGGCCTCGCCGCCGCAGTCGAGATGATCGAGTCCGGGTTCTTCACCTGCAACGACCCGGGCACCCACGCCGACCTCGGTCGCTACCTGCGCCAGGAAGATCCCTTCTTCGTGATCGCCGACTATGCGGCCTACGCCGAGGCCTGCGCGCGGGCGGACACCCTGTACGCCGACCGCGCCGCCTGGGCCGAGGCCGCCATCCTGAATGTCGCACGCATGGGGTATTTCTCGATCGACCGCACGGTGCGCGACTACGCCCGCGAGATCTGGGACATCACGCCGGAGCCGGTCGCCCCGTCGCGCACCAACGGCGCCGCCTGACGCGGCGGCGCGCGCTTAGAGTTTCCCTCAGGCCTCCGGCAATCCCAGGCGGCGCAGCCAGCCGTCGGGGTTGCCGGCGCACACCAGAAACTCGGGGTTCAACAGGCTCTCGCGCGTGTTGTAGCGAAGCTCCTGGCCCTGGAGGTCGGTCACCCGGCCGCCGGCCGCCCGCACCACCGCATGGGCCGCCGCGGTATCCCATTCGCTGGTGGGCCCCAGGCGCGGATAGATATCGGCGGCGCCCTCGGCCACCAGGCACAGCTTCATCGAGCTGCCCATGCTGACCAGCTCGTGCGGGCCCAGCCGGTCCAGCGCGAGCTTCAGGCGTTCCGCCCCGTGTGAACGGCTGCCCGCCACCACGGGATGATCCGTGCCGATGCGCTCGCTGGCGACCGCAATCGTGCGCGGGGCCTGGTCTTCGTCCCGCCGGATCGCCACCCCGTCGCGGTGCCCGGCATACAGCCGCTTGAGCACCGGACACCAGACCACGCCCAGGACCGGCTCGTGGTTGTGAATCAGCGCCACGTTCACGGTGAACTCGCCATTGCGCTTCACGAACTCGCGGGTCCCGTCGAGGGGATCGATCAACCAGTAGGTCGGCCACTGCCGACGCCGCGCGAAGGGCACGTCCTGCCCCTCCTCGGACAACACCGGCCAGTCCGGGTCGATATCCGACAGCCCGCCGACCAGGATACGGTGGGCGGCCAGATCCGCCTCGGTCAGCGGCGAGTGGTCGGCCTTCTCGGTGACCGCGAAACGGGTCTCGTAGAGCTCGAGAATGGCGTGGCCGGCCGCGTCGGCCAGGCTCGAAACCTCGTGCATCAGGGCAGTCAGGGCCGCATCCTTCGGCGGAGCATGCATGGGGAACTCCCGTTTTCCCGGAACATTCCCCCTAGCTTGGCAGGGTTGCGGCCCCGGGGGAACACCGGCGCGCGCCAGGAGGCCTCTATCCGTCGAGGTAGTCGCGCACCATGTACAGGGCGGCAATGGAACGCGCCTCGGTCAGGTCCTCGCGTGCAACCAGCTCCGTCAGGCGGTCCAGCGACCAGGGCACCACCTCGATCGCCTCCGGCTCGTCGCCCTCCGCGGTCTCGGGGTAGAGATCCTCGGCCAGCACCAGATGCGTCTGGTGGGCCATGTAGCCGGGCGCCACGGTCAGCGCGCCCAGGTGGGTCAGGCGGTGTCCGGCATGCCCCACCTCCTCCATGATCTCCCGGTTGGCGGCGGCCAGGATGTCCTCGCCCGCCTCCATCCGTCCCTTGGGCAGACCCAGCTCGTAGCGGTGGGTGCCCGCGGCGTATTCGCGGATCAGGAGGATTGTCCGGTCGGCCTGCACCGGGGCGATGATCACCGCACCATGGCCGCGGCTGACCAGGCGCTCAAAGCAGGTGCGCGCGCCATTGCTGAACTCGAGGTCCAGCTCTTCCACCTCGAACAGGCGACTGCTGGCGACCGTGCGTCGCCCCTGGACATCCGGCTTGTCTCGGCTCATGCGCCCTCCCGGGCGGTCAGTGGCTGTTGCGCAGACGCACCAGGGTCCGCAGTTCGCCCTCGAACAGGGTGTCGAACATGAACCCGTGATCGGAGGTCACCACCTCGAACCCGTCCTGCTCGGCCGGCTCGGTCTCCGCCAGGCGTAGATCCAGATCACCCCAGCTCACGGCCATGGTGACGCGCATCGGGAAATAGCCGTCGAGGAAGCGGCGAACGAACGGGCCGTTCTCCAGGCGATAGACGCCGTCCCCCTCGTGCTCGACGATCTTCATGCGCGCGGTCACACAGACCTCGGCGTCCTTCTCCACCCCGCGCAGATCCACACGATCGCCCTCGGCGCGCGCGGATTCGATGTTGCGGGTGGACTCGACCTGGAGTTCGTCGATGGTCGCCTCATTGTACACAATGACCATGCGCCGAATGGCCGCCACATCGTTGTGGCACTGGCGCAGATCGGCCCATCCGTCCTCCAGGGAGGAGGCCGTGATGCGGATCTGATTCTGGTGGTGATGCGGCGTCCGGTCCGGCTCCTCCAGCAGGAACGTCAGCTCCGGACTGGTCGTCTGGGTCTGGTCCGGGGAGACCGTCTCGCCCCACAGGGCATCATCCTCAAGCGGATCGTAGTCCGGATCATCCGGGTCCATCGCCAGGGTGGGGCCCGGCAGGGCCAGAAGCGCGGCAAGAAGGGGCGCGGGCAGAAACCGCACCTGGGGTACCATGAGAGCCATAACCAATCCCCTCGATCATGTGGCCGTCTGCTGTGGACCCGCAAAACCCCGAAAAAAATCCGCACGCCCCCGCGCTCGCCGTGGACTGGAGTCGCATCGACACCGTGCTGTTCGACATGGACGGCACGCTGCTCGACCTGCACTTCGACAACCGCTTCTGGCGCGAGCTGATCCCGCGGGAGTACATCCGCTGCCAGCCGGACGACCCGGAATGCGCACGCCGCCGCCTGGAGGACGAGATGCAGCGGGTGCGCGGCAAGCTGGAATGGTACTGCGTGGATCACTGGACGCGCTTCACCGGGCTGGACATCCTGGGCCTGAAACGCGAACTGGCCCATCATATCGCCCTGAAACCGCATGCCAATGCGTTGCTGGCCGCCCTTGAACGTGCCGGCCGGCGGCGGGTGCTGGTGACCAATGCCCATCCGCAGGTCTACGCCTTCAAGCACCAGCTCACCCGCATCGGCGACCATCTGGACACCATCGTCTCCGCCCACGATCTGGATTGCGCGAAGGAAGAGGCCGCGTTCTGGGAGCGCCTGCAGCGGGTCGCCCCCCATGACCCGGAGCGCACCCTGCTGGTGGACGACAACCTGCTGGCGCTGGCGAGCGCCGCCGGGGCGGGTATCGCAGAGCTGCGCGGCATGCGATACCCGGACGAGCGCGGCGAGCCCATGCACTCGGAGGACTTCGTGCTGCTGGAGTCGCTCGCGGATCTGATGTCCGGCCTGCCCGCCACGAGAGACAGGGCCGGCGATTCGGCGGCTACTTGACCGGGGTCGGCAGGTTGCGGATCAGGTCCAGGCGGATCTGCACCGGCCGGCCTTCGCACTCGCCATCCAGCCAATGATAACCATCCGCCTCGCGCACTTCGCGGGGCGTTACCTTGCCCCACCAGGCTTGACTGGAACCGGGCTCGGCCCAGTTCAGTTGCAGGGTTTCGCCGGTGAGGATGGCGATCTCCAGACGCTCGGAGACATGGCGGGGAATGGCGGCATCGGTCATCGGGGTGCTTCGCGGTAGTCGGTCGGGTCGGGGATGCCGGCCGCGGCGAACGCGGCGCGCCGGGCCTGGCACTGCGGGCAGCGCCCGCAGTGGCGCGATTGTGCCAGAAGGCAGCTCCAGGTGCGGCGCCAGTCGATCCCCAGCGGATCCGTCGTGGCGATGATCTCCGCCTTCGACTGCTCGATCAGCGGCGCCTCGACCTGCAGGCGCGGGATCAGGGTCCCGGCCAGCGCCGAGACCTGCTCCACGAACCCGGGCTGCGAACCCGGCCCATGCCCCTGATCCTCGCGGTTCAGGGCCAAAAGGATACGCCCGGCACCGTGGTGTTCGGCCAGGTTGACCGCCAGCGCCAGCACCAGCAGATTGCGCTGGGGCAACGGCACATGGCCGACCCAGTCGTTGCGCCGGGTGAAGGCCGCGCGCAGGGACTGCAGGTCCAGCGCGACGGGCGTCGCGCCGTAGACCCCGGCCAGATGCTCCACCGCCGCCCATTCGCGGGCCGCATTGCGCTGGCCATAGTCGACCCAGACGGCGCGCAGCACCTTGCCGGCTGCATGGCACTGCGCCAGCAGGGCGCTGCTCTCGATGCCGCCGGAGAGCAGGAGGAGATCGGGGGATTCAGGCCGAACGGATTCCATTCGGGCACCATACCGCACAGCGCGAGTAGACGGAGACCACGCGGTGATTGAACAACTACGCAGCCACTGGCAGCGCCTGCTGGGCGCCGAACGCAGCGATCGCGCCGAGGGCGATCCCGAACAGCGCCTGCAGCGCGCCGCCGCGGCCCTGATCATGGAGGTCTGCCGCGCCGACTTCGAGCTGCACGCGGAGGAGCTCGAATCGGTACGCGCCAGCCTGATCGAACTGTTCCGGCTCGACGGCGACACCGCCGACGCGCTGCTGGAGATCGCACAGGAGGAGAGCGACGCGCTGATCTCCATCCACCCGATGGTGCGCGAGGTCAATGCGGCCTTCAATGCCGAGCAGAAGGCCGACATCCTGCGCGCCCTGTGGCGCGCCGCCTGGGCCAACCGCGACCTGCACAAGCGTCAGGAGGCGGTCATCCGGCACCTCGCGGACCTGCTCTACGTGCCGCACGCCACCTTCATCCGGACCAAGCACGAGGTGCTGGGCGATGCGGCCGATCCGGACTGACCGGGGCACGCACTGATGGGTGACCCGGGTACCCTGCTGGCCGCGCTGGCGGTGGGCATCCTCGGCGGCGTGCACTGCCTGGGGATGTGCGGCGGCATCGTCGGCGCAATCTCCATGGGCCACGGTCGCCGCGGGCCGGGGCTGGACCTGCTGCTGGCCTACAACCTCGGGCGCATGGCGAGCTATGTCGTTGCCGGGGCCCTGGCCGGGTGGCTGGGGGCCAGTCTGCTGGGCGGCCTGCCGGCCGGTCAGGCGATCCTGCAGGGCTTCGCCGCGGTCTTCCTGATCCTGCTCGGGTTCTATCTCGCCGGCTGGTGGCCGATCCTCGCGCGCCTCGAACAGGCCGGCGGGGTGCTGTGGCGGCGCATCGAACCGCTGGGGCGGCGCTTCCTGCCAGTGCGCCACGCCGGGCAGGCCCTGGTGGTCGGCGGGCTGTGGGGCTGGCTGCCCTGCGGGCTGGTGTACAGCGTGCTGGCCTGGTCACTGGGTGCCGGCGGGGCCCTGGAGGGCGCCGCGCTGATGGGTGCCTTTGCCCTGGGCACGCTGCCCAATCTGCTGCTGATGGGGGTGTTCGCCGCACGCCTGGCGGCCTTCGTGCGCCGCCCCTGGGTCCGCCGGATCGCCGGCGGCGGGGTCGCGCTGTATGGGGTCTGGATGCTGCTGAGTGTGGCGATGTGATCCCCCGCCCGGGCGGGCGGGGGATCATTCGGAAGGCCCCGGGCGGGGCTCAGTCCACGAAAAAGTCGCGCGAGAAGCGCACCGGCAGCACGCGTTCGCTGCCCGCCGGGGCGACATCGATCGCGAAGTCGAGGGTCTCGCCGCTGCGAACCGTCACCTCCGACAGGAAGTAGATGGCATCACCATCCTGGATCTCGCGGAAACGCAGGTTGCGCATCTGGTCGTTCATGTTGGTGGCCGACCCGGTGACCTCGGCGGAGACCGCCTGCAGACCGTTCTCGCCCCGCTCCATCACGCTGACGTTGACCATCGCCCGGTTGGAACTGCGCCGCACGTCATAAGCCCGCGCGACCTCCGGCGACAGGAAGGTGGTGTTGATCACGTTGTAGTGGACAACGTACTTGTCGAATTCCGCCTCGTTGGCGGATGCGATCGAGCTGCCGAGAGCGACCGCCGCCAAAGCGACGAGAAAGCCGGTGAAGACCCGATGCACTCTTGCCATGGCTGACTCCTTTGCCTGATGGGGAAAGCGGGGCCCTGCGGAGACAGGCTCTCAGGTACCCCTGTCTTCGAGTCTAGCCGCTTTTGCTGCGATTGAAACCGGGGGTGGCGGCGCGCGTGCCGACCCCCGCTCGGCGGATTCAGAAAGAGCGGACGATAATCAGCAGGATATAAAGCCCGACCAGGGCAATCATCGGCGAAAAATCGATCGCACCGGTGTTCGGCAGGGCCCGGCGCAGCGGGCCGAGGATGGGACGGTTCACCGCCCCGGCCAGGCGCATGATGGGGTTGTTGGCGGCGCCGCCGCCCCCGGCCTGGATCCAGCTCATCACCACCTCGACGATCAGCGCGATGATGAAGACCCAGATCACGGTGGTCAGCAGCTCGCGGATCGCCACGGCCAGGATGAGCCCGAGCCCCACGTCCACGCCAACGATGAGCACGCGCAACCAGATCTCGATGAACTTGAGCACGATCATCAGCACGATCGCGGCGAGATCGACCCGTCCCACGGACGGAATCACCGGCCGCAGCACCCGCAGTGGCGGATCGGTCAGCATCACGATGGTCTGCGAGATCGGGTTGTAGTAGTCGGCCCGCACCAGGCCGAAGATCGTCCGCAGGATCAGCAGGATGATGTAGATCCCGAAGACAACGCTGACGAGGAAGATGGCGATCTCTTGTCCGGTTCCGGCGGCGGGCATGCGGGCTCCTTGCGGTGCAGCGAGTTAACCGCGCCCATTCTCCGGCAAGCCCGGCGGGATGCCAAGCTGTGACGCGTCCGGTGCGGCTTGCCGGCGCGGCTCAGCCGCCGCGGCGGGCATCCATGCAGTCGCGCACCCGGGTGGCGATCTCCTCGATCGACAGCTCGGTCACGTCCAGGTGCGGGATCCGCCAGGTGTCGAAGAACTCCTGGATCGCCACGCATTCCGCCCGGCACTGCGCCAGACTCGCGTAGCGGCTGTCGGGACGGCGCCCCTCGCGAATCTGCGCCAGGCGCTGTGGCGTAATGGTCAGGCCCACCAGTCGACCGCCGAGCCCCCGCAGCCCTTCGGGCATGTGCGGGATATCGCCCTGGTGCAGGTCCTCCGGGACCAGCGGGTAGTTGGCGGCAAACAGGGCGTAGTTCATCGCCAGATAGAGACTGGTGGGTGTCTTGCCGGAACGCGAGGCCCCCAGCAGCACGACGTCGGCGACCGACAGATCCTGAGTGGCCAGGCCATCATCATGGGCCAGGGTGTAGTTCAGCGCCTCGATGCGGCGGTCGTAGCGGCTGACGTCGCCCATGCCATGGGCCCGTCCGGACACGGACTGCGACGCGACCCCCAGCAGGCCCTCCAGTCGCTCCACCTGCTCGCCGAAGACATCGATCACCGGCACCGGGCAATGGCGCAGATCGGCCCGCAGGTCGGCATTCGCCAGGGTGGCGACCACCAGGGCCGGCTGCGGACCGGCCTCGGCCCGGGCGAACACGCCGGCCAGGCGGCCGGGGGTCTGCACGAATGGCAGTCGGTGCCAGGCCGGGTCGACATCCGGAAACTGGGTGAACAGCGAGCGCGCCAGCGTCTCCGCGGTGATCCCGGTCCCGTCCGAAACCAGGTAGACCTGCGGGCACTGGGCGGCGGCATCAGCCATTACCGGGCTCCCGCCCCTGTGCGAGCTGTTCCCAGGTGGACAACAGCGAATCGGGGTTCAGCGACAGCGACTCGATGCCCTCGTTCATCAGCCAGGCCGCCAGCTCCGGATAGTCGGACGGGGCCTGGCCGCAGATACCGACGTACTTGTCGGCGCGCCGGGCGGCCCGGATGGCCATACTCAGAAGCGCCTTCACCGCATCGTCGCGCTCGTCGAACGACTCCGCCACCAGTCCGGAGTCGCGGTCCACTCCCAGGGTCAGCTGGGTCAGATCGTTGGAGCCGATGGAGAAGCCGTCGAAATGCTCGAGAAAACGCGCCGCCAGCAGCGCGTTGGAGGGGATCTCGCACATCATCACGACCTTCAGGCCGTTCTCGCCGCGGCGCAGCCCCTCCTCGTCCAGCACCCGGATCACGTCCTCGGCCTCGGTCAGGGTGCGCACGAACGGGACCATGATCTGCACGTTGTCCAGTCCCATGTCGTCGCGCACCCGCCGCAGGGCCTCGCACTCCATCGCGAAGGCCGGGCGGAAGGTCTCCGAGCGGTAGCGCGAGGCCCCGCGAAAGCCGAGCATGGGGTTTTCTTCCTGCGGCTCGTAGCCGCGCCCCCCGATCAGGTGGGCGTACTCGTTGGACTTGAAGTCCGACAGGCGCACGATCACCGGCTCCGGCGCGAAGGCCGCCGCCAGCGTCGCGATGCCCTCGTGCAGCTTGCGCACGAAGAACTCGCGCGGGCCGTCGTCGAATCCATGCAGCCGCTCGGCGATGCGCTCCTGCACCTCGGGATCCAGGCGATCCGGGTCCTCGGCGTAGTCCAGCAGCGCCAGCGGATGCACGCCGATGGTGCCGTTGATGATGAACTCCAGCCGCGCCAGGCCGATCCCCGCGTGTGGCAGTTGCGAGAAGGCGTAGGCGCGGCCGGGGTTGGCCACATTGAGCATCAGCTTGACCGGCAGCTCCGGCAGTTCGCCGATGTCGGTCTTCTTGACCTGGTATTCCAGCTTGCCCGGATACACGTGACCATCATCCCCCTCGGCGCAGGAGACGGTCGCCTGCATCCCGTCGGAGAGCACCTCGGTCGCATTGCCGCAGCCCACTACCGCCGGGATGCCCATCTCGCGGGCGATGATCGCCGCGTGGCAGGTACGCCCGCCGCGGTTGGTGACGATCGCGGCGGAGCGCTTCATGATCGGTTCCCAGTCCGGATCGGTCATGTCCGCGACCAGGATGTCGCCCTCCTCCATGGTGTGCATGGCATCCGGGGAATCCAGCACGCGCACGACACCGGCCCCGATCTTCGCGCCGATCGCCCGGCCGGTGACCAGCGGCTCCGCCTCGTGCGGCGCCAGTTCGTAGCGCTCGCCCGCGCCCAGCTCGACGCGACTCTCCACGGTCTCCGGGCGCGCCTGCACGATAAACAGCTCGCCGGTCTCTCCGTCCTGCGCCCACTCGATGTCCATCGGCCGGCCGTAGTGCTGCTCGATCGCCACCGCAAAGCGCCCGAGCTGCTCGGCGTCGGCATCCGACAGGCAGAAGCGCTGGCGCAGGTCCTCCGGGGTGTCCTCGGTGCGCGTGCCATCCCCGGTCAGCACCATGCGCACCGCCTTGGTGCCGAGGGTGCGGCCGATGATGGCGCGCTTGCCGGCCGCCAGCGCCGGCTTGTAGACCTGATACTCGTCGGGATTCACCGCGCCCTGCACCACCGTCTCGCCCAGGCCCCAGGCCCCGGTAATGAACACCGCATCACGAAAGCCGCTCTCGGTATCCAGCGTGAAGATCACACCGCTGGCGCCGACGTCGGAGCGCACCATGCGCTGGATACCGGCCGACAGCGCGACCTCGTCATGGGCGAAACCGTTGTGCACGCGATAGGCAATGGCGCGGTCGTTGTACAGGCTGGCAAAGCACTCGCGCAGCCGCTGCAGCAGGGCATCGATGCCGCGCACGTTGAGAAAGGTCTCCTGCTGCCCGGCGAACGAGGCCTCGGGCAGGTCCTCGGCGGTCGCCGAGGAGCGCACCGCTACCGGGACCTCGTCCCCCAGTTGCGCGTAGTGTTCGCGCACCGCCTGTTCCAGCTCGGCCGGCAGTTCGGCCTGCTCGATCCAGCCGCGCACCTCGCGCCCGGCGGCGCGCAGCGCCTCGATGTCGTCGATATCCAGATCCGCCAGGCGCGCCTTGATCCGTTCATCCAGACTGTCCTTCGCCAGCAGGGCGCGATAGGCATCCGCGGTGGTGGCAAACCCGCCCGGCACGCGCACCCCGGCCGCGCCCAGCTGTCCGAGCAGCTCCCCCAGAGACGCATTCTTGCCGCCCACCTTCGCGACATCGTTCATGGTCAGGTCGGCGAGATCGACTACCCAGTGCATGGCGACTCCTGGACTGCGGTGACCGGCCGGCACGAAGACGGCCGCGGGTTTGTGAACCCCTTAACAGGGGTGAACCACTATGATCAGCTAGACTTCGATGTTTTGTAACCTTCAGGAGACTGCGTGACTGCCCCAGCCGCCCGTCGTTCCAGCTTAACCCACTCCATCCTGCCGACCATGCTGCTCGGCTTGGCGTTCCTCGCGCAATCCGCCGTGGCCCACGAATCGGGCCCGTCCATGGCCATCCTGGGCACGGTGGAGGACGTACAGATCGTCGAGGAAGACGTCGTACTGGAGGCACGCATGGACACGGGTGCGACCTCCTCCTCGCTGAACGCACTGAACAAGGAGCGCTTCGAAAAGGACGGCGAGGACTGGATCCGCTTCGAGATCATCGATCCGGAAGACGAGGACGCCCGCATCACCCTCGAGCGCCCGATCGAACGGATCGTCCGTATCCGGCGCCACAGCGGCGAGTCGCAGGAGCGCCCGGTCGTGCGCATGGAGTTCTGCATTGGCAACCAGCTCCTGACCGCCGACACCAGCCTGATCGACCGCACGGCACTGACCTATCAGGCCCTGATCGGTCGCAGCCACATGGCCGGCCATATCCTGGTCGATTCCGGCGAGAAACACCTGCGCGCGCCCGACTGCGCGGCGGATGACCAGTGAAGCGCTTTCACCTGCCGATCCTGATCGTGCTGCTGAGCGCGGTCGGGCTCGGGGTCTTCGCCTACAAGGTCAGCGCGCTGGGCATGCCCCTGCAGCCGGACGCCACCGCCGAGACCTGGCAGGTGGAGGCACGGGTGCGCTATCAGCCCACCGGCGGCGCAGCCACGGTGGAGCTGCGCATCCCGCATCGCCTGCCCAATTTCTCCATTCTGGACGAAGGCTTCGTCTCGCGCGGCTACGGCCTGAACTCCATTACCCAGGCCGAGGATCGCCTGGCCCAGTGGACAACGCGCCAGCCACGCGGTGAACAGGTCCTCTACTACCGCGCCACGCTCTATCGCGACGGCAACGACCGCTCCGAGTCGGAGTACCCCGGGCCGGTGGCCGTACCCGACTGGACCGAGCCCTTCCGTTCCGCCGCCGATGCCCTGATCGACGACGTACGCGGCCGTTCCTCGGATATCCAGAGCTTTGCCTCGGTGCTGGTCAATGACCTCGCCAACGCCGCCCCCGCATCCAACGCGGCGGTGTTCATCGAGAGCGACGACAACCGCACGCGCCGCACCGAGACCCTGATCGAACTGCTGGCCACCGCGCGGATCCCCGCGCGCCAGGTGACGGCCCTCCGGCTGGTCGATGGCCGCCGCGACATCGAGCCGCAGACCTGGCTGGAGGTCCACAACACCCGGCGCTGGGTCCCCATCGACCCGGAGACCGGCGAGATCGAGTATCCCGCGGACGTAGTCGTCTGGTCGCACGGCAGCGCCCCGCTGCTCGAGGTATCCAATGGCGAGGCCGCCGAGGTCCGGTTCGCGGTCTCGCGCGGGGTGCAGGATGCCCTGGCGACCATCCAGCGCTTCGGCGACACCCTGGACACCCGCATCCTCGACTTCTCCACCCTGAACCTGCCGCTGGGCACGCAGAACACCTACCGCGTGCTGCTGATGGTGCCTCTGGGTGCGATGATCATCGTGTTCCTGCGCAACGTGATCGGCATCCAGACCTTCGGCACCTTCATGCCGGTGCTGATCGCGCTGTCCTTCCGCGAAACCCAGCTGCTGGCGGGGATCATCCTGTTCACCCTGATCGTCGCACTGGGCCTGGCCGTGCGCTTCTACCTGGAGCACCTGCGGCTGCTCCTGGTGCCCCGTCTGGCCGCGGTCGTCAGCGTGGTCATCATGCTGATGCTCGGGATCAGCGTGCTGTCGCATCAACTGGGCTTCGAGCGGGCCCTGGCGCTGTCGCTGTTCCCCATGGTCATCCTCGCCATGACCATCGAGCGCATGTCGGTCGTATGGGAGGAGCACGGGCCGGCCGACGCCATTACCCAGGGCATCGGCAGCCTGGTCGTGGCGGCCGCCGCCTACGGCCTGATGGCCAACCGTCAGCTGGAGCACCTGCTGTTCGTGTTCCCGGAACTGCTGCTGGTGCTGCTGGCCGTGACCCTGCTGCTCGGGCGTTACACCGGCTACCGCCTGACGGAACTGTTCCGCTTCGGCCGTATCCAGGACGCGATGCGGAGGCCCGACTGATGCCGGCCTGGTTCCCGCGCTTCGTGCGCCCGAAGCTGCTGAAGGAACAGGGCATCGTGGGCATGAACGCCCGCAATGCCCGCTACATCGCGGCCTGGAACTCCCGGCGCTTCTACCCACGGGTGGACGACAAGCTGCAGACCAAGAAACTGGCCCTGGATGCCGGCCTGTCGGTGCCCGATCTCTACGGGGTCGTGCGCACCCACCGCCAGATCCGCGACGTACGCCGCCAGCTGCGGGAGTACGAAGACGGCTTCGTGATCAAGCCAGCGCATGGCGCCGCGGGCGACGGCATCCTGGTGATCGAGGGCTGGCGCAGCAACCGGCCGCGGCGGGCGGGCGGCCGCGCCATGGAGCTGAGCGAGCTGGACGACCACATCTCCAACATCCTGTCAGGGATGTACAGCCTGGGCGGGCGCCCGGACGTCGCCATGATCGAACAGCGGGTGCGTTTTTCCTCGGTGTTCGACGCGGTCTCGCACCGGGGCGTGCCGGACATCCGCACGGTCGTCTATCGCGGCTACCCGGTCATGGCGATGATGCGCCTGCCGACCCAGGACTCCGACGGCAAGGCCAACCTGCACCAGGGCGCGGTCGGCACGGGCATCGACCTGGGCTCCGGCCGGACCATCGGCGGGGTGCGCTACAACAAGCCCTGCCGCGAACACCCTGACAGCGAGCAGAGCATCGTCGGTCTGCAGATTCCTGACTGGGGCCAGCTGATGGAGCTCGCCGCGGGCTGCTTCGAGCTGAGCCAGCTCGGCTACCTGGGAGTGGACGTGGTCATCGACGCCGACCGCGGACCGCTGATCCTGGAGCTCAATGCTCGCCCGGGGCTCGCCATCCAGATCGCCAATGGCGAGGGCCTGGACCACCGCATCACGGCCGTGGACGCGCACATGGTGGCGCGCGAGACCGAACCGGCGGCCGACCGCGCCCGCTGGTCCGCCGAGATCTTCGCCCGTCCCGACGCCACGCGCCCCGAACAGCCCGACCCGGAGCCCGCGACCGATGCCGAATGCGCCTGATGCCCAGGGCGGTTACGGACGCGATGAGTGTTTGGGCTATGCTAGGCGCATGACTGCCGCCGCCGAGACCCAGACGCCGGACATCGAACAGGCCCTTGCCGACGCCGAACGCGTCTGTGCCCGCCAGGGTGCGCGCCTGACCGAGCAGCGCCGGCGCATCCTCGAACAGATCCTGCGCACCGAGGGCGTGATCAAGGCCTACGACCTGATCCACGCCCTGTCCTCCGACGATCACAGCATCAAGCCGCCGACGGTCTACCGCACCCTGGCCTTCCTGCTGGAGCAGGGGCTGATCCACCGCATCGAGAGCCTCAATGGATTCGTCGCCTGCTCGCATCCCGGGGAGCGCCACGAATCCGCGTTGATGATCTGCGACGGCTGCGGCCAGATCACCGAGTTCCACACCCCGGAACCGGCCAGCCGCGCACTGGAAGAGGAAGCCGAGGTACAGGACTTCGCCATCGAGTCGCGCATGGTGGAACTGCACGGCCAGTGCGGCGACTGCCGTCGGAGTCAGCAGGACCGCGCCTGACACCGCCCCACCCTCTCAGCCCGCTCGCTTCCACCTTCCTGTGACCGCAGGCTCAGCCACCCTTGAAGCGTTCCCGCCGATCCTGCGAGCGGATACCCGACTTGTCGTGCTGGGCAGCTTTCCCGGCGTGGCGTCGCTGGAGGCCCGGGCCTACTACGCCCACCCGCGCAACCAGTTCTGGCCCATTGCCGGGCAGATCCTCGGCGAACCCTTCCCGGAGCTGGACTACCCGGAGCGCATCCAGCGCCTGCTCGACCACGGCGTGGGCCTCTGGGACGTCTACGGGGCCTGCTCGCGCGAGGGGAGCCTGGACAGCGCCATCCGCGAACCGGTCCCCAACGATCTGGCCCGCCTGACCCGCGAGGCCCCGGGCCTGCGCGTGATCATCCACAACGGCGCCGAGAGCGCGCGGCGCATCCGCGAGACCCGCGCCCTGGGCGTCGAGGCCCTACGGCTGCCCTCCACCAGCCCCGCCAACGCCCGCCTGAACCTGACCGAAAAGCTGGAGCCCTGGCGCGCGGCGTTCGCCCGCGCGGGCCTCCCCCGAGACCGATCCGCCACAAGCTGACTGGCTGGAACGGGGTTGAATCCAGGGTTGTTATTGTATAACGTTCACGTCTTGATGTTACGCTATAACAACTCACCTCCATCGGCGGACCCACTGATCCTGGCTGCAGTCTGCCGTGCAACAAGGAGCTCGACATGTCCCGCGCCCCATACGCCCGCCCCGTCCTTGCCGGACTCACCGCCCTGACCCTCGCCGCCCCCGGGGCCGCTGCCGCGCAATGGAGCGCCCAGTCCGAAGACCGTTCCTGGGGGCTGGACGTCTCGCTGATACTGGAAGGCATCTACTACAACGAAATGACCCGAGGGAACCAAGACCCGGCGGGCTTCGACGACGGCCACGACCATGGCCATAGCCATGGCCACGATCATGGTCATGACCACGGCTTCGACGACGGCTTTAACCTCGGCCACAGCGAATTGGTCTTCGAGGCCAACCTGGGCGACCTCTTCGACGGCGTACTGATGGTCGGCTTCGACGAGGATCATGTAGAGGTCGAAGAGGCCTTTCTGACCACCCGTGCCCTGCCTGGCGGCTTCCAGATCAAGGCCGGTAAGTTCCTGTCCGACATCGGGTACATCAACAGCCGCCACGGCCACGACTGGGACTTCGTCGATCGCCCGCTGGTCAACGAATACCTGTTTGGCGACCACGGCCTGCAAGACACCGGCGTGCAGGCCACCTGGGTCGCACCAACGGAAATGTATACCCAGTTGGGTGTCGAGCTGCTTCAGGGCGACCAGGACGAAGGTATAGCTGCTTTTGATAGCGACCTCCCGGTCTCGGAGAAGAGCGGACCGCGCGTGACCACCGCTTTTGCCAAGTTCGGCCCTAATCTTGGAGCCGATCACGCCGTGCAATTCGGGGTTTCAGGGGGCTATGTGGCCCAGACCGGTATTGCCGAGGATCACGGCAATCACGCCCATGGCCTGGAGGGTGATGCCTGGTTCGGTGGACTGGATGCCGTATACAAGTACAGTTCCGGGCGCGCCTACGGCCACGGGGACTGGACGCTGCAGGGCGAATACTTCTACATGCGCCAGAGCCTGGATCAGTACGACGGCCACGAGCACGGCCATGGCCACCACAGCCACATGCACTGGGAACGCACCAGCAGCCTCACCACCAAGCAGGACGGCCTCTACCTGCAAGCCGTTTACGGATTTGCGCCACGCTGGGAAGCCGGCCTGCGGACCGAGGCACTGGGTCTGACCAATGACGCGGTCGAAGGCAGCCACCATCACGGCCACGACTACTTCGAGGTCGAGTCCTTTGGCACCTCGTATCGGCACAGCGCCCAGGTCACCTTCCGCCCGGTGGAGCCGGTGTTCCTGCGCGCCCAGCTATCGCAGAACGACTTCATTGATGACCACGACCGCCGCGACCGCGGGCTGGAGTTCATGCTGCAACTGAATGTCGCCCTCGGCGCGCACGGCGCACACCGCTTCTGATGTTCGCTCGCGTGGGTCCGCTCGGACCCACGCACCTCCCGATGTTCGGCGGATACGCCGGCTTCAGGACACACCAGACACGCAACCCTTTTCCAAGGAGTCCTGCATGTTTCTTCGCATGATTCGCTCTAACACCACCCGATTGTTCACGGGCATGGCAACGATCGCCCTGGCAGCCCTATTACTGGTACCCAGCCAGGCGGTCGCCGGCCTCAATATCGTCGCCACCACGTCCAGCCTCGGTGCCATCGCCCGCGAGATCGGCGGCGATGAGGCCGAGGTCCGTGTGCTCGCACCGCCGGACCGCGATGCTCACTACCTCGACGCCCGCCCCAGCTTCATGGCGGCCCTGCGCCGAGCCGACATGCTGCTGGAGTTGGGCGCTGGCCTCGAGGAGGGCTGGCTTCCGGCCGCGCAGCGCGGCGCCAGCAACCGCGCCATCAACTCTGGACAACCGGGCCACTTCCGCGGGGCGGACATGGTCGAACTGCGCCGCTCGATCACCATGGACGGTCCGAACATGGGGCATGTACATGCCGAGGGCAACCCGCATTTCAACGCCGACCCGCTGCGCATGGCCGAACTCGCCCTCGCGCTGGGCCAGCGCATGGGCGAACTGCGCCCGGACCATGCCGACAGCTTCATGGAGCGAGCGGACCGCACGGCCGAACGCCTGCGCGCGCACGCCGAGGCACTGGCCGAGCAGGTCATGCCGGAGCAACGCATCGTGGTCTACCACGAGGACCTCGACTATCTGGAAGAGTGGCTGCCGGTCGAGATCGTCGGCTACCTGGAGCCGGCCCCGGGCATCCCGCCCACCGCGCGCCACCTGCGCAGCCTGGTCAGTGATCTCGAAGGCACCGAGGGCACCGTCCTGTACGCCGAATTCCAGCCGCCGCGCGGCGCCGAATTCTTCGAACGCAACCTGGGCTGGCCGAGCCATGCCGTCCCTCTGGACCCGCCGGCCGACTCGAGCCTGGACGGGTACCTGGAACTGATGACCACCTGGGCGCAAACGCTGCCTCAACGCTAACCCAGGGCGAAACACCTTCATCACGATCGGGCCCGGAAAAAGCTTTCCGGGCCCGATATCATTCAGGCCCTCCCAACGCGTTCGAGTCTGCATGCCCCCTCACCTCCCCCTAACCGTCCTGCACGCACAGGCCGTACACCTCGGCTTTGATCGTCCGGTGCTGGGCCCGCTGTCCCTCGAGGTACCCACCGGGGCCCGATGGGCCTTGACCGGCCCGAACGGCATCGGCAAGTCGCTGCTGCTGAAGGCCGTGACCGGCCAGGCTCGGGTACACGCAGGCACCCTGCAGCTTGGCCCCGCGACGCGTGTCAGCCTGCTGGCGCAGGACCACCCCCGGCGGGACCCCTGGCCCTTGTGCGGGCACGACTGGTTCCGGGCGATGGGCGCCACCCCGCCCGATCAACCCCGGGTAGAGGCCTTGCTGGATCGCCGGCTCGATCGCCTGAGTGGCGGCCAGTGGCAATTGCTGCGTCTGGCTGCGGCCCTGCACAGCAGCACCGACCGGCCATCAGGGGAACGCCTGATCCTTCTGGACGAGCCCGCCAACCACCTAGACGCCGAGGTGCGCGGCGATGCGGTCGACCTGATTGCCTCTCTCCCGGCCGATACGACATTGGTGATGACAAGCCACGACGACGAGTTCCTGCAGGCCGTCGGGGCCGAGAACCACCCGCTGACGGACTACCTCGATGCTCGGTGACCTGCTGTTCGTACCGTTTGTCTCCGGGCTGCTGGTCACGGCTGTACTTGCGCTGGCCGGAGCCGGGCTGTTCCTGCGCGGTTCGGTCTGGCAGGCCCTGGCACTCGGGCAGTGGGCCGCGGCCGGGGGCGTCCTGGCGTCGGTCGTCCACTGGCCGGTGCTGCCCGTGGCCCTGGCACTCGGTGCCGGAGTGATGGCCCTGCTGCAACGCAGCCCCGACCGCGAGCGCCTGCCGCTGGCCGTTTTTCTGGCCGGACTGGCGGCGGTGACATTGCTGGCCGCCAATTTCGCGCAGGCCAGCCTCGCCGCGGCCGCCTGGGCCGAGGGCCAGCTGTATTTCGCCGGCCCCCGCGAACTATGGGCAGTGGTCGTGCTCGGGTTGGCCAGCCTCGTGCTCGCGCCCGGGCTGTACCACGTCTGGCGACACGCACAGCTCGCCCCCGACGTCCCCGGCACGCGCAGCCCGCGCGCGTGGTTGCGCCTCACGGAGGTCGCCTGGCTGGTGGCCGCGGTGGTGCTGGGCAGCATGGTACTGGGGCTGCCCGCCGCCCTCGCCACGCTGCTCCTGCCCGCCTGGGGTGCCGCCTATCTCGCACGCAATCTGCGCGGGTTGTTCCTGTGGGCCCAGGCCCTGGCCCTCGCGGGCTTCCTGGTCGCCTGGAGCGTCAGCCTGCCGCTGGATCAGCCGTTTGCGCCGGTACTCGTCCTGGTCAATGTCGGCCTCGCCCTGGCGGCACGTCTGCTCGCAATGTCACGTCCCTGAAACGATCAAAAGGTCACCCCGGAGCAGAACCATGACCTCGAAGCTACCCTCCCATGGCGTACCCCCATCCGGCGGGCCGAAGCGTCAGGGCACCCACTCGCCGATCTTCCAGGCGATCGAGAAGCTGCAGGGCGACCGACCCTGGGGAAGTGTGCTCGATGCCGGCACCGGACGCGCATCCATCGAATGGATCTGTGCGCTGGAGACCGAGCGCTGGACCGCCGTCACGGCCTCGCAGGAGATGGCGAACACGGTGAAGAAGGCAGCAGGAAAAGGCCGGCGACGCGAAGATCGCATCCTCGTCGGCAACTGGATGTCCGACCAGCTCCTGTTTGGCGAGCGTTTCGACACCGTCCTGCTCGACTACTTCATCGGAGCAATCGAGGGCTTCTCGCCCTACTGGCAGGACCGCGCGCTGCATCGGCTGCGGCCCCACGTGGGCGAGCGGCTGTATCTCGTCGGCGTGGAACCCTATGTACTGACCGAACCCAAGACCGAGTCCGACCGCATCGTGCGCGAAATCGGCCGCCTGCGGGATGCCTGCCTGCTTCTCGCGGGGAACCGCCCCTATCGCGAATACCCTTCGTCCTGGGTCATGCGCCATCTCGGGATCGCCGGCTTCCGGGTTCTGGATGTCCGCTATTTCCCGATTCACTACCGCGAGCGCTTCGTCAACGGCCAGCTCGACCTGTGCCTGCGCCAGCTGTCGCACTTCAATGACGATGGCCTGGCAAAGGCCATGCACCAGAAGATCGAGGCGCTGCGGGAAACCGCCCTGCCGCTGGCCCGAAGCAAGGAGGGCCTGCGGCACGGGGCGGATTACCTGATCACGGCCGAGCCGATGGCCGACCGGCATCGCAGCCTGCCCGACGCGGCAGGCACCTCTCAGTCAGTGCCGTCCGGGCCGTAGCACGGGCCCCGCCGTCTATCCTCGGGTCTGGCGCAACGTGTCGCGCGCCGTAGCGACGAAATCCAGTATGTGAGGACGCTCCCGGTCTGCGCGGCGCATCGTGATGGCCAGGTTGCTCCACAGGCCGTCGCGACCAAGCCGGACACGCCGGGTCGCGACAGGCTCACTCTCTCCCCCGTTGAGCCCCGCCTCCAGCTCGGGCAGGGCCCAATCCGGCAAAACCGCCACACCACGGCGGCTCGCTACCAATTGCAGCAGCATCGCACTAACCTCGGTCGTCCGGCGCGGGACCGCCACCCCGGCCGGGTGCAGAAAGCGCCGATAGATATCCAGGCGCTCCTCGCTGACCGGATAAGTGATCAGGGTCTCACCGCGCAGATCCTCGGGCTCCAGGCAGGCGCGTTCAGCGAGCGGGTGGCCGGCCGGCACCACCAGCAGGTTCTCGTACTCCATCAAGTGCACCGACTCGAGCTCAGGGTCATCCACAGGGTCCACCGCAACGGCCGCATCCACATCGCCGTTGCGCAGGGCGTCCAGTGCCGTGAATCCATGGCTAAGGGTAAGATCCAGCTCCACCTCCGGCCAGTGCCGTCGAAAGGCACCTACCGCCGGCATCAGCCACTGAAAGCAGCTGTGGCACTCCAGCACCAGAAACAGCCGGCCACGTCCGCCGTCGCGGATCTGCACGACATCACGCTGCGCGGCGGTGACCTCGGGCAACACCCGGTCAGCCGCCTGCACTAGACGTTCTCCGGCAGCCGATAATCGCACCGGACGCGTTCGGCGTTCGAAGAGGGTCACACCCAGTCGGTCTTCAAGCTGGCGCAACTGATGCGACAGTGCCGACTGAGTTACGCAGAGGCTATCAGCCGCGGCAGTCACACTCCCCAACCGCACGATCTCGCAAACCGCCCGCAGATGCCGGAGCTCGAGTACTCCCGACAGATCATGAGTGGGATTCATGGTTCCTGTGAATAAATATCGTTTTACTCATGCATCAAGCATGACGAGACTGGACGCCGTGTTCAACCCGGAGTCTATAGATCCATGATCACCACCCATAACCTTGGCTTTCCCCGCATTGGCGCCCGTCGCGAGCTGAAGACGGCTCTTGAGCGCTACTGGAGCGGCAATATCAGCCGTGATCAACTGGAAACCTCGGGCCGCGAGTTACGGCAGCGTCATTGGGCCTGGCAACGCGAAGCTGGCATCCAACAGGTCCCGGTCGGCGACTTCAGTTTCTACGACCACGTGCTGGACATGATGCTGACGCTGGGCGTTCTGCCGGAGCGCTTCCATGCCGCAGCGGCCGAGCACCCGCTGGACCTAGCTTTCTACATGGCTCGCGGTCGTTCTCACAACGATGCGTTGCCCGATGTGCCGGCGCTGGAGATGACCAAGTGGTTCGATACCAACTACCACTACCTGGTCCCGGAGCTGACCCTCGAACAATCCTTTGCGGCCATTCCGGACAGACTACGAACGGAGATCCGGGAGGCGCGCGAGATGGGTCTGCAGCCCAAGCCCGTCCTGCTGGGGCCGGTCAGCTTTCTGTACCTGGCGAAGATGAAGGATGACGGGGAGCCACTGGAACTGCTTGACCGGCTCGTCCCGGCCTATCAGGAACTCCTGGAGTGGATCAGCGCAGAGGGGGTTTCTTGGGTTCAGATCGACGAGCCCATCCTCACACTGGATCTGCCCGTCGAGTGGCAATCAGCGCTAAGGGCGGCTTACGACCGTCTCCACCGTGGCGGGCCACGCCTCTTGCTCACGACCTATTTCGGCGCCCTTGGCAGCCAGCGCGACCTGGCACTGGAACTACCGGTAGCGGGGCTCCACGTGGATGCCGTGCGCGGCGCGATGGAGGTTTCGACCCTGGTGGCCCGGCTGCCGCAGGACAAGATTCTGTCGTTGGGAATCATCGACGGACGCAACATATGGGCCACCAATCTGGAGGCCGGCCTGGACACTCTGGAGCCCGCCGTCAGCAGCCTCGGCAGTTCTCGCCTGTGGCTCGCCCCCTCCTGCTCGTTGCTGCACGTGCCCGTTGACGTGGAACAGGAAACCAGCATGGACACGGAGGTACGCGGCTGGCTGGCCTTTGCGCGCCAGAAACTGGCGGAGCTGGCGACCCTCCAGCGCGGCTTGACCGAGGGACGCGCGGCAGTTGCCAAAGAGCTGGAACACAGTCGGCGCGTGCATAGCAGCCGCCAGAACGCCGGTCGTACTTGCATTCCGCAAGTTCGGGAACGGGTGGCGGGACTGTCCCCGGATGACGCCCGCCGTGCCCTGGCCTATGAACAGCGTGCACCGTTGCAACAACGCTCACTCGACCTCCCATTATTCCCGACCACCAGCATCGGTTCGTTCCCACAAACGCAGACCATTCGCCGGGTGCGCCGTGACTACCGCCGAGGTGAGCTAACCCGGGATGATTACCTGCGCACCATGCGCCAGGAGATCGCTCGCGTAATCCGCTTCCAGGAAGACATCGGCATGGACGTGCTGGTGCACGGCGAGCCCGAACGCAACGACATGGTGGAGTATTTCGGCGAGCAACTCGACGGGTATGCCTTTACCCGGCACGGCTGGGTTCAGAGCTACGGATCGCGCTGCGTGAAACCCCCCATCATCTACGGCGATGTGCAGCGGCCCAGTCCGATGACCGTCGACTGGACACGTTACGCCCAGTCCCTCACGAGCAAGCCGGTCAAGGCCATGCTCACCGGGCCGGTGACCATGCTGCAATGGGCCTTCGAGCGCGATGACCAGTCACGCGAGGCCACTGCCCTGCAGATCGCCCTGGCGCTGCGCGACGAGATCACCGACCTCGAGGCCGCTGGCATTGGCGTGATCCAGGTCGACGAGCCGGCGTTTCGGGAAGGGCTTCCGCTTCGACGAGGCGAATGGAATCGCTACCTGGAATGGGCTGCGCGCGCCTTTCGCGTCGCCACCTCCGGTGTAGCCGACGTGACTCAGATCCACACCCACATGTGCTACTCGGAGTTCAACGACATCATCGAGGCCATCGCATCGCTGGATGCCGATGTCATCACCATCGAGACCGCCCGCTCGGACATGGAACTGCTGGATGCCTTCGAGCGATCCATCTACCCCAACGAGATCGGGCCGGGTGTCTATGACATCCACTCTCCGCGCCTCCCGACGGTACAGGAGATGGTGACCCTTCTGGAAAAGGCGGCACGCGGGATCCCGGTCGAGCGGCTATGGGTCAATCCCGATTGCGGACTCAAGACCCGCAGCTGGGACGAGGTCCGTCCAGCGCTGGAAGCAATGGTTGAGGCCGCGCGCGCCATGCGTGACCAGCAGCCCGCAACCGAGAAGAAGTCACAGGCCAAGGCTTGACATGTAAATGCACTTGCGTATGATTCGCATTTAGATGCGCAGCCCGGACAGCTGTGTGTCGCCAGGACGAAAGGTGACTTCCTGCCTTTGGTCTCTCCAACCTCCGTTAGCATTGCCGCCGGATGTGCAATCCGGCGGCTTTTTTGTGCGCGAAGGCATGCCCCCGATAGAGCGCCATCGTTATCGCGGCCTCGCGGGTCGATTCAGCACAGTCGGGGTGATCGGATCCCGGGACCTTGCAAACAACATATGGCGGGACAGGCAGCGCCACGCCGCAGCTCGCCCAGGTGTTCAATGCGTTCGCGTAATGATCAAGCGGGCCAGTGGACGCAACAGAGGTTGGTGAGGGAGTGCTGCGTTGTGAAGAATTCGCCCAAAGGGGGAAAGTTCCTGGCGTGGGCGGGAGACCCGCGAGGGCACATGCAGTTGATTAAGCAACCGCACTACCGGGGACGCCGTCAAGACCGGGTCCGGAGCGTCAACGCGAACCTGCCCCGAGACCGGCGTCGGCCGGCCCGAGGAGATGCACATGCAACGGAGCACCCGCATCAACCGGCGTGACCCGCGCACGAACGCCCCAGACCCGCTCCAGCGTTGCGGCGTCCAGAACCTCTCCGGGAGATCCCTGGGCCGCAACGTGACCATCGTGTAGTAACGTCAGACGATCCGCATAGCGGGCCGCCAGATTCAGATCATGGAGAATGACCAGGATGGCGCTGCCGGTCAGCGCTTCATCGCGCATCCGCTCGAACAGCTCGAACTGGTGCCGGAGATCCAAGGCCGAAGACGGTTCATCGAGAAGCAGGACAGGTGCAGAGGGATCCGTCACCGGGCGGGCGACCTGTGCCAGCACGCGTGCCATCTGCACCCGCTGACGTTCCCCTCCAGACAAGTCGCCATAGCGCTGCGCGGCCAGATGATGAACGTCCATGCGGCGCATGACGCGACGCACGATGTCAGGATCCTCCAGCGGCGTGGCATGCGGGAGACGACCGAGGGCGACCACCTCCCACACGGTCAGGGGAAAGCTGACAGAACTCTCCTGCGGCAGGATGCCGCGACGACGCGCCAGTATCCGGGGACACCAGGCCTGTAAAGGCTGGTGCTCGAAGAGGATCTCGCCGGCCTCCGGTTCAAGGGTTCCGGACAGCACCGAAAGCAGCGTGCTCTTGCCGGCTCCGTTGGGACCCATGACCGCATGGACTTCACCGGGCACCAGGCTCAGCGAGACATCCTGCAAACGCCAGCCACGATGCCCCTGAACAGAGACCCCGGATACTTCCAGCACGCCGACCGCGGGACGCTTGATGTTTTGAGCCGTGGCGGTCACCCCAAACGCCCCCGCATGCGCAGCAACAACCAAAGGAAGAACGGGCCGCCAACCAGCGCGGTCAGCAAACCGATTGGCAGTTCGGCCGGGGCGACCACCACCCGGGCGGCGGCATCGGCCATGACCAGCAGCATGGCACCACCCAAGGCAGAGGCCGGGAGCAGGTAACGATGGTCGGGTCCGATCGCCATGCGCAGGATATGCGGCACGACCAGCCCGACAAAGCCGATGATGCCTGCCAGAGCAACCGCGGATCCAACCGCGAGCGCGGCCATGACGATGACCAGCAGCTTCAGGCGGTGCACGGAAAACCCGAGATGACGCGCCACATTTTCGCCCAGCATCATGCCATTCAACCCGCGAGCGGCCAGCGGCAGGGCCATAAACGCCAGGACAACCAAGGCCGTCCCTACGGCCAGCGACGCCCACTCCGCCTGGGCAAGGGACCCCATATTCCAGAATGTCAGCGTACGCAGCTGCTGGTCATCGGCCATGTACACCAGCAATCCCGTGCCGGCGCCGGCGATCGCGTTGATGGCAATACCCGCCAGCAGCAGGGTCGCCACGGCAGTCTGCCCCTGGTGACTGGCCAGACGGTAGACGATCAAGGTAGTCACCAACCCGCCCAGGAACGCCGCCACCGGCAGCGCCGCCATGCCCAGCCAGCCCACCAGCGGGGCGAGCACCGTGCCCCCGAGCACGATCACCGCCACCGCCGCGAACGCCGCGCCCGCGGCAACGCCGATCAATCCGGGATCGGCGAGCGGGTTGCGAAACAGCCCCTGCAACGCCGCACCGCTGGCGCCCAGCGCCGCCCCCACGAGGGCGCCCAGAATCACACGCGGAAGCCTCACTTCCAGCAGCACGTAGCGGGTCCACTCGTCGCCTCCGGTTCCCGGGAGCAGGGCGAGAAGATCCCGCGGGGAGGTCGCCACGGCGCCGGTGAGCAGACCAATCATCATGACGAGCCCCAGCGCCGGGACCAGCGCCAGGGTCACATAGCGCGCGCGAGTCTGGCGCGATCCCGGGTTCGCGCTGCTGGTCGACGGCTGACCGTCGACCGCAACCCCCTCACGTTCCAGTACCGCACTCATGAGATCGGCGAGGAACGACCTGTGTCAGTGGCCACGGCGTCCCGAAGAAACGCCGCCACCTCGGATACGGCCCGCCCCAGCCGCGGCCCGAAACCCAGCCAGAACAACGTGTCACCTGCAAGAGTCGGAATTCCCCGCAAGACGTCTCCGGTGGCGGCGCTGCCGGTGGTGAGGACGGCATCGGGATGCTTCTGCAGGAGCGCTTCAACCGAGACGGGCCGATACCCCTCGAACTCGGTAAACACGTTGCGGGCCCCGGCCAGCCGCAGCAGTGCATCCGCCTTGGTGTCGCGCCCGGCGACCACAGAGGCTCCCTCCCCATGGGACATCATGAATACCGCCCGAGGCGCCTCGGAGGGGGCCGTACGGCGGACGTCGTCAAGCTCTTTCTCGACCGAGTCGATGATGTTCTGCGCCTCCAGCCTGCGCCCGAACAGGTCGCCCAGCCGCAGGGTGCGTGCGCGAAATCCCTCGAGGCTCGGCTCTCCGGGCAGCACGATCTCGTCAATACCCAGCCGCTCGAGCCGACGCAGGGTGCGCTCCGGTCCAGCCGAGCCATCATGCAGCAGGGCGCTGGGCTTGAGAGCTGCGATCCCCTCCAGCGGCAGCGTGTGTTGGTACCCCACGGTCGGTAGCGCGCGAGCGGCCTTCGGGTAGGTACTGGTCGTGTCCACACCAACCAGTCGACCGCCTTCTCCGAGGGCATAGATTGTCTCGGTCACGCCCCCGCCTATCGACACCAGGCGTTGATCCGGCGGGCCGGCCGTGGCTCCGGTCGCCGGGAGGGCCAGCAGCGCGAGCAATGAACGGAGGATCTCACGACGAGACATGACGGCCGGTCTCGTTAACGCTGCAGGGCTCAAGGACGCCCAGCAAGGCACGCCAGCGGGGATCCTGAGGACGTCCCGGCTTGCGCTCGCCAAACACTTGCATCAACAGCGCTCCCTGCTCGTCGAACAGTTCCAGCGAGTGGACAGGCCCATCCACCGTCGGCTTCGCAACCACCCATACGGAATGGATGGCGCTCATGCGAACATGCAGGTTGAACCGGGGATCGAGCACGTTGAACCACTCCCCGGCGGATACGAGTTTCGACACCGACCCTGTGTGGATCTGAACCAGTCCACGGTTGCCCACGAAGACCATGATGGGCAATGCATCGTCCCGGGCGTACTCCAGGACAATGCGTCCCGCATCCCGCTGTACTGGATAGGCCCGCTCCGGCCCCGCCAGGCGGAGCGACTGCATTCGGCCCACGCCGAATTGCCGAAGCAGGTCGACGAAGTCGTGCGTGTCCTTCAGCCCATCCCAGCGCGCACGCAGAGCCCCCACATCCACGGCCTGATCGGGCGGATCCGTGGGAATCGCGTGGGTCGGCGCCACACGAACGCCCGGCGACTGATCCGCAGCACGAAACCGACCAATCAATCGTGACCAGGCGGCATCGTCTGTTCGGTCCGTAGCGTAGATCTTGTGTAACGCCAAACCGTCGTCCCCGAATACTTGCAGGCTGTTACGCACTCCGCTGCGGGTGAGCTCGGTGACCGCGAACACATGATCCCACTGACCCAGGAACAGTCGAAGATCGATGTCCGGATTCACCAGCAAGCCCATGTTCCCGAACACCTTTGCCCCAATGTATTCACCGTGCTTCTCGTGCACGACATGATCGTTGCGGGTAAGGGCCATCACCCGACCCAAAGACTCGAGCTCCGACAACAAATCCGCCCAGGCAGGGCGCAGTCGAACGATGTCCCGCCCATCACAGCGGGCGGCGACCAGCTCCGCCTCGGACACACCCAAACGGTCGGCCGCGTCGCGCGCTCGAAGGTGAGGCTCGGCGTCCTTCAAATCCCGCCAACGCTGCGCGATCTCCACCGCGGCTTCGGAAGCGGATTCCTGAAGTGGATACAAAGGGGTAATGGCATTCATGGCAATCCTCCCGGGATCAGAAGCGGTATGTCGCCTGAAGGCGCAGGTTGCGCCCAGGGCTGTTGAGGGCTGACAAGTGATTGCGGTAGGTACGGTCCGTCAGGTTGTCGACACCGAGGTCGACCCGAACCGCGTCTTGGAAATGCTGCGGGTGCCAGCTGAGAAATAGATCGAACAATGTGTAGCCCGGAGTAGACGCACCATCCTCCGGAACACGGTCCTGAGCGCGCACGGCCGTTATCCGTCCGCCCAGAAGCCATTCCGCCAACAATGCGCTCGTGCCCGCCTCCAGCGACAGCTGGTCTGCCGGCATACCCCCCAGCGGTGTGCGCTGATCGCGATCAATCCCGCGCAGGCGGGAGCCCGCGAGCTTCAGATAGCCAGCACTGGCCTCATAGGCGACCTCCAGCTCCTGTCCGCGAATGCGTGCCTGTTGAACGTTCTCGGTCAACGTCCGGCCGATCGGCACGGGGAAGAACGCATCAAAGACGACGCGCTGTTCGATG
The DNA here is from genome assembly GCF_000377445.1 of Thioalkalivibrio sp. ALE9. Classification (NCBI taxonomy): domain Bacteria; kingdom Pseudomonadati; phylum Pseudomonadota; class Gammaproteobacteria; order Chromatiales; family Ectothiorhodospiraceae; genus Thioalkalivibrio; species Thioalkalivibrio sp. ALE9. Next base: position 211,712 of record NZ_KB898125.1, read on the forward strand.
AAGTCGCTCAGTCGATTCTCGTACGCCGAGGCTCGTGCCTGCAGGCGATCCCCGTCGCGCAATATGCCGCGCCCCTCGTAGGTCGCACCGACCTCGAAGTTGCGTGCGGTTTCCGGACGCAACTCCGGATTCGGCTCGAAAAAATTCCCGGGAAAATGCTGGCCGCCCACATACAGTTCTGTCAGCGACGGGGCGCGAAACGCTTCGGCGTAGGTCGCGTAGGCGTCAATACGGTCACTCAGTGCGTAGCGCGCCGCCAGCTGCCACGAGGTCTCGGACTCGCTGCGTGACGGTTGCCCCGCGGCCTTCTGAGTGAAGCGATCAATACGTACTCCAGGCGTGAGTTCGAGGCGTTCGCCGAGATGCATCCTGTGGTGCACGAACGCGGAGGCCACGGTTTGCTCGGCGTCCGGGAACTGTGGTCGGTCCTGGCCATCGCGCGCACCCGACTGGTCATCCCTGTACAACTCGCCTCCCAGCACGAGAAGATGGTCGACCGCTCCTGTCGCAAAGCCCTGGCGAAACGTGGTATCGACACCCAGTGTTGTCAGCGCGGTTTCGTCATGCCGACCGTCTTCGAGGCGGGTCTCGTCCAGGTCGACGCGGGTCCGGTAAACAACAACATCCAGCTCGCGCACGTAGGCCGCGTCCGGGCGCCATTCGTAAGCCAGTGTCTGGGTGTCGCTGCGGGTATTCCGGGCAACGATGTTGTCTTCGCTTGCAGTGTTCGCGGCCGAGGGGATCTCGTGGTCGTTGCGATAGCCGCTCAGGCCCAGTTCGAACCGGTGTTGTTCATGCGGCTGAAATGACGCGTTGAGCAACCCGGAGAGGATGTCGTCGGCGGTGTTCGGCACATCGTCGCCGCGACCATCGGCGAAGTCGCTGGAGTTGCGCCGTGCAATGCTTCCGAGCAGGCCCCATCGCTCGCCCCGGGTCGCTGCGGTACCGGCCAGCAGGGTTTCCTGCCCCTGGTCCCGGTAACCGCCCGTGACCCTACCGCCACGCGTTTCACCCGGGTGCAGAAAGTCATCTGCGCGCTGGGTCCGCAGGTTCATCACCCCGCCCAGCGCACCGCTACCGTGCTGGGTCGACGCGGGTCCCCGTAGCACCTCGACCTGTTGCAGGATCTCGGGATCAAAGAACACCCGGCCGCGGTGCCCGGAACGAAAGTTCTGGCGCGCACCGTCCTGGCGTATGACCACCCGCTCGTCTCCCAGACCGCGGATGACCGGCTGCATCGCCGTGGTACGTGGGCCACCGCTGGTGGTGACACCGGGCATGCCTCGTAGCACGTCATCGAGGGAACGTGCCTGCTGTTGCTGCAAGGGTTCGCGGGATTTCACCGAGGCCTGAGGGGAACCCTCATTGTGCGTCTCTCCGAACCGGTCGGCGTAGACGCGAACCGGTTCGAGTTGCAGCGGGCCCTCCTGTTCGCCCGCTGTCACGGGCGAGATCAGGCCGAGGCCCAACAGGGCAACGCCCATCGAGCGATTAAGTAGGTTTTGCTTGTTTCGCATCAGCCACAACCTTTGAATCAAGGTGGTCTGGCTGGCATGCAAAAGCGGCTGGCTAGACAACGAATTGGAAGTCCCGAGAGACACGGCCACATCGCCGGTCACCGACTACAGTTAGGAATGATAACGATTCGCGTTCGCGTGTCAAGCGCGATCGACTACCATGGATTGGAACGACGAATGCGGTGGCGTCAGCCGTGCATCCGCGCGAGACGCGCGACGGCGTCGTGTGCATGCAGGCTCTCGCGGTGACGGACCTGGACGCGATAGCCGCGGGCGGAGTACTCCGGGCGCAGGGTGCTGTCCAGGCGCCGTACGGCATCTTCGCAGAACATCAGGTTGCGGCCGTTGGCGAGCGCGAAGGCCTTCTCGTCCACGCGCTTTACCGCCGTTTGCAGGGCGGTACCCAGCGCCTGTTCCACGCGATCAATCAGATCGGGCAGGGGCAGCGTCGATACCAGCGGGTCCAGACCGACCGTGACGGTTGCCTCGCTGCGCTGGCTGTGGGGGGTCGCGACAATCCCCTCGGCCCAGCCCAGCCATTCGCGCACGGTTGCCGCATCCACAGCCGCTCGCGGGAAGTCGCGGTCGAACTGCTCCTGGATCGCCTGCCGCGCCAGGGCCGCGGAGCAGGGACAGGTGGAGGAATAGCCCACCTGAACCTCCAGCTCCAGGGACACCACCCCGGACTCGCTCCGTGCAGCGATCCGGAACGGGTAGCGCTTCCAGCCCGCAGCCGCACTGACCAGGGCCGGCCTTTCCAGCGGCAGCTCCCCGGCCAGACGGACCTCGGCCACGCTGGACAGGCCATCGTGCGAAGCCAGAAACGCCTCGAGCACGCCCCACAGCCGCGCAAGGTCCAGCTCACGAGACTCCAGCTGTCGCAGGGCCCCGTAGAGCCGTGACATATGGATACCGCGCGCGCCCGCGTCGTCGAGGCTCACCCCCGCGCTTGCCCGGGCGATCACTGGCTGGCCGGTCAGATACAGCGGAAGGGTGATGTCTTCCATACCCACCCAGTCGAGCGCAGAGGCGTGCGTAGCAGCCGACGCGGCAATATCCGGTAGCGGATCGGTCGCGGAGGTTTCCGTATCCGGCGAGGCCGGAGACACACAGGTAGAGGACATAAGACACCTTTTTGCAGGCGGGTCGACCCCATCACAGGACGGTGGCCGATCCGTGTTGTCGGGGCGCAATCGAAACGTTATGGTATAACATCCTGATCGCAACCGACGGAACCCCATGACCCGCGACGAACTGCTGGCCATGCCTGCCGCGGCCTACATGAACGAGGCCCAGCTCGCGTACTTCCGCGAGCGCCTGCTCGAAATGCGCGACGAGATCCTGGCTGACATGGAGGGCGCCCGGGACGGATTGCGCGACAACGAACGCACCCCGGACGAGCTTGACCGCGCGGCAATGGAGGAGTCGCGCCTCCTGTCGATGCGGGTGCAGGAGCGCGAAGGTCGCCTGCTGCGAAAGATCGATGCGGCCCTGCATCGCATCGAAACCGGCGATTACGGCTACTGCGAGGTGAGCGGCGAACCGATCGGTCTGCCCCGCCTGCTGGCCCGCCCGACGGCGACCCTCTGCATCGAGGTCAAGGAACGCCAGGAAAAGGCCGAACACGTGTTCGTGCGCTGAGCCTGCCCAACCCTTCCATCCGGGCACATTCCGACGCCCGGGCATCCCGATTCCCTGGAGGTACCATGAAACGCCTGCCCGTCACCGTCCTCTCCGGCTTTCTCGGCGCCGGCAAGACCACACTGCTGAACAACATCCTGCACAACCAGTCGGGGCTGCGCGTCGCGGTCATCGTCAACGACATGAGCGAGGTCAACATCGACAGCGCCCTGGTGCGCGGCGGCCAGGATGCCGTCACACGTACCGATGCCCGCATGGTCGAGATGACCAACGGCTGCATCTGCTGCACGCTGCGGGACGACCTGCTGGTGGAGGTGCGCCGCCTCGCCGAATCCGGGCAGTACGACTACCTGGTCATCGAATCCACCGGCATTTCCGAGCCCATGCCGGTCGCGGCCACCTTCGCCTTCCGCGACGAAGACGGCCAGTCCCTGGACGATGTCGCCCGCCTCGACACGATGGTCACGGTGGTGGATGCAGGTGCCCTGCTGCAGGACTACGCGTCCAGCGATTTTCTGGGCGACCGCGGCGAATCCCTGGGGGAGGAAGACGACCGTACCGTCGTTGACCTGCTGGTGGATCAGATCGAGTTCGCGGACGTCATTGTCCTGAACAAGGTGGATCGCCCGTCGCCGGAACAACTGGATACCGTCCGCAGCGTCGTGCGCGCCCTTAACCGGGACGCCAGAATCATCGAAACCACACACGGCCAGGTCGCGCCGGAGTCCCTGCTGGGCACCGGACGCTTCGACTTCGACCGCGCGTCCCAGGCCGCCGGCTGGGCCCAGGAGATGTTGGGTGGCCACACCCCGGAGACCGAGGAATACGGCATCTCCAGCATCGTATACCGCGTCAATCGGCCATTTCATCCGGAACGCTTTTTTGCCCTGCTGCACGAGGAATGGCCTGGCATCATCCGCAGCAAGGGCTGGTTCTGGCTGGCTTCGCGCCCCGACTGGGCCGGCACATTGTCTCAGGCCGGCGGGGCGCTGACCCACCACGCTGCCGGGTTCTGGTGGGCTGCCGTATCCCCGGAGCAGCGCCCCACCCACGAAGACTGGTGGGAGACGGCGATCGCGCCGGTCTGGGATGACCGATTCGGGGACCGACGCCAGGAGATTGTACTGATCGGCATCCACATGGACGCGGATGCGATGCGCAAACGTCTCGACGCCTGCCTGCTCACCGACGACGAGATGCTGGAAGGCCCGGAACGCTGGCTGAGCTACGCGGATCCCTTCCCGGTCTGGCGCCTGGGGTCCGAGACCGCCGAACCCGAGGTGGATGCCCCGGAAACCCGAGAGTCCCGCCCGGACGTAACCGCATGAACACTGCGCGAACGTCGCACCCGGTCGAGCGCGCGCCGTCAAGGCACCGCTTCGTCGACCGCGCCGCCGAGCTCAAGGGCATTCACCGCCACGATGTGAACGCGCTGATCTGGCGCCGAAGCCTGGATCCGCAACTCCGGGACCAGGCCCGGGCGCTGCTGTCCCGCGGCCCCGGGATGATTCTGGACATCCACTGCCGACCGGACCAGGTGCGCGAACGGTTGCACGGCGCCATCGACCGGGCACCGTTCAGGGTTCATCGTCTGGCATACGATCTGGAGCGCCTGGCGCACAACTTTGCCGTCGTCGCGCATGCGATCAGTGTCCGCCTCCAGCTCGAAGTGCTGGCCCACCAGCCATGCCCGCTGTTTCACGTGGACAACAACGTGCTGCGGATGGTCTGCAGCTACACCGGCCCCGGAACCGAATATGCAGACGACCGTTTCCTGAACCGCGACCGGCTCCGTTGCGGCGACAACGAGGGCGTTCTTGCAGGCCATCCGCCCTTGGCACTTGAGAGCGGATCCGTGATCCTCATGAAAGGCGAACGTTCACCTACGTGCGGGGGGCTTGGAGCCGTCCATCGCTCGCCGCCGGTTGCGGGAGATCAACAGCGCCTGCTCGTACGACTCGACCACCCCTGACCCGCAAGCCCGTCGGACCCGGGACGGATCTGCTGCGCGTCTGGCAGAGTCAGTCCGTGAGGCTCCCCCGAGGAGACACTGACGGCCCTCGGTCCTCGGCCCCGGGCAGGGCCGGAGAAAGCGGACCGGCCCACAAAATCCACCGATCTTCATGATCGCTCGCATTCAATGCTTGACTCGCGCCTCTCCCTCGACGACTATGAATGCGAATGGTTCTCATTTCTTAGGAGGCACAATGTTCACGCTCGACGCATGGCTGGAAAACCCCGACCCCTCGCTCCGGATCATCGACGAGCCGTCGCGCCGGATCGTGGCCGAATGGCGCGGCCAGGAACTCCGCGATCTGCTGGAGACGGGGATCATCGCCCCCGCGGATTGCTGCGGACCGCAGGCCCGCGACCAGGCCCACGAAACGATCCGCGAGCTCATCCTGGAGGCCTGCCTCGAAGGTATCACCGTCCAGCGCAGACCACCGGCGCCTCGGCCGGACATGCCCGCGTCCATGAAACGGCCTGCGGACGGCGACGACCGTCCCAACCGCAATCCCCATCCGGAAGGGGCATCTTGCGAGCCCGCCACCGCTCGCAGCCGCTCTCGACGAATGACCTGTGCTCAGGGCCCCGGAGCGGCGCAGCCGACGAAAAAAACCCGTGACATTGCCAAGGGGCAGGTTCTCCACGTAGCGTTCCGGAAATGTCCACCCCTGCATTGACTTCGTGAACCGCGCCGAGCGGATCTTCCATCTGCACCGCCTGCTCCAGGCGCGCCAGCCGCCGTCGCTGGCGCACCTGATGGAGGCGCTCGAGGTCTCGCGCGCGACCATCAAGCGCGACCTCGAGTACATGCGCGACTTCATGCAGGCACCGATCGAGTACGACGCGGAGGCCAACGGCTACCGCTACGCACAGGATGTCCCGGCCTTCGAGCTGCCGGGGCTATGGTTCAACGAATCCGAATTGCTCGCGCTCCTGACCATGGAGCAGCTCCTGGAGGACGTGCAGCCGGGTCTGCTGGCGCCCACACTGGGGCCATTAAAGGAGCGTATCCGGGAGCTGCTCGCCAGCGGCGGGCACCAGCCGGACGCCGTGCGCCGCCGCATCCGCATCCAGCCCCTGGCCCAGCGCAGCAACCGCAGCGACGGCTTTCAGGCCGTAGCCGCCGCGACCCTGGACGAACAGCCGATCGCGATCGAGTACCACGGCCGTGCCCGCGACTCCGCCACCCAACGCGTCGTGCATCCCCAGCGACTGCTGTACTACCGCGACAACTGGTACCTGATCGCCTGGTGCGAAAAGGCCCGGGCCCTGCGCACCTTCGCGCTGGAACGCATCCGGTCCACCCGGGCGACCGATGGCCCCTACCACGACATCGACGAAGCGACCCTGGATGCCCACACCGGCGCGGCCTTCGGCATCTTCACCGGCCCCGCACAGGAATGGGCGGTGCTACGCTTCACCCCGGAACACGCCCGCTGGGTCGCGGACGAGACCTGGCACCCGGACCAGACCGGCCACTTCGAGGGCGACCACTACCACCTGCGGGTGCCTTTCGGGGATCCCACCGAGCTGATCCAGGAGATCCTGCGCCACGGTCCCGGGGTCGAGGTCCTGGCCCCCGAAAGCCTGCGCACCCGTGTCGCCACCACGCTGCGCGAGGCCGCTGCGCAATACGCGGCTTCATCCTGATGCTGCGCCGCTGGCTGGCCCGCCGCAAAGCCGCCACCGTCTCCGGCCGGCTGGAAGCGATCTGGATCGCTGATCGCGCCGGCGCACCCATGCACGAGTGCGCCGCCGTGGAGGTCACCGAAGCGGGCCTGACCGGTGACCGCTACGCCACCGGGCAGGGCCACTGGCACACGGTGGAATCCTGCCCCGTCACCCTCATCTGCAGCGCCGAGCTGGACCGCGCCACACGGCGGGCGCGGCGCCTGCACCAGCCCGCGACCCCGACGCCCGGCGACCACCGCCGCAACCTCGTGGTGAGCGGCCTCCGGCGCAGCCCGCGCGCGGGAACCTTGCGCATCGGTGTTGTGCGTTTTGCCATCACACGGCCGCGCCCGCCCTGCGGCTGGCTCAACCAGGTGGTCGGCTACAACCTCGCCGGCGCCCTGCGCCAGGACAGCGGCATCTGCCTGCGGCCACTGGAGCCGGGCACCATCCGGCGGGGCGACCCCGTGCACTGGGAGGCCGCCCCGGGGCCCGCAAGACACGATTAGCCGGGGTGGCTCATTCTGTGAGCCACCCCCGGTGCTACAAAGGTCGCAACCCCCCAGATGGAGCGCGACCATGCAATCGAACACCCCCAACCGCCAGGCTCGCCGCACCCCCGTACTGCGCGGCTACTACGCCCAGCGCGGCCGCTACAACGCCACCGCCACCACCGAGGAACTGCTGCAGACCATCCCGCTGGCCGGCTACCGCCACCACGACGCCCCGAAGCTGTGGAATGCGTTGAAGCGCGGCCAGGCCCTGACCCTGCGCCGCGAGCGGCTGAACCCGCACGATGACAAGGCCGTTGCCATCGACTGGATCGACCACCAGCTCGGCTACCTGCCGCGCGAACAGAACCAGCTCGCCGCCGACCTCCTCGACCGCGACGAGCCCCTGGTCGCCCGCATCATCGCCAAGCGTGATCAGGCCGACCCCCACAACCGGCTCGAACTGGGCCTCTACCGCGCGCGGCCGAGGACCGCGCCGGCCCACTAGGGAGACGCGGATCCTCCCCCGGGCGGGGCAAATCAAGCGACCCAGATGGTCTTGGCGTTCTGGAACTCGCGGATGCCGAGTTCGGAGAGTTCGCGGCCGTAGCCGGAGTCCTTCACGCCGCCGAACGGCAGGCGCGGGTCGCTCTTGACGATGCCGTTGACGAAGGCGCAGCCGCATTCCAGCCGCCGGGCCAGCGCCTCGCCGCGGGCCGGGTCGGCGGTCCAGACGCTCCCGCCCAGGCCGAAGCGCGAGCGGTTGGCGAGCTCGACGGCATGGTCCGCGTCGCGCGCCCGGGTGACCGCTGCAACCGGGCCGAAGGTCTCCTCGTCGAAGGCCGGCATGCCGGGTTCCACGCCATCCAGCAGGGTCGGCGGGTAGAAGTAGCCGGCGCCGACACGCGGCGCGCCGCCGGCGACCAGGCGGGCCCCGGCGGCCACGCTGCGGGTGACCTGATCGTGCAGCTCACTGCGCAGGTCGTCGCGCGCCAGCGGGCCGATGTTCGTGCCCTCGTCCATCGGGTCGCCGATGGCCAGGGCCTCGATAGCGGCCCGGAAGCGCTCCACGAAGGCATCCGCGATGGCCTCCTCTACGATGAAGCGCTTGGCGGCGATGCAGGTCTCGCCGTTGTTCTGGAAGCGCCCCCGCACCGCCTGCTCGACTGTATGGTCAAGGTCCGCGTCGGCCAGCACCACAAAGGCATCCGACCCGCCCAGCTCCAGCACCGAGGATTTCAGCGCCTTGCCTGCAGCCGCCCCAACCGCGCGGCCGGTCCCCTCGGATCCGGTCAGGCTGACGCCCTGCACGCGGGTGTCGGTGATGATGCCTTCCACCGCGTCGGAGCCCACCGGCAGATTGCGGAACACGCCCTCGGGGAACCCGGCCGCCAGGAACACCCGCTCCAGGTGTTCGGCGCAGCCAGGAACGTTAGAGGCATGTTTGAGCAGTACGGTATTGCCGGCCAGCGTGGCCGGGATCGCCTGGCGAAAGGCCTGCCAGTAGGGAAAATTCCAGGGCATCACCAGCAGCACGGTCCCCAGCGGCTGCCAGGCAATGAACGAGCGGCTCGCGTCCGAGGCGATCATGGTGTCCTGCAGGTAATCCGGGCCGTGTTCGGCGTAGTACTCGCAGGCGGCGGCACACTTGTCGACCTCGGCCCGCGCCTCGGCCAGGCGCTTGCCCATCTCCTGTGTGGCAGTGGTCGCCAGGGTCTCGCGTTCCTCGCGCAGCACGCCGGCCAGATCGCGCAGGCGCGCGGCGCGCTCCGTCACGGGGCGCGCCGCCCAGTCCGGCGCCGCGCTCGCGGCACGAGACAATGCGGCCTCCAGCGCTTCCTCGTTCATGCGCGGGTAGCGCGCGAGGGTCTCGCCGGTGGCAGGATTGATCGCAGTCAGTTCGGGCATATCGGTGCCTCGGCGTCAGGGCCCGAAATACGGGCTTGTTTGAACAATGCAGGTCACCCGAGTATAAGACGTCCCGCATTCGCTTTCGGAAGGACCTTGCCACCATGTCGATCGATTCGATTCGCAATGTCTGCCTGCTGGGCGGCACGGGCTTCGTCGGCCACCACATCATTCGCCGACTGATTGATCGCGGCCTGAAGGTCCGCGTGCTGTCCCGCCGTCCGCATCGCCACCGCGATCTCCTGGTCAACCCCGAGGTGGATCTGGTCGAAGGCAGCGCCCATGACCCCGCCACCCTGGAGCGCGTGTTCGCGGGGCAGGACGCGGTGATCAACCTGGTCGGCATCCTCAACGAGCGCGGGCACAGCGGCGCCGGTTTCCGCACCGCCCATACCGAGCTGACCGAGAAGGCCCTGGCGGCCGCCGAGGCCCAGGGCGTGCGCCGCTTCCTGCAGATGAGCGCGCTCAAGGCGGACATGGACGACGCCCCCAGCCACTACCTGCGCAGCAAAGGCGCGGCGGAACAGGCGGTATTCGCCAGCGAATCCCTGGCGGTCACGGTTTTTCGCCCGTCGGTGATCTTCGGCCCCGAGGATTCCTTCCTGAACCGCTTCGCGACTTTGCTGAAGTTCTCGCCGATGATGCCCCTGGCCCGCGCCCGGGCGCGTTTCGCCCCGGTGTATGTCGGCGATGTGGCCGAGCACTTCGTCGAGGCCCTCGACGACCCGGATACCTTCGGGCAGGGCTTTGAACTGTGCGGCCCGAAGACCTATACCCTGGCCGAGCTGGTGCGCTACGTCGGACGCGTCTCCGGTCACCGGCGCCCGGTGATCGGCCTGCCCGACTGGGCCGGCAAGCTGCAGGCCAGCGTGCTCGAATTCGTGCCCGGCAAACCGTTGTCGCGCGACAACTTCGCCTCGCTGACCATCGACTCGGTCTGCGACGGCGAGCAGCAACTGCCCTGCCCGACCCGGCTCGAATCCATTGCCCCCAGCTATCTGGGTGGCGGCGGCGCCGGGCGTGAGGCCCGCATGCAGCAACTGCGTACTCTCAACCGCGGATCGGGCCGCGGCTGACCCGGATCGCGAACCCGGGGCCGCCATGCAGACCTATCTCGTCGGCGGTGCGGTTCGCGACCGCCTGCTGGGACGCCCGTTCACGGAACGCGACTACGTCGTCGTCGGTGCCACGCCGGAGGCGATGGAGGCCGCGGGCTTTCGCGCGGTCGGACGCGACTTCCCGGTCTTCCTGCACCCCGAGACCCACGAGGAATACGCGCTGGCGCGCACCGAGCGCAAGACCGCGCGCGGCTACCACGGCTTCCAGTTCAATGCCTCGCCCGAGGTCACCCTGGAGGACGACCTCGAACGCCGCGATCTCACCATCAACGCGATGGCCGAGGACACCGACGGCCGCCTGATCGACCCCTATGGCGGACGGGAAGATCTGGAAGCCCGATGGCTGCGCCACGTTTCCCCGGCCTTTGCCGAAGATCCGGTACGTCTGCTGCGGGTGGCCCGGTTCGCCGCCCAGCTCGCGCCCTGGGGCTTCCAGGTGGCCCCCGACACGCTGACCCTGATGCGCGAGCTCGTCACCTCCGGCGAGGTCGACGCGCTGGTCCCCGAGCGCGTCTGGGCAGAATGCGAGAAGGCCCTGAAGAGCCCCGCACCGCGGCGCTTCCTCGAGGTACTACGCGAGGCCGGGGCACTCGCTATCCTGTTCCCGGAGATCGAGCGGCTGTTCGGCGTACCCCAGCCCGAGCGCTACCATCCGGAGATCGACACCGGCGTGCATACGCTGATGGTCCTGGACCAGGCGACCCGCCTGTCCGACGCCCCGGAGGTGCGCTTCGCCGCGCTGGTGCACGACCTCGGGAAGGGCACGACCGACCCCGACATCCTGCCCAGTCACCACGGGCACGAGGAACGCGGGGCGGACCTGATCCGCGCCCTGGCCGAACGCCTGCGCATCCCCAATCGCTACCGCGACCTCGCGGTGCGCGTGGCGCGCTACCACGGCCTGGTCCATCGCGTGTTCGAACTGCGCCCGAAGACCGTGATGAAGCTGGTCGACGGACTGGACGTCCTGCGCCGCCCGGAAAACGTCGAGCCCTTCCTGCTCGCGGTGGAGGCGGATTTCCGCGGGCGCACCGGCTGGGAAGACAAGCCCTACCCGCAGGCCGATGCCGTACGCCGCGCGATGGCCGCCGCGCAGGCCGTGCAACCGCAAGCCCTGATGGCCGAGGGCTACAAGGGCAAGGCCCTGGGCGAGGCATTACAGCGCGAACGCATCCGGGCGATTGCCAAGGTCTTGGGCGAGCACCCCGACGCGTAGGAGGCCAGCCCTCTGGCCGATGGGGTGTTGACTGAGCTGGTCTAATTTCCGTGGACACCTCGTTAGGTGGGACGATACCCCCTGGACGAGGAGAACAACCATGGCACGCAAGCGCCGAAGTTTTTCAAGCGAATACAAGGAGCGCGTGGCCCGGATGGTGGTCGATGACGGTCTGGAGGTCTCGGTCGTATGCCGGGATCAGGATCTAGGCGAGACGGCCGTTCGCCGCTGGGTCGATCAACTCAAGGCGGAGCGCACGGGGCAACCGGGCGAGGGTCGGCCGCTGACGGCGGAACA
>NZ_KB898126.1:0-86603 GCF_000377445.1 Thioalkalivibrio sp. ALE9
TGTCCAAGGAAAAGTTCGAGCGTAAGAAGCCGCATGTGAATGTGGGGACGATTGGTCATGTGGACCATGGGAAAACGACGCTGACGGCGGCGATGACGGCGGTGCTGGGCAAGAAGTACGGGAGCGAAGCCCGTGCGTTTGACCAGATCGACAATGCGCCGGAAGAGAAGGCGCGCGGGATCACGATTGCGACCGCGCACGTCGAATACGAAAGCGACATTCGCCACTATGCGCACGTCGACTGCCCCGGGCACGCGGACTATGTGAAGAACATGATCACGGGTGCGGCGCAGATGGACGGCGCGATCCTGGTGGTGTCGGCGGCCGATGGCCCGATGCCGCAGACCCGCGAGCACATCCTGCTGGCGCGTCAGGTCGGTGTGCCGTACATCGTGGTGTTCCTGAACAAGGCCGACATGGTCGACGATCCGGAGCTGCTGGAGCTGGTCGAGATGGAAGTTCGCGACCTGCTGTCCTCCTACGACTTCCCGGGTGACGACACCCCGGTGATCACCGGTTCCGCGCTGAAGGCGCTGGAAGGTGACGAGAGCGAAGTGGGCGCCCCGGCGATCTACAAGCTGGTGGAGGCGATGGACAGCTGGATTCCGGAGCCCGAGCGTGCCGTGGACGGCGCGTTCCTGATGCCGGTGGAAGATGTCTTCTCGATCTCCGGTCGTGGCACCGTGGTGACCGGTCGCGTCGAGCGCGGCGTGGTGAAGGTCGGCGAAGAAATCGAGATCGTCGGTATTCGCGACACCCAGAAGACCACCGTCACCGGTGTCGAGATGTTCCGCAAGCTGCTGGACCAGGGCGAGGCGGGCGACAACGTCGGTATCCTGCTGCGTGGCACCAAGCGTGACGACGTGCAGCGTGGTCAGGTGCTGTGCAAGCCGGGTTCGATCACCCCGCACACGCATTTCGAGGCCGAGGTGTACATCCTGGGCAAGGACGAGGGCGGTCGTCATACGCCGTTCTTCAACGGGTATCGTCCGCAGTTCTACTTCCGCACGACCGACGTGACGGGTTCGGTGGAGCTGCCGGAAGGCACCGAGATGGTGATGCCGGGCGACAACGTCAAGATGACGGTGTCCCTGATCAACCCGATCGCGATGGAAGACGGGCTGCGCTTTGCGATCCGCGAAGGTGGCCGCACCGTCGGCGCCGGCGTCGTCTCCAAGATTATTGAGTGAACGAGATGGCTAACCAGCGCATTCGAATTCGTCTGAAAGCCTTTGATCATCGACTGATCGACCGCTCCGCGGCCGAGATTGTCGAGACCGCGAAGCGGACCGGCGCCCGGGTCAAAGGGCCGATTCCGCTGCCGACCAAGCGCGAGGCGTACACGGTCCTGGTCTCCCCGCACGTCAACAAGGACGCGCGTGACCAGTACGAGCTGCGTACGCACAAGCGCCTGATGGATATCCTCGATCCGACCGACAAGACCGTGGATGCCCTGATGAAGCTGGATCTGGCCGCGGGCGTCAATGTTCAGATCAGGCTTAACTAACGTTAAATTTTCTGCCATACTATTGGGCTTTCCGTGGCCCGGCGGAATTTTCGCCGGGCCACGGCTTTAGGGCGCTTGATAGCGCCGTCTGATACGGAAGGGGTTTTGTAATGGCTCTTGGACTCATCGGTCGCAAGCTCGGCATGTCGCGCGTCTTTACGGACGACGGCGTCTCCGTGCCGGTCACGGTGCTGCAGGTGGACAACAATCGCGTGGTCCAGATCAAGCGCACTGAAGGCGACGGCTACAACGCGGTCCAGGTGACGGCGGGCTCGCGCAAGCCGTCTCGGGTAAGCAAGCCGGAGGCCGGTCACTTTGCTGCGGCGTCGGTGGAACCGGGTCGTGGTCTGTGGGAATTCCGCGTGGACGAGGCCGATCTGGAAGGCCTGGCCGCCGGTGATGCGATCACCGTTGACCGGTTCGAGGAAGGTCAGATCGTCGACGTGACCGCGCAGAGCAAGGGCAAGGGCTTCCAGGGTGCGGTAAAGCGTCACAACTTCCGCACCCAGGACGCGACCCATGGCAACTCGCTGGCGCACCGTGCCCCGGGTTCCATTGGGCAGAACCAGAGCCCCGGCCGCGTGTTCAAGGGCAAGAAGATGGCCGGCCACATGGGCGCGGAGCGCAAGACCATCCAGAACCTCAAGGTGGTGCGTGTCGACGCCGATCGCAGTCTGGTCCTGGTTCAGGGTGCCGTGCCGGGCGCGCCGAGTTCCGACGTGATGATTCGTCCGGCCGTGAAGGCGAAGGGTTAAGACAATGCAAGTAACGACTGCCGATACCGGGGCCAGCGTCGAGCTGTCCGCCGTCTGCTTCGAGCGGGAATTCAACGAATCCCTGGTGCATCAGAGCGTGGTCGCGCAGCTCGCCGGAGCCCGCAGCGGCACCCGTGCGCAGAAGACGCGCGCCCAGGTGAGCGGCGGCGGCATCAAGCCGTTCCGTCAGAAGGGCACCGGCCGTGCGCGTGCCGGCACCATCCGCAGCCCGCTGTGGACCGGGGGCGGCAAGGTATTCGCGGCGCGCACCCAGGATTTCTCGCAGAAGCTCAACAAGAAGATGTATCGCGCCGCGATGGCGTCGATCCTCTCCGAGCTGCTGCGCCAGGATCGCCTGAAGGTGGTTGCGGGCTTTGCCGTTGAATCCGGCAAGACCCGCGACGGCGTCGCGAAGCTGAAGGAACTGGGCCTGGAGAAGGGTCTGGTGGTCCTGGCCGAAGAGGACGCGATGACCGCCCGCGCCCTCGGCAACGTGCCGCACGTGGACGTGATCGACGTCAACGGCGTCAATCCTGCCAACCTGGTCGGGGCCGAGACGGTCGTGATCACGGAAGGCGCCATCCGCAAGCTCGAGGAGTGGCTGGCATGAATTCGCGTCTGATGCAGATTATTCAGGGTCCGGTGGTGTCCGAGAAATCGACCAACGCCGGGGAAGTCGGGCAGTACGTGTTTCGCGTGCTGCCGGATGCCGACAAGGCCGAGATCAAGGCCGCGATCGAGAAGCTGTTCGAGGTTCGTGTCCAGCAGGTCCGCACGCTGAACCAGCAGGGCAAGAACAAGCGCTTCGGTCGCCAGTTCGGTCGTCGTAACCACTGGAAGAAGGCCTATGTCGCGCTCGCCGAGGGCGAGAGCATCGACATGGGTGAAGGAGAACAGGTCTAGTCATGGCGATTATCAAGACCAATCCGACGTCGGCCGGACGCCGTCACGCGGTTCAGATCCGCGGTGACGGTCTGCACAAGGGCGCCCCGCATGCGGCGCTGGTGGAGAAGCAGACGCGCACGGGCGGCCGAAACAATTCCGGGCGCATCACCACCCGTCATGTGGGCGGTGGGCACAAGCAGCGCTATCGCATCGTCGACTTCAAGCGGAACAAGGACAACGTGCCGGGCAAGGTTGAACGGCTCGAATATGACCCGAACCGTAGCGCTCATCTCGCACTGGTGCTGTACGCGGACGGCGAACGCCGGTACATTATCGCGCCTCGCGGCCTGAAGCAGGGTGACGCGGTGCACAGCGGCTCGCAGGCGCCGATTCGTGTCGGTAACGCCATGCCGTTGCGCTCGATCCCGGTCGGTACGGTGATTCACTGCATCGAGATGAAGCCGGGCAAGGGCGCCCAGATCGCCCGTTCCGCCGGTGCCTCGGCCCAGGTCGTGGCCCGCGAAGGCGCCCACGCCACCATCCGGCTGCGCTCCGGCGAGATGCGTCGCATCCCGTCCGAATGCCGCGCCACGGTGGGCGAGGTCGGGCATACGGAGCACAGCCTGAAGAAGTTCGGGAAGGCCGGTGCCAAGCGCTGGACGGGCGTGCGCCCGACCGTGCGCGGCACCGCGATGAACCCGGTCGACCATCCGCATGGTGGTGGTGAAGGGCGCAACTTCGGGCGTCACCCGGTGACCCCGTGGGGCCGTCCGACCAAGGGTTACAAGACCCGCAACAACAAACGTACCGACGGCATGATCGTGCGTCGGCGCAAGAAGTAACGGAGTGCCAGCATGCCGCGTTCACTGAAAAAAGGCCCGTTCGTCGACCACCACCTGCGCAAGAAGGTGGAAGAGGCGCGCGAGAAGAACGATCGCCGGCCGATCAAGACCTGGTCGCGTCGCTCGATGATTATCCCGCAGATGGTGGGTCTCACCCTCGCGGTTCACAACGGGCGTCAGCATGTTCCGGTGCTGGTCAACGAAAACATGGTCGGCCACAAGCTGGGCGAGTTTGCGTTGACGCGGACCTTCAAGGGTCACATCGCCAACAAGAAGTCGCGCTGAGGACGAACGATGGAGACGATTGCAAAACTGCGCTACGCGCGCATCTCGCCGCAGAAAACGCGGCTGGTCGCCGACCAGGTTCGTGGTATGCGCGTGGAAGAGGCCCTGAACGAGCTGACCTTCAGCCCGAAGAAGCCGGCCGCCATCGTGAAAAAGGTGCTGGAATCCGCGATCGCCAATGCGGAGAACAACGACGGCGCCGACATCGACGAGCTGCGCATCTCGCGCATCCAGGTCGACGAGGGCCCCGTGCTTAAGCGCATGCAGGCGCGTGCCAAGGGCCGCGGCAACCGCATCATGAAGCGCACCAGTCACATCGTGATTGGCGTTAGCGAGAAGGGAGCGAACTAACCATGGGTCAGAAAGTACATCCAACCGGCATCCGGCTGGGCATTTCTCGCCCGTGGTCGGCGACCTGGTACGCCGACGGTCGTGAATTTGGCGAGACGCTGAACAACGACATCAAGCTGCGCGAATTCCTGCAGAAGAAACTCGCGCACGCGTCGGTGAGCCGCATTACTATCGAGCGTCCGGCCAAGGCCGCGCACATCACGATCCATACGGCGCGTCCGGGGATCGTGATCGGCAAGAAGGGCGAGGACATCGAGAAGCTGCGTCGTGAAGTCGCGGCGGAGACGGGCCTGGACCAGGGCAACGTCAAGATCAATATCGAGGAAGTGCGCAAGCCCGAGATCGAGGCCCAGCTGGTGGCGGAAGGGATTGCCCAGCAGCTCGAGCGCCGCATCATGTTCCGCCGTGCGATGAAGCGCGCCGTCGGCAATGCCATGCGCCTGGGTGCCCAGGGGATCAAGGTGCACGTCTCCGGCCGTCTGAACGGCGCCGAGATCGCGCGTTCCGAGTGGTACCGGGAAGGGCGTGTGCCGCTGCACACCCTGCGTGCCGATATCGACTACGGCTTCGCCGAGGCCCGTACGACCTACGGGATCATCGGTGTGAAGGTGTGGATCTTCAAGGGCGAAGTCTTCGGTCTCGAGCCGGTCGAAGGGACGCGCGCTGCGGCCAACGCGAGCTAGGACATAGACCATGTTGCAGCCAAAAAGAACCAAATTCCGCAAGCAGTTCAAGGGCCGGAACCGGGGCATGGCCTCGACCGGTGCCAAGGTCAGCTTCGGCGAGTACGGCCTGCAGGCCGTTGAACGCGGTCGCATTACCGCGCGCCAGATCGAGGCCGCGCGTCGTGCGATGGTGCGTCACATCAAGCGTGGCGGGAAGATCTGGATCCGGGTGTTCCCGGACGTGCCGGTGACCAAGAAGCCGCTTGAAGTGCGTATGGGCAAGGGCAAGGGTGGCGTGGAGTACTGGGTTTGCAAGATCCAGCCCGGCCGCGTGCTCTACGAGATGGAAGGCGTTCACGAGGACGTGGCCCGCGAGGCCATGCGCCTGGCCGCCGCCAAGCTCCCGGTCAAGACGGTCTTCACCCGTCGGCAGGTGATGTAATGAAAGCAGAAGAACTCAGAAAGAAGTCGGATGACGATCTGAACCAGGAGCTGGAAGCGCTCTACAAGGAGCAGTTCGGCCTCCGTATGCAGAAGGCGATCGGGCAGCTCGCGCGCCCGGATCGCGTCGGCAAGGTGCGGCGCGAGATCGCGCAGATCAAGACGCTGATGAATGAACGCAGAAGGGCAGGCTAAGAAGATGACCGAAGAAGGTTCCAAGACTCAGCGTTCCGTCGTGGGGCGGGTGATCAGCGACAAGATGGACAAGACCCGGACGGTCCTGGTCGAGCGTCGCGTGCGTCACCCGCTGTACGGCAAGTTCATCCGCCGCAGCACGAAACTGCACGTCCACGACGAGGAGAACGTCTCCCGCATGGGCGATCGGGTTCGTATCCGTGAATGCCGGCCGGTTTCCAAGCAGAAGCGCTTTGCCCTGATCGAAGTGGTCGGGCAGGACGCGCTCTGAATCGGCTGCCAGGAGATAAGTCATGATTCAAATGCAGACCGTGCTCGAGGCCGCCGACAACAGCGGCGCCCGACGCATCCAGTGCATCAAGGTGCTGGGCGGCTCGCACCGCCGGTACGCCCGCGTGGGCGATGTCATCAAGGTGAGCGTCAAGGACGCGATCCCGCGTGGCAAGGTCAAGAAGGGCGATGTGTACGACGCCGTCGTGGTGCGCACCGCCTCTGGCGTGCGGCGCCCGGATGGTTCGATCATCCGCTTCGACCGCAACGCCGCGGTCCTGCTGAACAACCAGCACCAGCCGATCGGCACCCGTATCTTCGGGCCGGTGACGCGTGAACTGCGAGGGGAGAAGTACATGAAGATTATCTCCCTCGCCCCGGAAGTGCTGTGAGGAAGTGATGAACAAGATTCGCAAGGGCGACGATGTCGTCGTGATCGCGGGCAAGGACAAGGGTCGCCGCGGGACCATCATCAAGGTCTTGGACGGCAAGGTCCTGGTCCAGAACATCAACATGGTGAAGAAGCATCAGAAGCCGAACCCGCAGCAGGGTGTCGGTGGCGGGATCATCGAGAAGGAAATGCCGATCGATGTCTCGAACGTGATGCTCTTCAACCCGGCAACCGACAAGGGTGATCGCGTGTCGTTCAAGACCCTGGAAGACGGCCGCAAGGTGCGGGTCTTTCGCTCGAACGGCGAGGTCGTGGACGCATAACGCGGGACGGACGGTTTATGGAACGCTTGAGAGAAGAATACGAATCCAACGTGAAGCAGGCCCTGCGCGAGCAGTTCAGCTATGCCAACGTGATGGAGATCCCGCGCATCACCAAAGTGACCCTGAACATGGGTCTCGGCGATGCGGTCGCGGACAAGAAGGTGATCGAACACGCGGTCGGTGACATGACCGCGATTGCCGGGCAGAAGCCGGTGGTCACCAAGGCACGCAAGTCAATTGCGGGCTTCAAGATCCGTGACGATTATCCGATCGGCTGCAAGGTGACCCTGCGGCGCCGGCAGATGTACGAATTCCTGGATCGCCTGATCAATGTGGCGCTGCCCCGGGTACGCGACTTCCGCGGTTTTTCCGCGAAGGCGTTCGACGGCCGCGGCAACTACAGCCTGGGCATCAAGGAACAGATCATCTTTCCGGAGATTGACTACGACCGTGTCGACAAGCTGCGTGGCATGGACATCACCATCACAACCAGCGCAAAGACGGACGCGGAAGCCAAGGCCCTTCTGGAGGCCTTCCGATTCCCGTTCCGGCAGTAAACGAGGTAGGCGCACATGGCGAAGGTATCGATGGTCGAGCGCGAGAAGAAGCGCGAACGACTGGTAAAGAAGTACGCGGCCAAGCGGGCCGAACTCAAGGCAATCCTGGTGGACGACACCAAGTCCTCCGAGGAACGTCTGGCGGCCATGCATGCGCTGCAGAAACTGCCGCGTGATTCGTCGCGCGTGCGTCAGAAGAACCGCTGTGGCGTGACCGGCCGGCCGAAGGGCTATTACCGCCGGTTTGGCCTGGGGCGCAACAAGCTGCGGGAATACGCCATGAAGGGCGAGATTCCGGGCCTGCGCAAGGCGAGCTGGTAAGGAGATTTGAAGCGATGATGACCGATCCGATTTCCGACATGCTCACCCGCGTGCGCAATGCGCAGCGCGCGAACAAGGAGCAGGTCGCCATTCCCTACAGCAAGGCCAAGGAGCGCATCCTGAAGGTTTTCGCGGAAGAGGGTTTCGTGGGCGACATGCAGGTCGAGGGCGAGGCCGCGCAGAAGAAGCTGGTGGTTAAGCTGAAGTATTTCGAGGGACGGCCGGTCATCGAGACCGTCGAACGGATTTCCCGCCCGGGTCTGCGGATCTATCGCGGCAAGGACGAACTGCCGCGGATCAACGCGGGCCTTGGTGTCGCGGTGATCTCCACGCCGCAGGGTGTCATGAGTGACCGCGCAGCCCGGGCCGCTGGCCAGGGTGGCGAGGTCCTCTGCAAGATCTACTGAGGAATCAGCCATGTCGCGCATTGCAAATCTGCCGATCCAGCTGCCGAGCGGTGTGTCCGTGGAGCAGACGGACAGCGAGATCAAGATCAAGGGCCCGAAGGGCGAGCTTCAACTCACCTGCCCCGAGGCGGTGACGGTTACCGTCGAGGACGGCGTGGTGCGTGTGAAGGCCGCCGAGAATGCGAAAAACGTCGCGCTCGCCGGTACCATCCGTGCGCTGCTTGGGAATCATGTCCACGGCGTCAGCCAGGGGTTCGAACGGGCCCTGGAGCTGGTGGGTGTCGGCTACCGCGCGCAGATGCAGGGCGCGAAGCTGAACCTGACCCTCGGGTATTCGCATCCGATCGACTTCGAGATCCCCGAGGGTGTGACGGTGGAAACGCCGACCCCGACCGAGGTCGTGGTCAAGGGGACCGATCGCCAGAAGGTGGGCCAGGTGGCCGCGAATATTCGCGCCTTCCGCCCGCCGGAGCCCTACAAGGGCAAGGGCGTGAAGTACAAAGACGAGCGCATTGTGCGCAAAGAAGCCAAGAAGAAGTAGGTAGGCACCAGTGGACAAGAAAGAGGCCAGACTTAAGAGGGCGCGTCGCGCACGGTTCAAGATCCGTGAGCTGGGGGTGCATCGTCTCTGTATCCATCGGACGCCCCGCCACATGTACGCGCAGATCATCGCCCCGTCCGGCGACGCGGTACTCGCCGCGGCGTCAACGGTGGAGAAGGATCTGAAGAATGCCGGCGGTTCGACCGGGAACGCCGAGGCGGCGGCCCGTGTCGGGCAGGCGATCGCCGAGCGCGCGCGCAAGGCCGGTATTGAACAGGTCGCGTTTGACCGCGCGGGTTTCCGTTATCACGGACGGGTGAAGGCTCTGGCCGACGCCGCACGTGAAAACGGCCTGCAGTTCTAGTCAAACGGGATCGAGCGGAGAGAGATATGGCACGTAACGATGTAAGCGAAGCGCAAGACGGCCTGCAGGAAAAGCTGATTGGCGTGAACCGCGTGGCCAAGGTGGTCAAAGGCGGTCGCCAGTTCCGGTTTGCCGCACTGACGGTGGTGGGCGACGGAGAAGGTCGCGTGGGCTATGGCTATGCCAAGGCGCGCGAGGTTCCGGCCGCGATCCAGAAGGCAATGCAGCAGGCGCGGATGGAGATGCGCAACGTGGCCCTGCACGAAGGGACCCTGCACTACGCGGTCAATGGCCGCCACGGTGCCGCGAACGTCTACATGCAGCCCGCCTCGGAAGGTACCGGGATCATCGCCGGCGGGGCCATGCGTGCCG
Source organism: Thioalkalivibrio sp. ALE9 (assembly GCF_000377445.1). Taxonomy (NCBI): domain Bacteria; kingdom Pseudomonadati; phylum Pseudomonadota; class Gammaproteobacteria; order Chromatiales; family Ectothiorhodospiraceae; genus Thioalkalivibrio; species Thioalkalivibrio sp. ALE9. Next base: position 9,473 of record NZ_KB898126.1, read on the forward strand.
TGCTGGAAGTGGCCGGGGTGCGTAACGTGCTTGCCAAGTGCGTGGGATCGCGCAATCCGATTAACGTCGTGCAGGCCACGATCGACGGGCTCACCACGGTGAGCTCGCCGGAGCGTGTGGCGGCCAAGCGCGGCAAGACCGTTGACGAAGTGACGAGCTAAGCCATGAGCAAGCTGAAACTGACCCTGGTACGCAGCACCGCCGGCCGCATCGCATCGCACAAGGCGTGCGTCCGCGGCTTGGGGCTGCGCAAGACCCACAGCACCTCGACGGTCGAGGCCACCCCGGAAAATCTGGGCATGGTCAAGAAGGTGTCGTACCTGCTGAAGGTAGAGGAAGTCTAACGATGCGACTGAATGAGATTGCAAGCCCCGACGGCGCCCGCAAGCCGGGCAAGCGCGTCGGTCGTGGCATTGGTTCCGGTCTGGGCAAGACTGGCGGCCGTGGCCACAAGGGCCAGAAGTCCCGCTCCGGCGGCTTCACCAAGGTCGGCTTCGAAGGCGGCCAGATGCCGTTGCAGCGGCGCCTGCCGAAGGTGGGCTTCCGCTCCCGCAAGCAGCAGTACGCGGCCGAAGTGCGCCTGAGCGAGCTGGCCAAGGTGGACGGCGACGTGACCCTGGAAAGGCTCAAGGCCGCCGGTGTCGTGCGCAGCGACGCCCAGAGCGCGAAGATCTTCGCCTCCGGTGAAGTCTCCCGTGCCTGCGCCGTGAAGGGCGTGGGTGTGACCAAGGGTGCGCGGGCCGCGATCGAAGCGGCCGGCGGGAGCGTCGAGGCCTAAATAATGGCGCGTGGAGCGACAGCACGTTCCGGTGGCGGACTCACCGGCTTTACCGAGTTACGCCAACGCTTGCTGTTCGTGCTGGGCGCCCTGGTGGTGTACCGCATCGGGACGTTCATCCCCGTGCCGGGCATCAACCCGGTCGCGGTGTCGCAGTTCTTCGAGCAACAAAGCGGCACGATCCTGGACATGTTCAACATGTTCTCGGGCGGGGCGCTGGAACGGCTGTCGATCTTTGCCCTCGGGGTGATGCCCTATATCTCCGCCGCGATCATCATGCAGCTGCTCGCGGCCACCGTGCCGGCCCTGCAGCAGCTGAAGAAGGAAGGCGAGCAGGGGCGGCGCAAGATCACGCAGTACACGCGCTACGGGACCGTGGCGCTGGCGCTGTTTCAGAGTATCGGGATCGGGATTGCGCTGAATGGACAGACCATTCAGGGCATGCCGATGGCGCTGAACCCGGGGCCGATCTTTATCTTTACGGTGGTCGTCTCGCTGGTGACCGGTACCCTGTTCCTGATGTGGCTGGGCGAGCAGATCACCGAGCGCGGCATCGGGAACGGGATCTCGATCATCATTTTCGCGGGGATCGTGGCGGGGCTGCCGGGGGCCATTGGCGGCACCCTGGAGCTGGCGCGTACCGGCGAACTGGCGGCGGCGTTCGTGGTGATCCTGATCGTGCTGGCCCTCGCGGTGACGGCCTTCGTGGTGTTCGTCGAGCGCGGTCAGCGACGCGTGACGATCAATTACGCGAAACGCCAGGTCGGGCGGAAGATGGTGGGCGGGCAGTCCTCCCACCTGCCGCTGAAGCTGAACATGGCCGGGGTGATTCCGCCGATCTTCGCCTCCAGTATCATCCTGTTCCCATCGACGCTGGGGCAGTGGTTCGGGCAGGCCGAAGGGATGGACTGGCTGCGCGAGATCTCGACGACGCTGGCGCCGGGGCAGCCGCTGTACGTGATGTTCTATGCGGCCGCGATTATTTTCTTCTGCTTCTTCTACACCGCGCTGGTGTTCAACTCCCGGGATACCGCGGAGAACCTGAAGAAGCAGGGCGCCTTCATCCCGGGGATTCGTCCCGGGGTGCAGACGGAACGGTTTATTGACGGGGTCATGACACGGCTGACGGCGGTGGGCGCGGTCTATATCACCGCGGTCTGCCTGCTGCCCGAGTTCCTGATCCTGTACTGGAACGTGCCGTTCTACTTCGGTGGGACGTCGCTGCTGATCATCGTGATCGTGGTGATGGATTTCATGGCCCAGCTGCAGTCGCATCTGGTGTCCCACCAGTACGAAGGGTTGATGAAGAAAGCGAATCTGAAGGGTTTCGGCGGTACCGGGATCCGCTAGACCAGGAGAAAGACCATGAAGGTACGTGCATCTGTAAAACCGATCTGCCGAAACTGCAAGGTCATTCGGCGTAACGGTGTGGTGCGGGTGATCTGTTCGGATGCCCGCCACAAGCAGCGCCAGGGCTAACGCTTGGCGTAACGGATATTCATTGCTACTATAGCCGGCTTTGCCGGATTTAGATGGAGAGGTTGGATGGCTCGCGTCGCTGGAATCAATATTCCTGACCAGAAGCACACGGTAATCGCGCTGACCGCGATCTATGGCATTGGCCCCACCCGGGCCGGCCTGATCTGCGATGCCGCGGGTGTGCGTCGGGACATCAAGGTGCGGGATCTGACCGATGCCGAAGTCGATGCCCTGCGCGCGCAGATCGACAAGATCCCCGTGGAAGGGGATCTGCGCCGGGAAGTCAGCATGAACATCAAGCGGCTCATGGACCTGGGCTGCTACCGGGGCGTGCGTCACCGCCGCGGCCTCCCGCTGCGGGGTCAGCAGACGCAGACGAATGCACGCACCCGCAAGGGCCCGCGTCGCCCGATTCGCAAGTAATCAGACTGGGATCTCAGGTACATGGCACAAGCGCAGACTCGGACCAAGAAGAAGGTCCGCAAGAATATCGCCGAGGGCGTGGCTCACGTATATGCCACGTTCAATAATACGATCATCACGATCACGGACCGGCAGGGCAATACGATCAGCTGGGCCACCTCCGGTGGCTCCGGTTTCCGTGGTTCCCGCAAGTCCACGCCGTTCGCCGCGCAGATCGCGGCCGAACGGGCCGGGACGACCGCGGCCGAGCACGGCGTGAAGAATCTCGACGTGATGGTGCGGGGCCCGGGTCCGGGTCGCGAATCGGCGGTGCGTGCGCTGAACAATGCCGGGTTCAAGATCACGAACATCAGTGATGTGACCCCGATCCCTCACAACGGCTGCCGGCCGCCCAAGAAACGCCGCGTTTAAGGCTGGAGTTCGAGAATGGCTCGTTACATTGGACCGAAGTGCAAGCTCAGCCGCCGCGAAGGCGTGGATCTGGGCCTGAAGAGCGGCGCACGCGCGCTGGAAACCAAATGCAAGCTGGACAAGCCGCCGGGTCAGCACGGTGAACGTCGTACCCGCCTGTCCGACTATGCCGTGCAGCTGCGCGAGAAGCAGAAGCTGCGCCGGATCTACGGCGTGCTGGAGAAGCAGTTCCGCAACTATTACAAGAAGGCCGCCCAGCGCAAGGGCTCGACCGGCGAGAACCTGCTGAAGCTGCTGGAAGGTCGTCTGGACAACGTCGTGTACCGCATGGGCTTCGGCGCCACCCGCTCGGAAGCGCGGCAGCTGGTGGCGCATCGCGCGATCATGGTGAATGGCCAGGTGGTGAACATCGCCGCCTATCAGGTTCAGCCGTCGGATGTGGTCACGGTCCGCGAGAAGGCCCGCAAGCAGGTCCGCATCCAGGATGCGATGACCCTGGCCGAGCAGACCGGTTTCCCGAGCTGGGTCGAAGTCGACACCAGCAAGTTCGAAGGGACCTTCAAGGCGATCCCGGACCGTTCGGATCTGCCCGCGGACATCAACGAGTCGCTCGTCGTCGAGCTGTACTCGAAGTAATCGTTTTTCGGCCTGGCGCCAGGAGTCACAATGCAGTCGAACGAACTGGTCAAGAAACAGCAGATCGAGGTCGAGGCCGAGAACCGGAATCAGGCCAAGGTCGCGCTCGAGCCGCTGGAACGCGGTTTCGGGCATACCCTGGGCAATGCCCTGCGGCGTGTGCTGCTGTCGTCCATCCCCGGTGCCGCGATCGTCGAGGCCCGGATCGAGGGCGTGCTGCACGAATACACCACGATCGAAGGGGTGCAGGAGGACGTCGTTGACATCCTGCTGAACCTCAAGGGCGTGGCGCTGCGCATGCACAGCCGTGACGAATCCACCCTGACCCTGAAGAAGAAGGGTCCGTGCGTGGTGACGGCGGGTGACATCCAGGTGGACCATGACGTGGAGGTCGTGAATCCTGAACACGTGATCGCGACCATCACCAAGAACGTCGACCTGGACGTGACGCTGACCGCGCGGGCCGGCCGTGGCTATGAGCCCGTGAGCGCCCGACGCCAGTCCGAGGCGGGCGACGATACGGGCATCGGCCGACTGCTGCTGGATGCCAGCTTCAGCCCGATCCGCCGCGTGTCCTACCGCGTCGAGAGCGCGCGTCTGGCGCAGCGTACCGACATGGACCGCCTGGTGCTGGAACTGGAGACCAACGGTGCGATCGCGCCGGATGACGCGGTGCGTCAGGCAGCGACGATACTGCAGGGCCAGCTGGCCCCGTTCGTCGACCTCCAGGAAGAGGCCGGCGAGGTGGTCGGGACCGCCGGTGGTGCGATCGACCCGGTCCTGCTGCGTCCGGTGGACGAACTGGAGCTCACGGTGCGTTCGGCGAACTGCCTGAAGGCGGAGAACCTGTACTACATCGGGGACCTGGTTCAGCGCACCGAGGTCGAGCTGCTGCGCGCGCCGAACCTCGGCAAGAAGTCGCTCACCGAGATCAAGGACACGCTGGCGACCCATGGGCTGTCGCTGGGCATGCGTCTCGAGAACTGGCCGCCGCCGGGTCTGCGCGACGACAACGAGTAATCACGGCGCCCTGCGCCCATCGTTTTTCTAGAGGAAGCCTCTCATGCGTCATCGTCATTCCGGCCGTCAGCTGGGCCGTAACAGCTCGCACCGCAAGGCCACGTTTCAGGCCCTGTCCGTGGCCCTGTTCCGGCACGAACTGATCAAGACCACGCTGCCCAAGGCGAAGGAACTGCGCCGGGTCGCCGAGCCGCTGATCACCATGGCCAAGGAAGACAGCGTGCATGGCCGTCGCACGGCCTTTGCGCGTCTGCGCGACAAGGAGATCGTGGGCAAGCTGTTCAGTGAGCTGGGTCCGCGCTATCAGCAGCGCCCGGGTGGGTATCTGCGTATCCTCAAGTGTGGCAATCGTCCGGGTGACAACGCCCCGATGGCCTACGTGGAGCTGGTGGATCGCCCCGAGGGCGATTCCGGGGACGGCGAAGCCGCCTGAGATTTCGCAGTGCAATGAACCGCACCCTCTCGGGGGTGGCGGTCCCGAGAAAGCCGGCCTCTTGCCGGCTTTCTTGCGTCCGGGGCGGGGTGTTTGCGAGCCGGTCGCGGGATGCGCGGCTTCAGTTGGAGACGGCCCGAGGGCGGGCGGCCGGGGCCAGCAGCGGCGCGAGGAACTGGCCGGTGTGGCTGTTGGGGGTGGCGGCGACGGTCTCCGGCGTGCCGGCGACCAGCAGCTCGCCGCCGCCGCTGCCGCCTTCGGGCCCGATGTCGATCAGCCAGTCGGCGGTCTTGATCACGTCCAGGTTGTGCTCGATCACGACGATGGTGTTGCCGTGGTCGCGCAGGCGGTGGAGCACGCGCAGGAGCTGGGCAATGTCCTCGAAATGGAGCCCGGTGGTGGGCTCGTCGAGGATATAGAGGGTGCGTCCGGTGTCGCGCTTGGAGAGCTCGCGCGCCAGCTTGATACGCTGGGCCTCGCCGCCGGAGAGGGTGGTCGCGTTCTGGCCGAGCTGGATGTAGGACAGGCCGACCTCCATCAGCATCTCCAGCTTGCGGTGGATGACCGGCACGGGCTGGAAGAAGTCGAGGGCCTCTTCCACAGTCATCTCGAGGACCTCGTGGATGTTCTTGCCCTTGTAGCGCACCTCCAGCGTCTCGCGGTTGTAGCGGTGGCCCTTGCAGACGTCACAGGGCACGAAGACATCCGGGAGGAAGTGCATCTCGACCTTGATCACGCCATCCCCCTGGCAGGCCTCGCAGCGCCCGCCACGGACGTTGAAAGAGAAGCGCCCCGGCTTGTAGCCGCGCGAGCGGGCCTCGGCGGTTGCGGCGAACAGCTCGCGGATGGGTGTGAACAGTCCGGTGTAGGTCGCCGGGTTCGAGCGCGGTGTGCGCCCGATCGGGCTCTGGTCGATGTCGACGACCTTGTCGATGCGTTCCAGGCCGTCGATGCGCTCGTGGGCCTCGATGTGGTGGCGGCCCCCATGCAGGGCGGTCGCGACGGCCGGATAAAGGGTGTTGTTGACCAGGGTCGACTTGCCGGATCCTGACACGCCGGTGACGCAGGTGAACAGGCCCGTAGGGAAGGCGAAATCGCCGCCCTTGAGATTGTTGCCGCGCGCGCCGATCACCCGGATTTCGGCTTCCGGATCGGCAGCGTGGCGCTGTTCCGGGACCGCGATAGATCGTGTGCCCCGCAGGTAGGCACCGGTGAGTGATTCAGGATGCGCGGCGACGGCCTCGGGGGTCCCGGAGGCGACGATCTGGCCCCCGTGGCGGCCGGCGCCCGGTCCGATGTCCACTACGTGATCGGCCTGTCGGATGGCGTCTTCGTCATGCTCGACGACAATCACGGTGTTGCCGAGGTCGCGCAGGTGGCTGAGGGTGTTCAGCAGCCGCGCATTGTCGCGCTGGTGCAGGCCGATGGAGGGTTCGTCGAGGATGTACATGACGCCGACCAGGGCCGAGCCGATCTGCGACGCCAGCCGGATGCGCTGGGCTTCCCCGCCGGACAGGGTGTCGGCGGAGCGGTCCAGCGTCAGGTAGTCGAGCCCGACATCGTTGAGGAAGCCGAGGCGCGCGGAGATCTCGCGCACGATCTTCTCCGCGATCTGGGCGAAACGCCCGGGCAGGCGCAGGTCGCTGAAGAAGGTCTGGGCATTGGCCACGCTCATGTGCGTGACCTCCGGCAAGGTCAAGTCATTGACGAACACATGGCGCGCGGCGGAATTCAGGCGCGTGCCGTGGCAGTCGGGGCAGGGCTGCTCCGCCAGGTAGCGGCCCAGCTCCTCGCGCACGGCAGAGGAGTCGGTCTCGCGGTAGCGCCGTTCGAGGTTCGGGATCACGCCCTCGAACACGCGTTCGTCGGTGCGCAGGCGGCCGTTGGCGGCGGGCGTGGCGAGCTTGACCTTCTCCTTGCCGGAGCCGTGCAGGACCACCGCGCGCACCTCCGCGGGGAGCTCCTGCCACGGGGTCTCTACGTCGAAGCCGTAGTGCCGGGCCAGGCTGGTCAGCAGGCTGAAGTACCAGGCGTTGCGTCGGTCCCAGCCGCGCACGGCCCCGCCGGCCAGGCTCAGCTCCGGCTGCGAGACCACGCGCTCGGGATCGAAGAACTGGTGTACGCCCAGGCCGTCGCAGGTGGGGCAGGCCCCGGCCGGGTTGTTGAACGAGAACAGGCGCGGCTCCAGCTCGCGCAGCGCATACCCGCAGACCGGGCAGGCGAAGCGGGCGGAGAAGATCATCGGTTCGCGTTCCGGCTCGTCCATCCAGGCGATCAGGGCCAGGCCGTCGGCGAGCTCGGTGGCCGTCTCGAAGGACTCGGCCAGACGCTGGCGCAGGTCCTCGCGCACGCGGAAGCGGTCGATCACGATCTCGATGTTGTGCTTGCGCTTCGGGTCCAGCGCCGGCAGGGCATCGAGGTCGTGAATCTCGCCATTGATGCGCGCGCGCAGGTACCCCTGGGAACGCATCGCCTCCAGCATCTTGTGATGCTCGCCCTTGCGTCCGCGTACCACGGGCGCGAGCAGCATCACCTTGTCGCCCTCCGGCAGCTCCAGCACCTGATCCACCATCTGCGAGATGGTCTGCGCGGCCAGGGTTTCGCCATGTTCCGGGCAGCGCGGTTCGCCGGCGCGGGCGAACAGCAGGCGCAGGTAGTCGTAGATCTCGGTAATGGTGCCGACGGTGGAGCGCGGGTTGTGCGAGGTGCTTTTCTGTTCGATGGAGATCGCCGGCGACAGACCCTCGATCTGGTCGACGTCGGGTTTCTCCATCATCGACAGGAACTGCCGGGCATAGGTGGACAGGCTCTCCACGTAGCGGCGCTGGCCCTCGGCAAACAGGGTGTCGAAGGCCAGCGACGACTTGCCCGAGCCGGAGACGCCGGTGATCACGATCAGCCGCTCGCGCGGCAGATCGAGGTCCACGTTCTTCAGGTTATGGGTGCGGGCGCCGCGAATGCTGATGCTGTCCATGGGGCTGGGTCGACTCCACCGGGTTGCGTCGCGCGGTGTGCCCGGTCATCCGGGGTACCGCAAACCGACCATGTTAACACCCGGGCGTGCGGCGCCATGGTTTCCGCGCCGGGGTTGCCGGTAAACTCCGCTGCCATGAACACCCCTCCGTCCATGCGCCGGTTCCGGACGCCATGAGCCCGCGCGAGTTGCGCGCCACCACCGGGCTCGCGGCGATCTATGGCGTGCGCATGGCGGGCCTGTTCATGGTCCTGCCGGTCTTTATGCTGCATGCCGACCGCATCCCCGGCGCGACCCCGCTGCTGATGGGGCTGGCGCTGGGGATCTACGGCCTCACCCAGGCGATTCTGCAGATCCCGTTCGGGCTGCTGTCCGACCGCGTGGGGCGCAAGCCGCTGATCCTGGCCGGCCTGCTGCTGTTCGTTGCCGGCAGCCTGGTCGCGGCCCTCGCCGAGACCATCCACGGCATCATCCTGGGGCGCGCCTTGCAAGGGGCGGGTGCGGTGGCGGCGGTCATCCTCGCCCTGACAGCAGATCTGGTCGGCGAGGAACGCCGTATGCGGGCGCTCGCCGTGATCGGGCTGACCATCGGCCTGACCTTCACCGCCGCGATGGCACTGGGGCCGGTGGTGGATCGTTCTGCGGGGCTGGAGGGGATCTTCGCCCTTTCGGCGCTGCTCGGGGTGGTCGCGATCGTCATCCTGTTCCTGTGGGTGCCGAGCCCGGATCAGGTGCGCAGGCATCCGGACATGGTTCCGGTGTGGTCGGCGCTGCCACGGACCCTGCGGGCCCCCGACCTGCTGCGCCTGAACCTCGGCATCTTCGTGCTGCACCTGGTGCTGGCCGCGAACTTCCTGGTGATCCCGGTCCTGCTGCTGGAGACCCTGGCGCTGCCCGGGGCGAGTCACTGGAAGTTCTATGTGCCGGTCCTGCTGGCGGGGTTCGTGCTGATGCTGCCGGGGATCATCTTTGGCGAGCGGCGGCGGCGCGTGCACGGCGTGCTGCGCGCGGCGATCCTCCTGCTGGCCGGGGTGCAGGTTCTGCTGGCCCTGCTGGTGCTGGACGGTGGCGGCCTGTGGACGCTGGGCGCCTTGATGATCCTGTTCTTCGCCGCGTTCAATCTACTGGAGGCCGGATTGCCGTCCCTGGTGGCACGCGTCGCGCCGGTGGCCCACAAGGGCACCGCGATGGGCGGCTTCGCCACCGCGCAGTTCCTCGGGATCTTCGCCGGCGGAGTGCTGGGGGGCGCCTTGCTGACGGTCGCCGGGCCGGTCGGCGTGTTCCTCGCCGGGGTGCCTTTGCTGCTGCTGTGGTGGTGGGGGGCGCGCGGGATGCAGCCGCGCTACCGCTCCAACCGCGTGCTGGCGCTGCCCGCCCACTGGTCCGGTCGCGAGGCCGAGCTGCTGCGACTGATCGCGCACTGGCCGGGGGTGCACGAGGCGGAGCTGTCGCCGGATGCTGGTTCCCTCTACCTGAAGGTGGAGCCCGGCGGTCCGGATACTCCCGAGCTGGCGGCCTGGCTGGCGCGTCCGCCCTCCCGGTAGCGTCGGCAGGACGTGCCCGCTCCGCGTCGTGGGCCGGTGCACTGTCGCGGCGGGGGCGGGCTGCTACACTATCGGGTCTGTCTCTCCATGCCCGACTGAAGGAGGCCCCATGGCCCGCGGCGTCAACAAAGTCATCCTGCTCGGCAACCTCGGGGCCGACCCGGAAAAGCGCGAGACCCCCAACGGGGTTACCGTCACCAACCTGCGTCTGGCAACGTCGGAACAGTGGACCGACAAGAATTCCGGCGAGAAGCGCGAGAACACCGAATGGCACCGGGTGGTGATGTTCGGGCGCCTGGCGGATATCGCCGCGCAGTATCTGTCCAAGGGCTCGCAGGTCTATATCGAAGGCAAGATCCAGACGCGCAAGTGGCAGGACCAGTCCGGCAACGACCGCTACAGCACCGAGGTGGTCGCCAACGACATGCAGCTGATCGGCGGTCGCGGGGGCGGCGGCGGTGGCGGGTTCGATCAGGACCCGGGCTATGGCGGCGGCAATGCCTATGGCGGTGGCGGCCAGCAGGGTGGCAACCGCAGCAGCGCCCCGGTCTCCGGTGGCTTTGATGACGACGACGTCCCCTTCTAGAACGCACGGCGATCCCTGACCGGCCCAACCAGCGAAGTACCGAGAGCATGATCCGCAAGGTCTATATCCAGACGCACGGCTGCCAGATGAACGAGTACGACTCCGATCGCATGCTCGACGCGCTGCGCGAGCTGCACGGGGCCGAGCGTACCGACGATCCGGAGCAGGCCGATGTCCTGTTGATGAACACCTGCTCCATCCGCGAGAAGGCGCAGGAGAAGGTCTTCTCGCTGCTGGGGCGCTGGCGCCAGATCAAGGAGCGCCGGCCGGAGGTAATCATCGGCGTGGGGGGCTGTGTCGCCAGCCAGGAGGGTGATGCCCTGCGCGAACGCGCTCCGTACGTGGACCTGGTGTTCGGCCCGCAGACCCTGCACCGGCTGCCGGCCATGATCCAGTCGGTGCGCCGCGAGCGCGCGCCGGTGGTGGATATCTCCTTCCCCGAGATCGAGAAGTTCGACCGCTTGCCGGAGCCGAAGGCCGATGGCCCGACCGCGTTCGTCTCGGTGATGGAGGGCTGTTCCAAGTACTGCAGCTTCTGCGTGGTGCCCTATACCCGCGGTGACGAGATCAGCCGGCCGTTCGACGACGTGATCGCCGAGGTGGTCGCGCTGGCTGCGCAGGGGGTCCGGGAGATCAACCTGCTGGGACAGAACGTGAACGCCTATCAGGGGCCGATGGAGGACGGTGATACCGCCGACCTCGCGCTGCTGATTCACTACGTCGCCGCGGTGGACGGGATCGAACGTATCCGCTTTACCACCTCGCACCCGGTGGAGTTCTCCGATTCGCTGATCCAGGCCTTTGCCGACGAGCCCAAGCTGGTCAGTCACCTGCACCTGCCGGTACAGAGCGGCTCCGACCGCATCCTGGCGCAGATGAAACGCGGCCACACGATCCTGGAATACAAGTCCAAGATCCGCCGCCTGCGCGAGGCGCGCCCGGACCTGGACCTGTCCTCCGACTTCATCGTCGGCTTCCCCGGCGAGACGGATGCCGACCACGCGGCGACTATGAAGCTGATCGAGGAGCTGCACTTCGACTTCTCCTTCAGCTTCATCTATAGCGCCCGTCCGGGCACACCGGCGGCCTCGCTGCCGGACGACGTGCCGCTGGCCACCAAGAAGGCCCGTCTGGCCGAGCTGCAGGCCCTGATCGAGCAACATGGGCGCGAACGCAACCAGGCCATGGTCGGCAACATCGAGCCCGTGCTGGTCGAGGGCCCGGCCAAGCGCAATCCCGGCGAACTGGCCGGACGCACGGCGAACAACCGCATCGTGAACTTCGCCGGCGACCCCGGCCTGATCGGGCAGATGATCCCGGTCGAGATCACCGATGCCCTGGCGCATTCCCTGCGCGGCCGAACCGTGGAGCGGGCCATGTCTGCGGCCGTCGGCGCCTAGGGAAACACTGAACAATGTGCATGTTCGCGTTGGCACCCCATGTTTTCCGAGTCAAGGCGCGGTCCGCAGGCGGTAGTGGTTCTACCGGCAAGGGCCGCAACGCAGGATCGGGGAACATGGGGTGTCAACCCCACAAATCATTTGAAGCAGGGGCTCGGCCGCTTTTGCCCGCGGACGGCGTTGCGGCTCGTTCATGTAGCCAGGCTACACTTCACTCACCGCGCCTGGTCAGCGAGCAAAAGCGACTCGAGCGCGAACATGCACATTGTTCAGTGGTTCCCTAGCGCATGGCCAATCGTCTGGATTTCACCCTGGAACCCGGTGACCAGGAGACGCTCGCGCGGATCTCCGGGCCGCTGGATGCCCATCTGCGCCTGATCGAGTCGCGCCTGGGCGTGGCCGTGCACAACCGCGGACCGCGCTTTAATCTGACCGGTCCGAAGACCGCGGTGCAGGCCGCCGGGGCGCTGATCCACGACCTCCATCGCATGGCGCAGGAGGAGCCGGTCAGCCTGGAACAGGTGCATACGGCGCTGCAGACGGCGCATGTCGAAGGCCTGGCCGAGCCCGACGGCAATGCGGGCGATCCATCGCTGCGCCTCAAGCGCGCGGTGATCCGCGGGCGCGGCCCGCGCCAGGCGAAATACCTGGCGGCGATTGCGCAGCACGACCTCAGTTTCGGCATCGGGCCGGCCGGTACCGGCAAGACCTTCCTCGCGGTCGCCGCCGCCGTCGCGGCGCTGGAGCAGGACCGCGTGCAGCGACTGGTGCTGGTGCGCCCGGCGGTGGAGGCCGGCGAGCGCCTGGGGTTCCTGCCCGGCGACCTGGCGCAGAAGATCGACCCCTACCTGCGCCCGATGTACGACGCCCTCTACGAGTTGATGGGCTTCGACCAGACCGCGCGCCTGATGGAGCGTCAGGTGATCGAGGTGGCCCCGCTGGCCTACATGCGCGGGCGCACGCTGAACGAGGCCTTCATCATCCTCGACGAGGCGCAGAACACCACCGTCGAGCAGATGAAGATGTTCCTGACCCGCATCGGCTTTGGTTCCACGGCGGTCGTCAACGGCGACATCACCCAGGTCGACCTGCCGCGCGGCCAGCGCTCGGGGCTCAAGCACGCGATGCAGATCCTGAACGACGTGGAGGGTGTACATATCACCCGCTTCCAGGCGGGTGACGTGGTGCGCCATCCGCTGGTGCAGCGCATTGTGGAGGCCTACGACGCCCACGACAGCGCCTCCGGCAAACCGGATGCGGCGCCCGAGTCCGGTGCCGGCGCCGCTGTGGACGGGCAGGACGCCGATGGGGCTTGAGGTTGCGGTGCAGTACGCCGTGCCGCGCGCCGGCCTGCCGGCTGCCACCACCCTGCACCGCGCGGCCCGCGCGGCCTGGCGCGGGGCCGGCGAGGCTGCGGTGACGCTGCGCCTGGTGGATGTCGACGAGGGGCGCACCCTGAACCATGTCTTCCGCGGCCGCGACTACGCGACCAATGTACTGTCCTTCCCCGCACCGGAGCTGCCGCCCGGTCTGCCGCCCGAGGCGAACGCCTATCTCGGCGATGTCATCCTGTGCGCGCCGGTGCTGGCGCGCGAGGCGGTGGAGCAGGGCAAGCCCCTGGCCGCCCACTACCACCACATGGTGGTGCACGGGATGCTGCACCTGCAGGGGATGGATCACCAGACGCCGGACGAGGCCGCGCGGATGGAGGCCGTTGAGCGCTCCATCCTGACCGGGTTAGGCTATCCCGACCCCTACGCCGAGCATCCGGCCCGCGCGCTGACGCCGCACCCAGCCGGAAACGCCCCCGATGCCTGAACCCGAACCCGACGAGCAACCGATCTGGCGGCGCTGGCTGGCCCGCGTCGCCGAGACCCTGCGTCCGCGCCGCGAACCGGCTACCCGCCGCGAGCTGATCGAGACCCTGCGGGGCGCCCACGCCCGCGAACTGGTCGACCCCGAGGCCCTGACCATGCTCGAGGGCGTGCTCAACGTGGCCGACATGCAGGTGCGCGACATCATGATCCCGCGCGCGCAGATGGAAGTGGTCCGCCGGGATGCGGGGCTCTCCGAGTTTCTCCCCGACGTGGTGGCCTCCGCGCACTCGCGGCTGCCGGTAGTCGGGGATCACCGTGACGAGGTCGTTGGCGTCCTGCTGGCCAAGGACCTGCTGCGCTTCTTCGGCGAGCCCGACGATGCTGCCTTCGACATGCAGGAGATCCTGCGCCCGGCGGTGTTCGTGCCGGAGAGCAAGCGTCTGAACGTGCTGCTTAAGGAGTTCCGCCTGAGCCGCAACCACATGGCGATCGTGGTGGACGAGTACGGGGGCGTGGCCGGCCTGGTGACCATCGAGGACGTGCTGGAGCAGATCGTCGGCGAGATCGAGGACGAGCACGATGTCGAGGACTACCTGACCCAGATCATGCAGCACCCCGGCGGGCGCTACACCATCAAGGCGCTGACGCCGATGGAGGAGTTCAACGCCTACTTTCAGACCGCCTACAGCGAGGCCGACTTCGACACCATCGGAGGCCTGGTGCTGTCGCACTTCGGGCATGTGCCGCGGCGCGGCGAACAGATCGTGGTGGATGGCATGCAGTTTCGCGTATTGCGGGCCGACAACCGGCGTCTGCATCTGCTGGAGATGCGCCTGCCCGAGCCGGATGGCCGCGTGACCACCGGCGAGGGGGCGCAGCCATTCGATGGCCCGGCCCCGGAGCCGGGCGACCACCGCGCCCCCTGACGGTCATGCCGATCCGTGTCGCGGACTTGCCGCCCTGGGCCGCGGGGCTGGTGGCCCTGCTGGCCGGGGCGGGGGCGACCCTGGCCTTCGCCCCGGTGGGCTGGTTCCTGGCGGCCCCGCTGGCCCTGGCCGCCTGGTTTGCCCTGCTGCCCGGGGTGACCCCGCGCCGGGCCGCCGGGATCGGCTATGCCTTTGGTCTCGGGTTCTTCGGCGTCGGGGTGACCTGGATCTTCAACAGCCTGCTGGTGTTCGGCCAGGCCCCGCTGGTCGTGGCCTCGCTGATTACCGTGCTGTTCGTGCTGGCCATGGCGGTCTATCCGGCGCTGCTGGCCGCGCTGGCGGCGCGCTTCCTGCCGCTGGGGCGTCCGGCCGGGATGCTGGCGCTGGCCGGTGGCCTGGTGCTGATGGAGCTGGCGCGCTCCTGGCTGTTCTCCGGCTTTCCCTGGCTCCTGTTCGGGCATACCGTACTGGATACACCGCTGCAGCCCTGGCTGCCGCTGGCCGGCGAGCTGGGGGCGGGGCTGGTCGTGGCGCTGCTGGCGGTGGCCGTGGTCAGCGTGTTCCGGGCCGGGCAGCGCGGGGCGGGCGCGGGGCTGGTCGGGGTGCTGGTGCTGGCTTCGCTCGTGCCGGGGCTCGCACGCTGGGTGGAGCCGGGCGGCGAGGCGCTCTCGGTGGCCATGGTGCAGGGCAATATCGATCAGGCACGCAAGTGGGATGCCGACGGCATCGAGTATTCGCTGGGGATCTACCAGGAACTGACCCGCGAGGCAGGGGACGTGGATCTGGTGGTCTGGCCGGAGACCGCGATCCCGGCGTTCTATGTGGAAGTGCAGCGCCCGCTGGGGCAGCTCGCGCAGTCGCTGGCGGAGCACGATGCCGAGCTGCTGGTCGGGGTGTTCGACCATGCTTCGGCCGGCCGTCACGTCTACAACTCGGTGATCAACGTGACCACCGGCGCGGGGTACAACAAGCGCCAGCTGGTCCCGTTCGGCGAATATATCCCGCTGCGCGGCCAGCTCGACTGGCTGGACCGGCTGCTGGCGATCCCGATGTCCGACCTGTCCCCGGGGACCGGTGACGGGCGCATGCGGGTGGCCGGCCAGACGGCCGGGGTCAGCATCTGTTACGAGTCTGCGTATTCGCGCCACATCCGGGCCGCGCTGCCGGAGGCGGGATTCCTGGTCAATGTCTCCAACGACGCCTGGTTCGGCGACAGCCTGGCGCCGGCCCAGCATCTGCAGATCGCCCGGGTGCGGGCGGTGGAGACCGGGCGCCCGATGATCCGCGCGACCAATACCGGGATCTCGGCCCTGATCGATGCCGATGGCCGCATCCTGGAACGTTCGGGCTCGTTTACCCGCGAGGTAGTCACCGGCACCCTGCAGCCGCGCCAGGGCGTGACGCCGGCGACCGCCACCGGGGCGGGGCCGGCCGTGCTTGCCGCGCTGGTGCTGGTGGTTGCCGGTGCCGCCGTCGGGCGCCGGCGCGGCGCCCGCGGCGCCGACTGAACCTGTCCCCGGAGGGGTTACTCCGCCTCGGTGCCTCCGGGGCCGCGGCGGAAGGTGGTGTTGTGGCAGTTGGAGCACGGGGGGATGCGGCCGACCCGGGTCATGTGCAGCGGATGGCCGCACTTCTTGCACAGCAGCTCGCCCGGGCCGGTGATCTCGCCGGTGTGCCACTCGCCCATCACCTGGGCGCGCGCGGTCAGTTCGGTGATCTCGATCCGGGTGCGGTCGGCGATCCGCTCCAGGGCGTTCTTGATGCCGGCCTCGATCAGGCCCAGATCGATCTGCAGCCAGCCGCGCCAGTCAGAGCTGCGACTGTCCAGGTAGGCGCCGAGGTCCTGCAGGTCGCGGCGCAGGTAGTCCATCACCTCGTGGGCCTCTTCGCGGGTCAGGTCGCTGGCCTTCTGCACACGGTCGCGGGCGTTCTCCAGGGCCTCGGTGATGGCCTTGCTGGTCTTGTCTTCCAGTTTCTCGAGGTCCTCGGTGACCTCGTTCAGCATGCGGTGATAGGCATCGCTCAGGCGCGATTCGCGCTCCTGATCCTTCTGTTCTTCGCTCATCGGCCTCTCCTTTGCGAGCGTAGATGGTGGCGTGTCCCTAACGTTAGCACGAGCGCGGGCCCCCGGAGCCCGCGCCCCGGGGACGACCGCGCTTGGCCTGTCGGAGCTCAGCTTGCCTCGACCATATCCCGGTAGCCATGCCACATGGCGAAACCCAGCCACGGGAAGATCACGATCAGGGCCAGCAGGCCGGTTGCGATCGACACCATGAACAGGGCCGTGATGATCAGGGCCCACAGAATCAGGGTGCCCGGGTTGTGGTTGAAGGCCTTCAGGCTGACACCAATGGACTCGATCAGGCTCTTTTGCGGGGCATCGGCGCGCACCCGGTGATCCAGGAGGGCCGGGATGGTCGCCAGGCTCAGGGCGAAGACCACCAGCCCGAACACGATGGCGGCCAGCACGACCCCCACCAGCGAGATGATCCCGGCGCCGCTGCCGAGCATCGCACCCACCAGATGGTGCAACTGCCCCATCATGGCGAGTTCGCCGATGTTGAGGACCGCGATCCACATCCACACGAAACTGGCCCAGATCACGAACAGCACGGCCAGGAGCGCGGCAAAGCCCCAGATCGATCCGCCCAGGGTGCCCAGCCAGCCGAGTCCGGCACCGCCCGGCTCGCCGCGTTCCTTCTGCAGCGCCAGGTAGTTCACCCCCACCGCGAGTACAGGGCCGAGCAGCAGGATGCCGGCGAGGAAGGAAAAGGCCATCCACGGCTGGTTCCACGACAGGCCCAACAGGACCAGGCTGGCCAGCGCAATCACCAGGCCGTGTACGAGGGCCACCGGCGTCTTCCAGAGGTCGCGCCAGCCCTTGCCGAGCCAGGTGCCGAGGTCCTCGGGCGCGACTTCACGGATCGCGGGCGAGTCGGTCTCGGGCGTGTGTTCGGGATGGGTCTCGCCCAGATCCTCCGGGTAGGCCCGCTGCACAACGGGGATCTCGTCCTTCTCGTGCATGTCCTTCCTCCTTGGAACGTCAGGTTCAACGTTTCCGGTTGCTTTACCCAGTGAGGCAGTCCGGGCCGGGGGCATGTTCCTGAATTGACGTGACGCGGTTCACAGGCCGCCGGTGATCCGGGTGTCCCTCCGGATCTCTGCCCTGCGCCGCGCGAGGCTGCGGGGCGCTGTTTCCCTTGGAGGGGGTGGGGGGCGCTGGTATTCTGCGCAGTTCTTTGTTTTCGGCGATCAGGACAGGTGAGGCGCATGCAGGAGCACTATTCCCCCGAGGCGGTCGAGGCGCAGGCACAGCGCCAGTGGGAGGAGGCCGACTGCTTCCGCGCGCGCGAGGACGCCGCCGGCGAGCCGTTCTACTGCCTGTCCATGTTCCCCTACCCCTCGGGCAAGCTGCACATGGGGCATGTGCGCAACTACACCATCGGTGACGTGATCGCCCGCTTCCAGCGCATGCAGGGCAAAAGCGTGCTACAGCCGATGGGCTGGGATGCCTTCGGCCTGCCGGCGGAAAACGCGGCGATGCAGAACCACGTCCCGCCGGCCGCGTGGACGCGCCAGAACATCGAGCAGATGCGCACCCAGCTCAAGCGCCTGGGCTTTGCCTATGACTGGTCGCGCGAGTTCGCCACCTGCGATGCCGACTACTACCGCTGGGAACAGTGGCTGTTCGTGCGCCTGCTGAAGAAGGGGCTGGTCTATCGCAAGAAGGCGACCGTGAACTGGGACCCGGTCGATCAGACCGTGCTCGCCAACGAGCAGGTGATCGAGGGCCGCGGCTGGCGCTCCGGCGCGCCGGTGGAGCGCCGCGAGATGCCGCAGTGGTTCCTGCGCATCACCGACTACGCCGACGAGCTGCTGGAGGCACTGGACGACCTCGACGGCTGGCCGGATCAGGTGCGCACCATGCAGCGCAACTGGATCGGGCGTTCCGAGGGCGTGGAGCTGGAGTTCGCGGTGGAGGGCGGCGAACCGCTGACCGTGTTCACCACGCGCCCGGACACCCTGTTCGGCGTAAGCTACATGGCGCTGGCGCCGGAGCACCCGCGGGTGCAGGAACTGGCGCAGAACGATCCTGAACTGGCCGCGTTCGTCGCCGAATGCGGCCAGGGCGGGGTGGCCGAGGCGGATCTGGCCACGATGGAGAAGAAGGGCCGCGCGCTGGGCTTCACCGCACGCCACCCGCTGACCGGCGAAGACGTCCCGGTGTGGGTCGCCAACTTCGTGCTGATGGAATACGGCACCGGCGCGGTGATGGCGGTGCCGGCACACGACGAACGCGACCACGAGTTCGCGACGAAATACGACCTGCCGATCTGGCAGGTGATCGCCCCGGCCGACGGTACCGAGTGCGACGTACAGGCCGCGGCCTTCACCGATCCCGGTGTGCTGGTGAACTCCGGCGACTTCGACGGGCAGGCCTCCGAGGCGGCCAAGGCCGCGATCGCCGAACACCTGGAGCAGGCCGGGCTGGGCCGGCGCCGGCGCAACTACCGCCTGCGCGACTGGGGCATCTCGCGCCAGCGCTACTGGGGCTGCCCGATCCCGGTGATCCACTGCGACGACTGCGGGGCGGTGCCGGTGCCGGAAGTCGACCTGCCGGTGCGCCTGCCGGAGGACGTGATCCCGGACGGCGCCGGCTCGCCGCTGGCGCGCATGCCGGAGTTCTTCGAGGCGACCTGCCCGGAATGTGGCAAGCCGGCACGGCGCGAGACCGACACCTTCGACACCTTCTTCGAATCCAGCTGGTACTTCGCCCGCTACGCCTGCGCGGACAACGACACCGCGATGCTGGACCCGCGCGCCGATCACTGGTTGCCGGTGGACCAGTACGTCGGCGGTATCGAGCATGCGGTGCTGCACCTGCTGTACGCGCGCTTCTTCCACAAGCTGCTGCGCGACGAGGGCCTGGTGGCCTCCGACGAGCCATTCACCCGGCTGCTGACCCAGGGCATGGTGATCGCGCCGACCTTCTACCGCGAACGCGGTGACGGCGGGAAGGACTGGATCAACCCGGCCGATGTCGAGCTGGAACGCGCCGAGGACGGTTCGGTGAAGGCCGCGCGCCATCGCGAGGACGGCCAGCCGGTCGTCGTGGGCGGTATGGAGAAGATGTCCAAGTCGAAGAACAACGGCGTGGACCCGCAGGCCCTGATCGAGCGCTTCGGCGCCGACACCGCGCGGCTGTTCACCATGTTCGCCGCACCGCCGGACCTGTCGCTGGAGTGGTCCGACTCCGGCGTCGAGGGTGCGCAGCGCTTCATCAAGCGCCTGTGGCGGGCGGTGCACGAGCACGTGAACGGCGATGCCCCGGCTGCGCTGGACGTGGACGCGCTGGACGACGCCGGGCGCGAGCTGCGGCGCAAGCTGCACGACACCATCGCCAAGGTCACCGACGACATCGGCCGGCGCCAGACCTTCAACACGGCGGTGGCCGCGAACATGGAGCTGCTGAACGACCTCGGCAAATTCCCGAAGGATTCGCCCCAGGCTCCGGTAGTGCGCCAGGAGGCCCTGGAGGGCATCGTGCGCATGCTGGCGCCGATCACCCCGCACGTGACCGAGACCCTGTGGCGCGCGCTGGGCCATGACGAGCTGGTCGCGACCACCGCCTGGCCGACGGTCGACGAGGCCGCGCGCCAGGCCGCACAGGAGACCCTGGCGGTGCAGGTAAACGGCAAGCGCCGCGCCGAGATCGCGGTCCCGGCCGGCGCCGACAAGGACGCCATTGAGAGTGTTGCCCGCAACGACGAGAACGTGCAGCGCCATCTCGAGGGCCACCATGTGGTCAAGGTGATCGTGGTCCCGGGCCGGCTGGTCAACTTCGTGGTGAAGCCGCAATGACCGCCCTGCTGCGCGCCGCGCTGGTCCTGGTGCTGGTGGCCGCACTGGCCGCCTGCGGTTTCCAGCTGCGCGGTAGTGGCGAGTGGCCGGAGGCGCTGCAGCCGGTGCAGATCACCGGGATCAATGCGCGTGACTCGCTGTACCGCGAGCTGGCCGTGACCCTGGGCTCCGCCGGCGTGGAGATCGTCAACCAGCGCCCCGAGGGGCAGGGCGCGATCCTCGAGATCCGCTCGGTCAACGACCAGCGTCGCACCCTGTCGGTGACCGAGGCGGCGCGGGTTTCCGAGTACGAGCTGGTCCGCACGGTCGAGGTCCGCCTGCGCCCGGTCGACGGCGAAGCAGTGGACCTGGGGCCGCTGCGCGCCTCGCGCATCTACCTGTTCGACGGGACCGCCGTGCTCAGCCGTGGCGAGCGCGAGGCCACGCTGCGCGAGGCGATGGACCGTGACATCGTGGGTCAGCTGCAGCGCCGGATCGCGGCACTGACCGAGCCGGACGGCCGCCTGCGCGAACCGGCGGAGGAGCCGGCCCCGTAATGGCGCTGGATATCGCCCGCCTGGAGCAGGATCTCGCCCGGGGGCTGGCGCCGATCTACCTGCTGCTGGCCGAGGAGCCGCTGCAGGCGATCGAGGCGGCCGACGCGATCCGCGCGGCCGCCCGCGAGCAGGGCTTCCTCGAGCGCACGGTGCTGGACCTGACCGCGCAGTCCGACTGGGGGCCGTTCGAGGCCGCGATCCGCGACCGCTCGCTGTTCGCCGAGCGCACGGTGCTGGACCTGCGCCTGGCCACCGGCAAACCGGGCAAGACCGGTGGCGACCACCTGAAGGCCTACGCCGGCGATCCGCAGGACGATCTGGTGCTGTTGCTCCAGTTGCCGCGTCCGGACCGCGATATGCGCCGGGCGGCCTGGTTCAAGGCCCTGGAAAACCGTGCGGTGGTGATCCATGCGCGGCCGGTGCCGCCGGCCCAGCTGGGGAGCTGGATCCGCGCGCGCCTGCAGAAGAACGGGCTGCGC
This sequence comes from Thioalkalivibrio sp. ALE9, assembly GCF_000377445.1. Classification (NCBI taxonomy): domain Bacteria; kingdom Pseudomonadati; phylum Pseudomonadota; class Gammaproteobacteria; order Chromatiales; family Ectothiorhodospiraceae; genus Thioalkalivibrio; species Thioalkalivibrio sp. ALE9. The sequence continues at coordinate 30,777 of NZ_KB898126.1, forward strand.
ATCACCGACCCGGCGCTGGCGCTGCTGGTCGCGCGGGTGGAGGGCAACCTGCTGGCCGCGCGCCAGGAGATCGAGAAGCTGGCGCTGGCCGGCGTGACCGAGATCGACGAGGCGGTGCTGGCGGAGGCCACCACCGACGCCGCGCGTTTCGAGCTGTTCGCCCTGGCCCCGACCGCGCTGCGCGGCGATGTCCGCCATGCCCTGCGCATGCTGGAGGGCTTGCTGGAGGAGGGCCAGGCGGAGCCGCTGATCCTGTGGGCGCTGGCGCGCGAATGCCGGCTGCTGGTACAGGCGATGGAGCGCAAGGCCGCCGGCGCGCCCGACAAGGAGGCCTTCCAGGGCAGCTTCGGCGATGGCCAGAAGGCCCTGCGCCAGGCGATGTCGCGGCTGAGCCTGACGCAGGCGCGGGGCCTGCTGGCCGAGGCCGCGCGCGTGGATCGCGTGATCAAGGGTCAGGAAAACGGCAATGCCCGGCAGGGGTTGCTAGACTTGGTGGCCCGTATGGCGGGGCGCCCGCTGACCGTGGCCGAACCCGCCCTGAACCCGGAACGAGTCTGACCGCATGAACGCTGCCGTGAACCCCACCGAATCCGTAGCCGACGATGTGATCGCCCAGGTCGAGGCGCTGGGCCGTGCCGCGCGCGTGGCCTCGCGGCGCATGGCCGAGGCCGAGCCGGGCGCGAAGAACGCGGCCCTGCACGCGATCGCCGAGGGCATCGCCGCGCGCCGTGCCGAACTGGCGGAGGCCAACAGCCGCGACCTGGAGGCCGGACGCGAGCGCGGCCTGGACGCCGCGATGCTGGATCGCCTGGCGCTGACCGACGCGCGCATCGACACCATGATCGAGGGCTGCCGCCAGGTGGCGGGCCTGTCCGATCCGGTGGGCACCATCTCCGACATGGCCTATCAGCCAAGCGGCATTCAGGTCGGCCAGATGCGCGTGCCGCTGGGCGTGATCGGCATCATCTACGAGTCGCGCCCGAACGTGACCATCGACGCCGCCGCGCTGTGCCTGAAGTCCGGCAACGCCGCGATCCTGCGCGGCGGCTCCGAGGCCCTGCACTCCAACCAGGCGCTGGCCGCGATCATCCAGGCCGGGCTGGAGCAGGCCGGGCTGCCGCGCGAGGCGGTGCAGGTGGTGCCGACCACCGACCGCGCGGCGGTGGGCGCGCTGCTGCGCATGCCGCAGTACGTGGACGTGATCGTGCCGCGCGGTGGCAAGGGCCTGATCGAACGCGTCAGCAACGAGTCGCAGATCCCGGTGATCAAGCACCTGGACGGCGTCTGCCACGTGTACGTGGACGGCGGGGCCGATCTCGACAAGGCGCTGGCGGTCGCGGTGAACGCCAAGACCCAGCGCTATGGCACCTGCAACACCATGGAGACGCTGCTGGTGCACGCGGATCAGGCCGAGGCCTTCCTGCCGCGCCTGGCGACGGCCCTGGCGGAACATCAGGTGAGCCTGCGTGGCTGCGCGCGTACCCGGGCCATCCTCGCGAATGCCGGGACGGATATCGCCGAGGCCACCGAGGACGACTGGGTGGCCGAGTACCTGGGACCGATCCTCGCGATCCGCGTGGTTGACGACCTGGACGCGGCGATCGACCACATCAACACTTATGGTTCGCACCATACCGACAGCATCGTGACCGAGGACTACACCCGGGCCCGGCGCTTCCTGCGCGCGGTGGACTCCAGCTCGGTGATGGTGAACGCCTCCACCCGTTTCGCCGATGGCTTCGAGTACGGCCTGGGTGCGGAGATCGGCATCTCCACCGACAAGCTGCACGCGCGCGGTCCGGTGGGCCTGCATGGGCTGACGACCCTCAAGTATGTGGTGTTCGGCGACGGTCATGTGCGTAGCTAAGAAAGACGCGCGATTGGATCAGCGTCTCCCTGGGGCACGCCCGGCGTGATCGGGATCCTCGGCGGCACCTTCGATCCGATCCACTTCGGGCATCTGCGTCCGGCGCTGGAGATCCAGCAGCATCTGGGTCTGGAACGGGTACACTTCATCCCCTGCCACGTGCCGCCGCATCGCGCGAGCCCGGGCACCGGCAGCGACGACCGGCTGGCGATGGTGGAGAGTGCCATCGCGGACGTGCCGGGGTTTGTGGCCGATCGCCGTGAACTGGATCGCGAAGGGCCGTCCTACACCGTCGACACCCTGCTCAGCTTCCGCGAGGAGCTGGGGCCGGAGGCACCGCTGGTGCTGATCATGGGCATGGACGCCTTCGCCGGCCTGCCGTCGTGGAACCGCTGGAAGCAGATTTTCGATCTGGCGCATATCGTGGTCTCGCATCGTCCCGGCAGCCCGGCCTCGCAGGATCTGGGGGGCTGGCTGGGCAATGCCGCAACCCGCGACCCGGCGGTGCTGCGCAATGCCCCGGGCGGGCGGGTCTATTTCCAGCCGGTGACCCAGCTCGACATCTCCGCCACCGCCATCCGGGATGAACTGCAGGCCGGGCGCAGCCCGCGCTTCCTGCTCCCCGGCGCCGTCAATCGCTACATCCACGACCGCGGCCTGTACCGGGCCGTGTCGAACCGCAATCACGGGATATGACCGACAGCATGAACAGTGAACAACTCCTGGAGCTGGTGACCACCGCTCTGGACGACATGAAGGCCCAGAACATCCGCAGCATCGACGTGCGCGGCAAGACCACGCTGGCGGACTACATGGTGATCGCCTCCGGGACCTCCGGGCGTCACGTGCAGTCCACCGCGGAGTCGGTGGCAATGAAGGCCAAGGAGGCCGGCATCCAGCCGCTGGGGGTCGAGGGCCAGGAGAGCCAGGAGTGGGTGCTGGTGGACCTGAACGACGTGATCGTCCACGTGATGCTCCCGGAGACCCGCGACTTCTACAACCTGGAAAAGCTCTGGCTGGCCGAGGAGGCCGCGGATACCGAAAAGGCCGCGCCCGAGGACCCCAGCCTGGAGCGCGTCCGCCGCCTGCGCGGCTGACCGGGGCGCGCCGCCATGCGCCTGGACCTGATTGCGATCGGCAAGCGCATGCCCGACTGGGTGGCGGCCGGGTTCGACGAGTACGCCGGTCGTCTGCCGCGCGAGCTGAACCTGAACCTGCAGGCCCTGGCCGGCCCCTCCGGGGCCAAGTCCATGGATACGGCCACGCTGCTGCGGCGCGAGGGCGAGATCCTGCTGAAGGCCATCCCCGAGGGCGCCCGCGTGATCCTGCTGGACGAGCGCGGCAAGGGCGTGGACACCAGGGGTGTCGCGCGGCGCCTGGCGGACTGGCAGCAGGACGGGCGCGATGTCGCGCTGGTGATCGGCGGGGCCGCGGGGCTGGATGAGGCCGTGCGCACCCGTGCGGAATGGGCCTGGTCGCTGTCGCCGCTGACCTTCCCGCACATGCTGGTGCGGGTGCTGGTCGCCGAGCAGCTCTACCGCGCCTGGTCGCTGCTGAACAACCACCCCTACCACCGCGCGTGACGCCCGTGGCTCATCCGCTGCTGCTGGCCTCCGCATCCCCGCGCCGCCGCGAACTGCTGGAGCAGATCCAGCTCGCCTACGAGGTGGCCCCGATGGACGTGGACGAGACCCCGTTACCGGGCGAGTCCCCAGAGGCGCTGGTCGAACGCCTCGCCATCGCCAAGGCCAAGGCGGCCATCGCGTGCGGCATCCCGGGGCAGTGGGTGCTGGCCGCGGATACCGTCGTCGCGGTGGGCGACGAGGCCCTGGGAAAGCCCGCGGATTGCGCCGATGCCGATGCCATGCTGCAACGCCTTTCCGGCGGGGAGCACCGGGTGGTATCCGGCATGGCGCTGGGCCGGCCCGCTGCATCCATGCGGGCGCGTACCGTGACGACCCGCGTGCGCATGCGGCCGCTGACGTCATCCGACATCGCGGCCTACTGGGCGACCGGCGAGCCGCGTGGCAAGGCCGGCGCCTATGCCATCCAGGGGCGCGGTGCCGCCTTTGTCGAATGGATCGAGGGGTCCTACACCAATGTGGTCGGTCTGCCCCTGTTCGAGCTGGAGGCCTGGCTGCGCGAGATCCCCGACCCGCCGCCGCGTGTCTGAACCGCCCCGGTCAGCGCCCCTTTACTGGATGTTGTGGTGCTCCAGCGGGTAGCCGCGTTCCTTGAAGTAGCGGTAGCGGGCGCGGCCCGCCTCGCGTTCCGATTCCTCGCCGCCGACGATATCCGCGACCCGCTCGAAGCGCCCGCAGTACTCTGGCACCTCCGCCGCCAGGTTGATCAGCACGTCGCAGCGATCCGACGGGGCATGGGCTTCGTGCAGGGAGACCGGGACGTCCGCATCGCGCACGTCGGTGCTGTGCGGCAGGAACGCGGTGTCCTCGAAGGTCCACAGCCACTCGTCCAGCGTGCGCGTCAGCTCCGGCGAGCCGGTGTGGATGTGCACGCGATGGCCCTGGCCGCTGGCCTTTTTCGCCAGGCGGCAGGTGAAGCGCAGGCGCGCCTCCGGGGCCGGGTCCTGCAGCAGGTAGAAGCTGACGTGGGTCATCCGCGCCCGACCCGGATCAGGCCTGGTCGAGCAGGTAGCGCATCAGCATCGGCACTGGGCGGCCGGTCGCGCCCTTCTCCTTGCCGCTCTTCCAGGCCACGCCGGCGATATCGACATGCGCCCAGGTGTAGTCCTCGGTATAGCGCGACAGGAAGCAGGCGGCGGTGATGGTGCCGGCCGGACGCCCGCCGATATTGGCCATGTCGGCGAAATTGCTCTTCAGCTGTTCCTGGTACTCCGGCCACAGCGGGAGCTGCCAGCCGCGATCGCCGGTCTCCTCGCCGGCGGCCAGCAGGCCCTTCGCCAGGCGCTCGTTGTTGCCCAGGATCGCCGCGCCCTGATGGCCCAGCGCGATGATGCAGGCCCCGGTCAGGGTGGCGATGTCGATGACTACCTTCGGCTCGTAACGCTCGACCCAGGTCAGGGCGTCGGCCAGCACCAGGCGGCCCTCGGCGTCGGTGTTCAGGATCTCGACGGTCTGCCCGGACAGGGTGGTGACGATGTCGCCCGGGCGCGTCGCGCGGCCATCGGGCATGTTCTCGGCACTGGTGACCACGCCGACCACATTGACTGGCAGCCCCAGCTCGCAGCAGGCTTCGATCACCCCGAACACGCTGGCCGCGCCGCACATGTCGTACTTCATCTCGTCCATCTCGGCGCCGGGCTTCAGCGAGATGCCGCCGGTGTCGAAGGTGATGCCCTTGCCGACCAGCACCACCGGGGCGGCGCCCTTCTTGCCGCCGGAGTACTCCATCGCGATCAGGCGCGGCGGGCGCTCGGAACCCTTGCCGACCGCCAGGATGGCCCCAGCCCCGAGCTTCTCCAGGTCCTTCTCGTCCAGCACGGTGGCCTTCAGCGACTTGTACTGTTTCGCCATCTCGCGAGCGGTGTCGGCCAGGCTCTCCGGGTAGCAGACATTCGGCGGGGTGTTGCCCAGGTCCTTCGCGCGGTTCACGCCGGTGGCGATCGCCGCGGCCTCGGTGCAGGCCTGCTTCGCGGCCTCGGCGTCCTTGCGCTCCACGCACAGCTGGATCTTGTCCAGCTTCACCGGGGTGGTCTTCTCCTTGCCCTTGAACGGGGTGAAGCGGTAGGCGGCATCCGAGATCGCCGCGACCAGGGTGTGCACCACCCAGGCGATATCCTTGCCGCGCGGCTGGAAGTCCGCGACCGCGATCGCGGCGCTGGTGGCCGGGCGCTCGACCAGTGCGGCGGCCAAGGCCTGCGCCGCCTTGCGCGCGGCGCGGGCGTCGAAGTCCTTCTTCGCCCCCAGGCCGATCAGGAGTGCGCTACCCTTCCCCTGATTGCCTGGGCTGCCACCGCCGGGCAGCAACAGCCGGCTGCCGGCCTCGCCATCCATCTCGCCGGCCTTCAGCAGGGCCGCGATCTCGCCGTCGCGCGCGGCATCCAGGGCGCTGGCGCCCGCGGCCGGCTTGCGCTTGTGATGGATCCCGGCGGCGCGGATGCCGGCGCGGGGTTTGTCGAGGGTCGAGGTGGTGACGGAGAATTGCATGAATGCCTCCCGAAAATGAGTTCCATCATGGTACCAGCGCCACGCGGCGACCGACCACGCGCCGCGCGGGCCGCAGGGTAATGCGCGCATGATCCTGCGCCGTGCCGAACGCTTCATCGCCCGCGAGCTGCTGGTCACCCAGACCGCGGTCACCATCGTCCTGCTGCTGGTCATCATCGGCGGCGTGCTGGCGCGGGTGCTGCGGGACGTCGCCGAGGGCACGATCCCGGTCGATTTTCTGCCGCCGCTGGTGGCCTTCGGTGCCTTCAAGGGCATCGTGTTCCTCTGGCCGGTGGCGCTGTTTCTGGCCTTCATGCTGGTGCTGGGCCGGTTGCAGCGCGACAGCGAACTGGTCGCGCTGCAGGCCAGTGGCATGTCCTTCGCCGCGCTTTATCGCGCGCTTTTGTGGGTGGCCGTGCCCGCGACGCTGCTGCTGCTGGTGCTGATGATGCTGGTGGTGCCGCGTACCGAGGCCCAGATCGATCAGTTCCGCGACCTGGCCGAGCAGCGCTCCGACCTGGTCGGGATTACCCCCGGGCGTTTCCTGCGCTCGCGGGTGGGCGAGCAGGTCTTCTTCGCCGAGCGCCTGAGCGAAGACCGCGAGGCGCTGCTGGAGGTGTTCATCTACCGGGAGGTGGAGGGCGAGGCGCAGGTGACCGTGGCCGAGCGCGCGATCCCCGATCCCGGGGCGGAGGGCAGCGGCTTCCTGATCCTCGAGAACGGCTACCGCCACGTCGGTGTGCCGGGCGAAAGCAGCTTCCGCATGCTCGAGTTCGAGCGCCTGCGGACCCAGATCACCGAACCGGACGCCGGGGCGGGGCGCCGCTCGCTGAACGCGATGTCGACGCTGGATCTCTGGGAGGAGCGGCATCGCCCCGACCACCGCGCGGAGCTGGAATGGCGCCTCGCCATGCCGCTGTCGATCCTGGTGCTGAGCCTGATCGCGCTGCCGCTGGCGCAGGTGCCGCCGCGCACCGGCCGTTATGCGCGTATCCCGGCGGCGATCGGCGTCTACGTGCTGTATGCCAACCTGTTGATCCTGGGGCAGGGCCAGCTGGCGGACGGGCGCACGCCGCTGGCCCTGGGCCTGTGGTGGACGCACGGTTCGATGCTGGTGCTTTGGCTGGTGCTCGCCTGGCGCAAGGGCATGCTGGGCCTCGGCCGGGCCATGGAGCGTGACGAGGTGACGCCATGACGACGGTGCTGGGGCGCTACATCATGCGCCAGGTCCTGATCGGGACCGCGCTGGCCGTGGTCCTGCTGGTGGCGCTGGATGCGGTGTTCGCGCTGATCGACGAGCTGCGCGACACCGGGCGAGGCAACTACGGGCTCACCGAGGCGCTTCTGTACGTGGCGCTGACCCTGCCGCGGCGGATGTACGACATGCTGCCGTCGGCGGCGTTGCTGGGTGGTCTGTTGTGGCTGGGCAATCTGGCCGCGAACAGCGAGCTGACCGCGATGCGCGCGGCCGGGATGACACTGGGCCGCTTTATCGGCTGGGTGATGCAGGCCGGCCTGGTCGTCGTGGTGGCGATGGTGGTGGTGGGCGAGTTCTTCGCCCCGGCCGCCGAGAGCCGGGCGCAGAACCTGAAGGCGACGGCCTTCGACGAACAGCTGAGCGTGAGCCCGATCGGGCTGTGGGCACGCGATGGCCGGCGCATGGTGCAGGCGGATACCGTGTTGCCGGGCAATCGGCTGATCGGGGTGCGCATCATCGAGGTGGACGCGAATCGCGAGCCGCGCGAGATTACCCGCGCCCAGAGCGCACAGTACGAGGGCGGGGCCTGGCGGCTGCAGGACGTAAAACGCTCAAGGCTGTCGCTGGAACGTGTCGAGTCGGAGCGTCTGGAGACCGAAACCATCGAGCGGCTGATCGCGCCGGAATACTTCGACGTGCTGGTGGTCGAGCCGGGCCAGATGGCGGCGCAGAACCTGGCGCGCTATATCGGCTACCTGCAGGAGAATCGCCTGGACTCGGCCCCCTATGAGGTCGCGTTCTGGCAACGCCTGACCCTGCCGGCCAGCACCTTCGTGATGCTGCTGCTGGCCATCCCGTTCCTGTTCGGTTCCCAGCGCGAGGGCGGGGCCGGCCGGCGGTTGTTCATCGGCATCGCGATCGGCGTGTCCTTCGCCATCGTGATGCGCGCGATGACCCACCTGGGGCTGGTCTACAACCTGCCGCCCTTCGTCGCCGCCAGCCTGCCGGTCTTGCTGTTCCTGATCCTGGCACTGGTGGCGCTGTATCGCATGGGGCGCCAGACATGATGGCCTGGCTGCGCGCGGGCTTCCTGCTGGGGCTGGTCGCCATGCTGGTGGCCTGCGGGAGCGGCGTCCCGGGCGACTTCGATCCGCTCCCGCGCCAGGCGACAGTACTGGCCTTCGGCGACAGTGTGACCCACGGGACCGGGGCCGGAGCGGGCGAGGACTACCCGGCGCGCCTGGCGGCGATCACCGGCTGGACGATCGTCAACGACGGGGTGCCCGGGGATCGCGCCAGCAGCGCCCGCGAGCGTCTCGCCCCGAGCCTGCGCGCGCACGAGCCCGATCTGGTGCTGATCTGGCTGGGTGGCAACGATTTCCTGCGCCAGCGCGACCCGGCCGCGGTGCGCGAGGATCTGCGTCTACTGGTGGAGACCGTTCGCGACCATGGAGCCCAGCCCCTGCTGCTGGGGGTGCCGCGGGCCTCCGCCCTGGGCGCGGCCACCGGCCGCCTGCGGGACGACCCGATCTACCGCGAGCTGGCGCACGAGGAACAGGTGCCCCTGATCGAGGGCGTGCTCTCGGGGGTGCTGTCCGAGAGCGATCTGCGCGCGGACCCGGTCCACCCCAACGCCCGCGGCTACCGCCGCATCGCCACCGAGATCGCCGAGGCCCTGGACGACCTCGGCCTCTGGCTCGCCCCCTGACGTTTGACTTCACGAAAGGTCAAATGCGGTTTACAGGAAGCTTGGAAGATGGGAAGGGGATTGTGTTCGGGCGTCAGGATGAAACCGAACGACGATGGCAGGGCCCCCGCTCGGGCAACCCGAGCGCCAAACCCAAAAATCCTTCCTGTCTTCCAGACTTCCTGTAAACCGCCCTTGTCCTTCTTTACGGTGAGAGCAAGTGGTGAGGGGGCTTCAGGTCTTGCGGTTCTGTTTCCAGCGGGGTTTGGCGAGGCCGGGGATGCGCACCAGTTCGGTGCCGGTGAGCCAGTCGTGCAGCATCCAGCGCCGCGGGTGGAACTGCGACAGGCCGATCGCGAACAGCGCCGCCGCGGTGACCACCGTAATGGCGACCGCGCCGTATTCGCGCACCGCCCAGATGGCCATCAGGATCACCAGCCACTGGGCGACCGCAACCAGATAGCGCAGCGTCGCCTGCCAGGCATTGACGGCGTGTCCGCCCTCGGTGCGCAGCTGTATGTTCCAGGCCTGCATGCCGAGCGTCTGCCCGGTGCGCGTCCAGAACCAGTAGAAGAACCCCCAGGCCACGATCAGGTTGAGCACGAAATGGGCGCGGGGCGAGTACAGCCCGGTCGTGTTGCCGAGGATGACCACCAGCAGGCCGAGGACCATCCAGATCGCCACCAGCAGCAGGGCGTCGTAGACGATGGCGGCCAGGCGGCGCAGCAGGCTGGAGGGCTGGCCGTCGATGGACGAGGCGGCGGTTTCGGTCATGGGCGTTCCGGGTGGTTCTGGATTTGGCCGCGGGTGCGGAGTGGGCGTAGTCTTGCCGCATGGAGCGACGCTTTCAACGTATCCCCCTGGAATTTCCGGCTACCCTGCTCACCGATGGCGGGGGCGGTCCGGTTCGGGTGGAGGATATCTCCCTGAAGGGTGTGCTGCTGGAGGGCGCGGATCTTCCCGGGATGGCCGATGGCGACGAGGTCAGTGTCGACATCCCGCTCAGCGAGGAGGCGCGGATCACCTTCGAGGGCCGGGTGCGCTGGCGCGAGGGCCTGTGGCTGGGCGTGGAGATCGAGGCCATGCCGCTGGAATCCGCCTCCCACCTGCGCCGTCTGGTCGAGCTCAACCTCGGTGACGAGGCCCTGCTGGAGCGCGAATTCGCCGCGCTGATCCAGGCCGACTGACTCGGCCTCAGGGGGTCGGAAAGATCTCCCGGAACGGCAGGACCTCCACCCAGTCACCCGCACGGGCCCCGGCGGATTCGCGTGGCAGGACGACGTAGGCGTTGGCCTCGCTCATCGCGCGCAACTGATGTGAACCCTGGCCGCCGGCGGCGCGCACCACCCAGCCGCGTTCGTCGGTCTCCAGCACTGCGCGCTGGAAATCCTTGCGTCCCGGGGTTTTGCGGAGGTCTTCCAGCAGGCGCGCGTTCAGGGTCTGCGGAGCGGTCGCTGCGCGCCCGGCCAGCTGCTGCAGGGCCGGGCGCACCAGCAGGGCGAAGGTGGTCATTACGGCCACCGGGTTGCCCGGCAGACCGAAGAAGTGGGCCTGGCCGAAATGCCCGAAGGCCAGGGGGCGCCCGGGCTTGATGGCCAGCTTCCAGAAGCCGACCTGGCCGGAGGCCTGCAGCACGCGGGTCACATGGTCGGCATCGCCGACCGAGACCCCTCCGGTGGTGATGATCACGTCGGCCGTTGCCCCGGCACGCGTCAGGGCCTCGCGCACCGCATCCTCGGTGTCGCGGATCACGCCGTAGTCCTGCACCTCGACCGGGTAGGCCGCGAGCAGCGCCCACAGGGTGTGGCGGTTGCTGTCATGGATCTGCCCCGGGCCCAGTGGCTGATCCACGGGCACCAGTTCGTCCCCGGTCGAGAAGAAGGCCACGCGCGGCCGGCGCAGTACCTTCACCCGGGCAATGCCCTGGCTCGCCAGCACCCCGATCTCGGCGGCGCCCAGGGTTGTCCCGGCGGCATACAGCGGGGTCCCGGCGGCGGTGTCGCCACCCGGGCCGCGGATGTTGTGGCCCGTGGCGAGGTCACCGTTTTGCAGTAGGATGGTGGCGTCGTCCCGTTCCACCTGCTCCTGCATCACGACCAGTTCGGCCCCGTCCGGGATCACCGCGCCGGTCAGGATGCGCACGCACTGGCCTGGTTGCAGTTCGCCATCCCAGGGGTGCCCGGCCGCCGAGGTGCCCACCAGTGCCAGGCGCGCACCCTTGGCGGCGTCCGTCGCGCGCAGGGCGTAGCCATCCATCGCGGAGACCGCGGCCGGCGGCACGTCGATGCGCGCGGCCAGGGGTTCCGCCAGGGTCCGCCCGAGGGCCTGCTCCAGCGCCACTGTCTCCTGTTCCTCGAGGCTCTGGCAGGCTTCCAGGATCGCGGTACGGGCCTGTTCCAGGGTCTTGGCGTTGGGATCGAACTCGTCGCAGCCGGGGGCAGCCTCGGGCATGGGGGTCTCCGGGTCAGGGGTGGATGTCCAGGTAGTCGATGACGAAGGCCGCCACTGCGTCGGGGTCATTCACCGGCAGCAGCGGGCCGTCGAAGTCCAGTGTGGCGGCATCGGTGGCGACCGCGACCACGCCGGGGATCTCGCGGTACAGCGGGGCCTTGCCCACCGACGGCCGATGCACCTCGATCTTGGGCAGGTCCCATTGCTTGAAACCCTCGACCAGGATCAGGTCGGAGCGACGCGGGTCCAGGCGCCCGCAGAGCATGTCCAGGTCCGGCACGCGGCCATCGTCGGTCTCCGGGGTCTCCACCATCAGGGCGTAGCGCCGACCGGAGGCCACCAGCATCTGGTCGGCGCCGGCATGGCGCAGCTCATGACTGTCCTTGCCCGGCTTGTCCACGTCGAACTCGTGGTGGGCATGCTTGATCATCGCCGGACGCAGGCCGCGGGCTCGCAGGGCCGGGATCACGCCCTTCAGCAGGGTGGTCTTGCCGCTGCCGCTCCAGGCGGCGAAGCCGATGCGCGGGAGCTTGGAGGTGGACTGGATCATGGTGGCCTGCCTGCGTTAAGCGCGTCCGAGTATAGCGAGATCCGGCCGGGGCGCGAGGGGCGTTCAGCCCATCAGGTCCCCGGGGGTGTTGATGTTGGCGAATGCCTCCGGCTGATCGGAGAAGTCCACCGTGATCGCGCCGATCTCGTGAAACCAGCGTCCCACCGCCAGCGAACCATGCGCGAGATCGCTCTGCAGGCGCGTCGCCACCGCGGGCTCGAGCAGGCCGAACAGGGGCTGCAGGCGGTGGCCGTCGTGGGCAATGGCGGCGGGCGCCGGGTGGGTCTCCAGGGCCTGGCGCAGGCGGCATTCCAGGTCCAGGGGCAGCGCGGGTGCGTCCACCGGCGCGCACAGGATCGCGTGGCCGGGGAAGGCCGCGAAGGCGGCGGCGATCCCGGCCAGCGGGCCGCGATAATCGGCGTGGGAATCGGTCAGGACGGGAAACCCCAGCGCTTGATAACGGTCGATATCGGTATTGCTGCTGATGGCCAGGCGCGGCGCCTGGGGGCGCAGGCGCGCGATGGCGTGTTCGACCAGGGGGCGGCCCCGATACTCGACCCAGCCCTTGTTGCGCCCGCCCATGCGCAGGCCCTGACCGCCGGCCAGTATCACGGCGGCGAGATTCTCGGGCGGGGTCTGCTTTGCCTGCGGGTCCATGCGGGTCTGCGGGTTCGGCGCGGGTCCGGCCTTTGGTTTATCGTGGTGGATGAGTCGGCTGTCGCGTGTGCGCACGCAGTGTACGACGAATCCACCCTGACGGGAGAGGAAGCCCATGCGGGTTTCATTTGGACGCAAGGCAGGAGCGGGCGGAGGGCGCCGCTGGCGCCACCTGCTGTGGTTGACCCTCCTGGTGCTCGGGGCCGGCTGGCTGGCCGCTTCGAGCCTGGCCCAGACCGCGGATCGCCACGGCCTGTTGCTGACGGTGAATGACGCGATCGGCCCGGCCACCGGCGACTACATCCGCCGGGGGATCGAGCGGGCCGAGGCCGAGGACGCCGAGATCCTGGTCCTGATGCTGGATACCCCGGGCGGTCTGGATTCCAGCATGCGCAGCATCATCAAGAACATCCTGCAATCGGATGTGCCGGTGGTCACGTATGTCCACCCGGCGGGTTCCCGCGCGGCCAGCGCCGGCACCTACATGCTTTACGGGTCGCATGTCGCGGCCATGACCCCGGCCACCAATCTGGGCTCGGCCACCCCGGTGCAGATGGGCGGCGGCGGGCTCCCGGGCATGGACCCGCCGGAGCCGGACGAGGACGCGCGCGACGATACGGAAACCGACGAGGCCAATGGCGAGGCGCGCGACGACGAAACGGACGCGGCGGATGAGCCTGCGGATGAGAATGGAGCCGACAACGGCGAGGTCGAACCCGCCAGCGAGGAGGAACTGCTGGAGGACGACCCGGCCCCGCGCCGCGGCGGCGACGCGATGGAGCGCAAGGTCCTGGAGGACGCGGTGTCCTATATCCGCGGCCTGGCGGAACGCTACGGACGCAATGCCGACTGGGCGGAAGAGACCGTACGCGAGGGCTCCAACCTGACCGCGACCGCCGCGCTGGAGCAGAACGTCATCGACTTCGTGGCGGACAACCTGAGCGACCTGCTCGCCCAGATCGACGGGCATACCGTGCGCATGCACGACGGCGAGCGCACGCTGGCGACCGAAGGGCTGGAGATCGTGCGCATGGATCCGGACTGGCGTACCCAGTTGCTGTCCGTGATCACCAACCCGAACATCGCCTATATCCTGATGCTGCTGGGGATCTACGGCATCATCTTCGAACTGGCCAACCCGGGCGCGATCTACCCCGGCGTGATCGGTTCGATCGCGCTGATCCTGGCGTTCTTTGCGCTGCAGGTGATGCCGGTGAACTATGCGGGCCTGGCGCTGATGCTGCTGGGCATGATCTTCATGATTGCGGAGGCCTTCGTGCCCAGTTTCGGGGCGCTGGGCATAGGAGGCATCGTGGCATTCACAACCGGTTCCATCATTCTGTGGGACGACCCCAACCTGAACGTGGCCCTGCCACTGGTGATCGGCACGGCCATCGCCATCGGCATCCTGTCCGTCTGGGTGCTGGGACGGCTGTTCAGCCTGCGCGGCAAGAAGCCCGCCACCGGCTATGAAGAGATGATCGGCATGATCGGCGAGGCGCGCGAGGACTTCGATCGCAGCGGTCGGGTCTGGGTCCACAGCGAACAGTGGAACGCGGAGACCTCGGCACCGGTCCGCGAGGGACAGAAGGTGCGCGTGACCGCGATCGAAGGACTCAGGCTGCGGGTCGAACCCGTGACTGAAGAAGACACCCCGGGCACTGCCACGACCGGCTGACCGGTCGCCGCCGAGCCCATAACGCAGAAGGAGCAGGACATGAACGATCTCGGTTTCTTTGTCGTCCCGCTAGTCATCCTGGTCGCCATCATCGTGATGTCGATCAAGGTGCTGCGCGAGTACGAGCGCGGCGTCATCTTCTTCCTCGGCCGTTTTCAGTCGGTGAAGGGTCCGGGTCTGATCATCGTGATCCCGGGCATCCAGCAGATGGTGCGGATCGACCTGCGCATCATCACGCTCGACGTGCCCAGCCAGGACGTGATCTCGCAGGACAACGTGACGGTACGCGTGAACGCGGTGCTGTACTTCCGCGTGGTGGATTCCGCCAAGTCGGTGATCCAGGTGGAGGACTACTACGCCGCCACCAGCCAGCTCGCGCAGACCACGCTGCGCTCGGTGCTCGGCAAGCATGATCTGGACGAGATGCTCTCCGAGCGCGACAAGCTGAACAACGACATCCAGGAGATCCTCGATGCCCAGACCGACGCCTGGGGCATCAAGGTCACCAATGTCGAGATCAAGCATGTCGACCTGGACGACTCCATGATCCGCGCGATCGCGCGCCAGGCCGAGGCCGAGCGCGAACGCCGCGCCAAGGTCATCCACGCCGAGGGCGAACTGCAGGCGGCCGAAAAGCTGGTGCAGGCGGCGCAGCAGATGGAGGCCAGCCCCTCTTCGCTGCAACTGCGCTACATGCAGACGATGTCCGACATGTCGACCAACGGCAACGCCAACACCATCTTCTTCCCGCTGCCGCTGGAACTGACCAAGGTCTTCGAGAACCTGGCCGGCAAGTTCCGCGCGGAGAACCCGGACGCCCCGGGCAATGCCGGGAAACCTGGTGGCCAGTAACGCGTGAGCGTCGCCACGGCGGCATCTCCGGCCCTCGACCGTTTCCTGGACGAGCTCTGGGCGGTCGAGGGTCTGTCCGACCACACCCTGTCGGCCTACCGGCGCGATCTGGAGGGTCTGGCGCACTGGCTGGAACCCAGGGGGGCAAGCCTGGAATCCGCCCGTGCGGCCGATCTCCTGGGCTATGTCAGCGCCCGCATGCAGGCCGGGGCACGGCCGAAGTCCATCACCCGGGCACTGTCCAGCATCCGGCGTTTTTATCGCTATCTGGTCCACCAGGGCGAGCGCGAGGATGATCCGAGCGCCGGGATCGAGTCCCCCCGGGCCGGGCGCCCGTTGCCGGACAGCCTGTCCGAGGCCCAGGTGGAGGCCCTGCTGCGGGCCCCCGATATCGACGATGCGGTCGGGTTGCGGGATCGCGCGATGCTGGAACTGATGTATGCCACCGGACTGCGGGTCTCCGAACTGGTGGGGCTGGAGCAGTCGGAGGTGAATAGTCGGCAGGGCGTGGTGCGCATTACCGGCAAGGGCGACAAGGAACGCCTGATCCCACTGGGCGAGGAGGCGGCCCACTGGCTGGCTCGCTATCAGCGCGAGGCACGGCCGGACCTGATGGACGGTCACCCGCCCTGCGAGGCGGTGTTCGTCACCCGGCGTGGCGGCGGGCTCACGCGTCAGGCCTTCTGGTACCGCATCAAGGCTCACGCGCGCCGTGCCGGCATCGAGTCGCCGCTGTCGCCGCACACCCTGCGCCATGCATTTGCCACGCATCTGCTGGACCACGGGGCGGACCTGCGCGTGGTGCAGATGCTGCTGGGCCACAGCAGCCTGTCGACCACACAAATCTATACCCACGTCGCGCGCGCCCGCTTGCAGAGCCTGCATGCGGAACATCATCCCCGCGGCTGACGTCTATTACCGGACTCCGCCAGATGGCCCGGGGATACCCCCGCGAGGCTGGTAAACTGGCGCCGCTTTTTTGTATCGATACGAGAGAATCCATGTCCCTGAAACGCGCTCTTCCCCTTGCCGCGGCCCTGGCCGTCATCAGTACCCCGCTCATGGCCACCGAGGCCATCGAGGAATACATGGCCCGGGTCATCCCGGATACCGAGATCGACAGCATCCGCGAGACGCCGATGGAAGGTGTCTTTGAGGTCCGTTACGGCACCGATATCCTCTATGTCTCCGAGGACGGGCGCTATCTGATCCAGGGCAACATGGTCGACCTGGAGACCCGCGAAAACCTGACCCAGTCCGCGCTCAGCGGCGTGCGCGCGGACATGTTCGCCGCCATCGACGACAGCGAGTTGGTGACCTACTCGCCGAACGGAGAGACCCGGGGCGTGCTGAACATCTTCACCGATCCGAACTGCCCCTACTGCCGCGAGATCCATCAGGACCTGCCGGAGTATCTGTCGGCCGGGATCAAGGTGCGTTACCTGATGTTCCCGGTGCTGGGACGTGATTCCCCGGAGATCATGGACCGTATCTGGTGCGCGGAGGATCGCGAAGAGGCGATGGACCGGGCCAAGGAAGGCGACAAGCTGAACGATATCGACGGCAGCTGCGCCACGCCGCAGGATCAGCACATGGCCATGGGGCAGCAGCTCGGCCTGCGCGGCACCCCGGCGCTGATCACCGAGGGTGGCCAGCAGCTCTCCGGTTACCAGGAACCGCAGGCCGTGATCGAGCGCATCCTCGGCAGCAACTGATCCGGACGTCGACCGGGCCGCAGCCAGCGGCCCGGCTCGACCCACCCGGGAAGGGCCCCTTTGTGGGAGCGAGCCTGCTCGCGAATCCCCGCGCCAATCGCCGAGGGGGCTCGGCTCCTACGGGGGGCTTGCCGCGTGCTGCAGGAGGCCAGCCCTCTGGCCGACGGGGCGACTTCGAAGCCGTAGCCGTCTGCAAGGATGCTGTGACGGCAACCGGAGCCCGGTCAGTACAGCAGCGAGGCCATCTGCCGGCGGAACTGACCGACCAGCGGGTGATCGTTGCCGAGGACCTCGAACGCGGCCAGCAGGCCCTTCTGGCCGGCACCTTCGTTGTAGGAGCGGTGCTGTTTCATCAGTTGCAGGTACAGCCCCAGCGCCTCCTCGGCGCGGCCGGACAGCATCGCGTAGGCGGCCATCTGCTCCAGTGCCTCGGGGCGCGGATCGCCTTCCTGCAGCTCCTGTGCCAGCGCCTGCGGGTCGATGCCGGCGGCCGTCTTGGCGAATACCAGGCGGGCACGCAGGGCCTTCGCCTCTTCCTTTTCGCTCTGGTCCAGCGGGAGCTTGCCGAGCTCGGCCTCGGCGGCCTCCGGGTCGCCGGCCTGGGCGAGCGCGCGGGCCAGCTCGATGCGCAGGTCGCCGTTGTCCGGGTCCTCTTCCAGCGCCGCGCGCAGCGTGGCGAGGGCCGCGTCCGTGTCTCCGGCCTGGGCCTGTTCGCGGGCCTTCTCGATCAGCTTGTCGGAGGGCTTCTCCAGGTACTGGTCGATCATCGCGCGGATGTTCGGCTCCGGCTGCACGCCCATGAACTGGTCCACCGGCTTGCCGTGACGGAAGATCATCACCGTGGGCAGGCTGCGCACACCGTACTGCTGCGCCAGGGCCTGCTGCTCGTCGCTGTTGACCTTGGCCAGGCGGAACTTGCCGGCGTACTGCGCGGCCAGTTGCTGCAGCAGCGGCATCAGCTGCTGGCAGGGCCCGCACCAGGCGGCCCAGAAATCCACCACGACCGGGCGCTTGTGGGATTCGTCCAGCACGGCCTGCTGGAAATCCTCCTGGGTCACGTCGAGGATGTCGTTGCCAGTGATGCTCGCGGCTCCTTCCATCGGAAACCTCCTGTGAAGACGGGGATACGGAATCTGTCCTGCATTGTTGGGATCGGCCCCGGGATTGCAAGCAGCCTTTCCCCCGCGGGCTTTGGTACGCTGCGCACAGTCCGGGACGAGGGGACACGCCGGTAACGAAACCCGCCACCCTCGTCATCGCGGGGCGCGCAGCGCTGTGGCGATCCATGCGTGTGGCCCCGGCGCCGGCAGGCGCGGACGTCGGGGCTTGCGTTGAGGGGTTCCTTCGTCGCCTTTGGTTCCTCGCAAGGACGAGGTAAAGGCACCGTCATCGCGAGCGCCGCAGGCGCGTGGCGATCTCCGTGGACGGTCCCGGCGCTGGCCCGGACCAACGCCGGGGGGTTCGTTGGGAGGTTGCTTCGTCGCTTCGCTCCTCGCAATGACGGTGCCTGTTCAGAAGGCCGGGTTCGGCAAAGGGCATGATCAATAAAGGGGTTCCTGTGTGAGCTATTCCGCATCCGATATCGAGGTCCTCGAGGGGCTGGACCCGGTGCGTAAGCGCCCGGGCATGTACACCGACACCACCCGCCCGAACCATCTGGCGCAGGAGGTGATCGACAACTCGGTGGACGAGGCGATCAGCGGCCACGCGAAGCGGATCGACGTGGTCCTGCACAAGGACGACTCGGTCTCCGTGTCGGATGACGGCCGCGGCATGCCGGTGGATCTGCACCCGCGCGAGAACCGCCCGGGGGTCGAGGTGATCCTCTCCACGCTGCATGCGGGCGGGAAGTTTTCCGACAAGAACTACCAGTTCTCCGGGGGTCTGCACGGGGTGGGCGTCTCGGTGGTCAATGCGCTGTCACAGCAGCTCGAGGTGCAGATCAAGCGCGACGGGCGCGAGTACCGTATGGCCTTCGCCGGCGGCCACAAGACCCAGGACCTGGAGGCGGTGGGGGAGGTCGGCAAGCGCAATACCGGCACCACACTGCATTTCTGGCCGGACCCGCAGTACTTCGATTCGGCGAAGTTCTCGGTGCCAAAGCTCAAGCACATCCTGCGCGCCAAGGCCGTGCTGTGCCCGGGCCTGACGGTCACGTTCCGCGACGAGACCACCGGCGAGGCCTGCGAGTGGTGCTATCAGGCGGGGCTGCGCGACTATCTGGTGGAGGCCCTGGATGGCCTCGATCGTGTGCCGGAGGAGCCATTCATGGGCTCGGTCTCCGGGGCCACCGAGGCTGCCGACTGGGCGGTCACCTGGCTGCCGGAGGGCGGCGAGGTGGTCAGCGAGAGCTACGTGAACCTGATCCCGACGACTCAGGGTGGCACGCACGTGAACGGCCTGCGCACCGGTCTGACGGATGCCGTGCGCGAGTTCTGCGAGTTCCGCAGCCTGCTGCCGCGCGGGATCAAGCTGGCGCCGGAGGATGTCTGGGAGCGGGTCTCCAGCGTGCTGTCGTTCAAGATTCAGGACCCGCAGTTTGCCGGGCAGACCAAGGAACGCCTGTCCTCGCGCCAGGCCGCGCCGTTTGTCTCCGGCGTGGTCAAGGATGCCTTCAGCCTGTGGCTGAACCAGCACCCGCAGCAGGGCGAGCGCATTGCCGATCTGGCGATCCAGAACGCGCAGAAGCGCAGCCGTGCCGGGCGCAAGGTGGTGCGCAAGAAGGTCACTCAGGGGCCGACCCTGCCGGGCAAGCTGGCCGACTGCGCCAGCCAGGACCTGGAGCGCACCGAGCTGTTCCTGGTCGAGGGCGACTCGGCCGGCGGCTCCGCCAAGCAGGCGCGTGACCGCGACTTTCAGGCGATCATGCCGCTGCGTGGCAAGATCCTGAATGCCTGGGAGGTCGATCCCGACCAGGTGCTGGGTTCCCAGGAGATCCATGACATCTCCGTGGCCCTGGGCGTGGATCCGGGGCAGACCAGCCTCGACGGGCTGCGCTACGGCAAGGTCTGCATCCTGGCCGACGCCGACTCCGACGGCGCGCACATCGCCACCCTCCTGTGCGCGCTGTTCCTGAGGCACTTCCGCCCGCTGGTGGAGCGGGGGCATATCTACATCGCGATGCCGCCGCTTTATCGCGTGGACGTCGGCAAGCAGACCTTTTACGCGCTGGACGACGACGAGAAGGCCGGCGTGCTGGAACGCATCGAGGCGGAGAAGATGAAGGGCAAGGTCTCCGTGACCCGCTTCAAGGGCCTGGGCGAGATGAACCCCCTACAGCTGCGCGAGACCACCATGAACCCGGACACCCGGCGCCTGGTACAGCTCACCCTGGACGCCGCCGACGACACCCAGCAACTGATGGACATGCTGCTCGGCAAGAAGCGCGCCTCCGAACGCCGCGCCTGGCTGGAAGGCAAGGGCCACCTGGCCGACGTCGCCGTCTGACGCCAGGCGCCCGGCCTCTCAGCTCAACGTCATCACGTACGAGCGCGTTCAGTGGGATGATGTTCAGTCCGGTGCGGATGGTGAATCTGTCGGGTGACGGGCCTCGACCAGAGTGCGGGTACGCTCGGCGATGTAGCGCGCGGGGTGGGCCAGAGCCTCGTCCAGGGTGATGCTGCCATCGCACAGGGCGCGGGCATCGCTCAGGCCAACGGCCGCCAGCTCGGCCGCGTCGCAGGCGATGGAGCCGGCCACCGCCACGACCGGCACCTGATGCTCGCGGGCGCGACGTACCACCTCGGCGACGACCTTGCCGTGCGAGGTCTGGCCGTCGAGCTGGCCCTCGCCGGTGATGACCAGGTCGGCCTCCCGCAGCGCGGCATCCAGTCCGATCAGCTCGGCCAGATAGCCGGCCCCCATGCGGGCGCGGCCGCCGAGAACGCAGTCCAGCGCGAAGCCGAGCCCGCCGGCGGCGCCCGCCCCCGGGGTGTCGACGGGCCGCTGCAACTGCCCCGCGGCCTCGATGGCGGCGGCCAGGCGCTCCATGTGGGCATCCATGGCCGGGATGTCTGCGGTCTTCAGGCCCTTTTGCGGTCCGAACACGGCCGCCGCGCCATGCGGCCCGGTCAGCGGGTTGTCGACGTCGTTCAGGACGGTGATGTCGACGCGGGCCAGGCGCGGGTCCAGTGTGTCGAAGTCCACCCGTTGTAGATCCGCGAGGCCCGCGGGGTGGGGCGGCAGGCGCTGCCCTTGCGCATCGAGGAAACGCACGCCCAGCGCGGCCAGCATGCCCGCGCCGCCGTCCACCGTGCCGCTGCCGCCGAGACCGATCAGCAGGTGTTCGGCGCCCGCGTCCAGGGCGGCCAGCATCAACTCGCCGACCCCGAAGCTGTGGAGCTGCCAGGGGTCTTGGCGATCATCGGGGATCCGGTCCAGGCCGCAGGCGGAGGCGACATCGATCACCGCGCGCCGCTCGCGATGATCGCAGCCCCAGCCGGCACTCAGGTGGGTGCCGGTGGGGCTGGTCACGTCGGACAGGTGCCAGGCCCAGCCGAGGGTATGGCTGACCAGACGGGCCGTGCCCTCGCCACCGTCGGCCATGGGCAGGGCGCGTATCCGGGCATCCGGGCGGGTCGCGTGCACGCCCCGGGCCATGGCGGCCGCCACGTCCTCGGCTTCGAGGCTTCCCTTGTAGCTGTCCGGGCACACCACCACCCGGAAATGACCAGGGGGACGCTGACTAATCGGCACGTTCGCGCTCGAGTCGACTCTGCGCGCTGACAAGGCGCGGTGAGTGAAGTGTAGCCGAGCTACATGAGCGAGCTGCAACGCCGTCAGCGCGCAGAATCGGCCGAGCCCCTTCGGGGTTGGTGCCCCCTGTTCCCCGATCCTGCGTTGCGCCGCTTGCGGGTAGGACCATTAACTGCTGCACGACGCGCCTTGTCTCGGGAAACAGGGGGCACCAACGCGAGCGTGCCGATTGGTCAGCGTCCCCCTAGACAAAGATCAGCCCCAGGATGTAGATGGTGATCATTGCGCTGATGCCCTGCAGCAGCGTGGCGGTGGTGAACGCCTTGTACGCGGTGGACACCTTCATGCGGCTGAACTGGGTGACCACCCAGAAGAAGCTGTCATTCGCGTGCGAGACGGTCATCGCGCCGGCACCCACGGCCATCACCGCCAGGACCATGCCCATGGTGGAATCCAGGCCCAGCGAGGCCAACATCGGCGCGATCATGCTGGACGCGGTGACCAGTGCCACGGTGGACGAGCCCTGTGCGGATTTCAGAGCAGCCGCTATCAGGAACGGCACCAGCAGGCCCAGGCCCAGGCCGCTCAGCAGGTCGCCCAGCTGATCGCCGATCGGGGTCTCGCGCAGCACGTTGCCGAAGGCGCCGCCCGCGCCGGTGATCAGGATGATCGGCGCGGCCAGCAGGATCGCGTCCACCGTCATCTGGTGGAAGCGGTCCTTGATGCCGGCCCCCTTGATCAGCAGCAGCGCGAAGATCACGCCGATCGCCAGCGCCACCACCGGGGTGCCAAGGAAGATCAGGGCCGCGGCGAGCATGCCGGGGTCGCTATCGCGGGTGGCCAGCGCGGCCACCGAGCCGATGGAGATCAGTACGATCGGCGCCAGGATGGGCATGAAGGCGCCCAGGGTCGTCGGGCGATGCTCCAGCTTGATCTCTTCCTTCTCGATCTCCTGGCCAGTCGCTTCGCTGATCGGGTCCGGTTCCAGCAGCTCGTCGTCGTTGGCCTTCGCGTAGCGGCTGGCCCACAGCCAGCCGACGGCGGCCGCCACCGCGGACACGAACAGGCCGACCAGGATCACCAGGCCCAGCGCATCGGCGATGCCGACATTGCTGGCGGCCGCGATCGGCCCGGGGGTGGGCGGCACGAAGTTGTGGGTGGCGAACAGGCCGGTGGCCAGCGCGACACTCATGGCGACCACCGAGATGCCGGCAGTCTTGGCCAGGGCGTTCTTCAGCGAGTTCAGGATCACGTAGCCCGAGTCGCAGAACACCGGGATGGACACGATGTAGCCGATGATCGATACCGTCAGGGTGGGGAAGCGGTCGGACAGCGTGCGGATGATTGCCTCCGCCATCACCACGGCCGCACCGGTGCGGTCGAGGATCACCCCGATGATCGTGCCCAGCGCGATCACGATGCCGATATAGCCCAGGGTGCTGCCGAAGCCGTCGTTGATGACGCTGATGGCCTCGCGCGGGGCGATGCCGCCGATGATCGCCATCACAAAGGCGGCGATCAGCAGGGCCAGGAACGGGTGCACGCGCAGTTTGGCCGTGGCGAACACCAGCGCGGCAACGACCACAATCAGTCCGATAATCAGCATGTCGCGTCCTTTCTGTTTTGGTTGTTCTGGGTGCCGCTCTGGAGTCTAGACGTCCCGTAGTGATCCCGCGCCCCGAGATCGCCCGTGATCTACAATGCGAAAACTTTTCACCGTCGAGGGTTCCATCATGCATCGTATGTTCCGCTTTTCCGGGGGGCTGGTTGTGGGGCTTGCTCTGGCCGTTGCGGCGCCGGCTGCGGCCAATCCGTACTCCGAATTGCAGGCACGCGAGATCAAGGCACTCTCCGCGCAGGAGACCGAGGATTTGCTGGAAGGGCGGGGTATGGGCATGGCGCTGCCGGCCGAACTGCATGGCTATCCGGGGCCGATGCATGTGCTGGAGGTGGCCGACTCGCTGGAGCTGACGCCCGAGCAGCGGCGCGAGACCGAGCGCCTGTTCGCGGCGATGCGGGAGCAGGCGCGTGATCTCGGCCGGCGCATCGTGGAGCGGGAGCGGGAGCTGGATGCGCGCTTCGCGGAAGGCGAGATCAGCAGCGCGACCATCGAGTCGCTGACCGTCGAGATCGGCGAGCTGCGTGGCCGCCTGCGCCACGTGCATCTGTCCTACCACCTGGAGATGGACGCGCTGCTCGACGCGGAGCAGAAGGCGCGCTATCGAGAGGCCCGTGGCTATCAGGGCGAGTCCGGTGGCTCGCCAGGGGCGCATTCCGGGGGCGGCCATCACGACCATCATGGTCATCATCCGGGGCGCGAAGGGCACCACCACTGAGGGCCTGCTCTGCCTGTCCAGGAACTAACAGCGGGTCGCGTGTTCGACTGGGGAGGTGAACGGAGCGCGCGATGGAAGCCCTGAATCTGGATCTGCAGCAGCCGGTGGTGGTGGAGACGGCCGCCATGTCGTGGAGCGGCAGCCGCGCCGAAGGCGTGGTGCGCAAGCCGCTGGAACGCGAGCTGGCGGAAGCGGGCCGTGCGACCAGCATTGTCCAGTTCCAGCCGGGTGCCCGCTTCCCGCCGCACACCCATGCACTGGGCGAAGAGATCCTGGTTCTGGACGGCGTGTTCTCCGACGAGGCCGGGGACTATCCCGCCGGGACCTACCTGCGCAACCCGCCCGGTTCCCGCCACGCGCCGCATTCGGACCCCGGCTGCACATTGTTCGTGAAGCTTGAGCAGTTCGCCCCGGAGGACCGCGACAAGGTGGTGGTGGATACCCGTTCGGCGCCCTTCCAGCCGGGCATCGGCGGGTTGCGGGTCCTGCATTTGCACAGCTTCGGGACCGAGCACACCGCCCTGGTGCACTGGCCGACCGGCGAACATTTCCAGCCCCATCGGCACTGGGGCGGGGAGGAGATCTTGGTGCTGTCCGGTGAATTCATCGACGAGCACGGGCGTTACCCCGCCGGCACGTGGATTCGCAGCCCGCACCTGAGCCAGCACAATCCCTGGGTGGAACAGGAGACCCTGATCTACGTGAAGACGGGGCATCTTTGACCCTGGGGCCCCGAGGACCCCGGACGCGCCCGTCTATGCTTCCAGTCAGAGGGCGGCGCCCGGTCGAGCCAACCCCGGCACCGCAGGAGCAGGCCGATGACGCAGCCCCACACCCGCCCGCACCCGACACGCGACCCGGCGTCCGATCCCCACCGCGCCCGCATCCGTGAGGCCTACACGGCCGACGAGGCGGCCGTACTGCGGGAGTTGCGCGGCGGCATCCGGATGGATGCCGAGGCCCGCGCCCGCATCGCGGCGGAGGCCGCGCGCATCGTCGAGCGGGTACGCGCCGAGACCACGCCGTCGATGATGGAGAGCTTCCTGGCCGAGTACGGCCTGTCCACCGAGGAGGGGGTCGGCCTGATGTGCCTGGCGGAGGCGCTGCTGCGGGTGCCGGATGCCGAGACCATCGACGAACTGATCCAGGACAAGATCGAGCCCTCCGACTGGGCAGCCCACCTCGGGCACTCGTCGTCCCCGCTGGTGAATACCTCGACCTGGGCGCTGATGCTGACCGGCAAGGTGCTGAACGACGATCCGCAGCGCCCGGCCGCCGCCCTGCGCGGCCTGATCCGGCGTGTCGGCGAGCCGCTGGTGCGCACGGCCGTCGCGCAGTCGATGAAGCTGCTCGGTCGCCAGTTCGTGCTTGGCGAGACCATCGCCCAGGGCATGCGCAATGCCCGCGAGAGGGAACGCGAGGGCTACACCTATTCCTACGACATGCTGGGCGAGGCCGCGCGCACCGATGCCGATGCCCGCCGCTATCACCAGGCCTATGCCACGGCGATCGCCGAGATCGCGAACCAGGCGCAAGGCGACGTGCGCTCCAGCCCCGGCATCTCGGTCAAGCTCTCCGCGCTGCACCCGCGCTACGAGTACACCCAGCGCGCGACGGTCATGGCGGAGCTGGTGCCGCGGGCGCAGGAGCTGGCGCGTCAGGCCGCGCGCGCCGGCATCGGGTTCAATATCGACGCCGAGGAGCAGGACCGTCTGGACCTGTCGCTGGACGTGATCGAGGCCCTGCTGGCGGACCCGGAGCTGAAGGGCTGGGACGGCTTTGGCGTGGTCGTACAGGCCTACGGCCGCCGCGCGGCCCCGGTGATCGAGGCGCTGTATGCGCTGGCGCAGCGGCTGGACCGGCGCATCATGGTGCGTCTGGTCAAGGGCGCCTACTGGGATACCGAGATCAAGCAGGCCCAGGAGCTGGGCGTGGAACGCTTCCCGGTCTTCACCCGCAAGGTCAACACGGATGTCAGCTACATCGCCTGTGCGCAGATGCTGCTGGACCGGCGCGACCGCATCTACCCGCAGTTTGCTACCCACAATGCGCACACCTGCGCGGCGGTGCTGGCGATGGCCGGCGACGCCCGTGACGGCTTCGAATTCCAGCGCCTGCACGGCATGGGGGAATCGGTGCACGCGATCGTCAAGGCGACGGCCGGCACCCGCTGCCGCATCTACGCGCCGGTGGGGGCGCACCGCGACCTGCTGGCCTATCTGGTGCGGCGCCTGCTGGAGAATGGCGCCAACAGCTCGTTCGTCAACCAGGTGGTGGACAGCAGCATCCCGCCCGCGGAGATCGCGCGCGATCCCATCGCCGACCTGGACGCGCTGGGCGACGCCGTGGCCAACCCGGCCATCCGTGACCCGGTCGATCTCTACCGGCCACAGCGACAGAACTCGCGCGGGTACCGCGTCAACGAGCCGGCCTCCATCCTGCCGCTGCTGGCCGCGCGCGAGGCGTTCGCGCAGACGCAGTGGCAGGCCGCACCCATGCTGGTGGAAGGTCACGCGGCGCAGGGCGCGCCGCGCGTTGCGGTCTCCCCCTCCGATCCCGGTGCCGTGGTCGGC
This sequence comes from Thioalkalivibrio sp. ALE9, assembly GCF_000377445.1. Lineage (NCBI taxonomy): Bacteria > Pseudomonadati > Pseudomonadota > Gammaproteobacteria > Chromatiales > Ectothiorhodospiraceae > Thioalkalivibrio > Thioalkalivibrio sp. ALE9. The sequence goes on from NZ_KB898126.1 coordinate 57,163, forward strand.
GAGGTCCGCGAGGCCACGGCGGCGGAGGTCGAACAGGCGCTGGGGACGGCCCTGTCCGGGTTCGTCGACTGGTCGGCGCACCCGGTGACGGCGCGCGCCGATCTGCTGCGGGCGATCGCGGACTGCTACGAGGAACATGCCCCGGAACTGATCGCACTGGCCAACCGCGAGGCCGGCAAGACCGTCTGGGACGGCATTGCCGAGGTGCGCGAGGCGGTCGATTTCCTGCGCTACTACGCGGGCGAGGCCGAACGCCTGGGGCAGGAGGCGGAGCTGGAGCCACGCGGCGTGTTCGTCTGCATCAGTCCCTGGAATTTCCCCCTGGCGATCTTCACCGGGCAGGTCGCCGCGGCCCTGGCCATGGGCAATACCGTGGTTGCCAAACCGGCCGAGCAGACCCCGCTGATCGCCGCCCGCGCGGTGGAGCTGATGCGCGCCGCCGGTCTCCCGCAGTCGGCCCTGCAGCTGCTGCCGGGCGATGGCCCGACGGTGGGCGGGCCGCTGACCGCCGACCCGCGCATTGCCGGGGTCTGCTTTACCGGTTCCACCGAGGTCGCGCAGCGGATTCACCGCAGCCTGGCGGACAACGCCGGGCCGGGTGCGGTCCTGATCGCGGAGACCGGCGGGTTGAACGCGATGATCGTGGATAGCTCCGCGCTGACCGAGCAGGCGGTGCGCGACATCCTGGCCTCCGCCTTCCAGTCCGCCGGGCAGCGTTGCTCGGCACTGCGCATGCTCTACGTGCAGGACGAGGCCTACGACCGCCTGCTGGAGATGCTGCAGGGCGCGATGGACGCGCTGAGCATCGGCGATCCCTGGCAGCTGGCGACAGACGTCTCGCCGGTGATCGATGCCGAGGCGCAGGCGGATATCCGCGACTACCTGCGGACGCAGGAGGAGCAGGGGCGGCTGCTGAAGTCCCTGCTGGTGCCGGAGAACGGTCGCTTTGTCGCACCGTCCATCGTCCGGTTGTCCGGGATCGGCGAGCTGGAGCGCGAAGTGTTCGGGCCGGTGCTGCACGTGGCGCGCTTTCGGGCCCGCGAGCTGGATGCGGTGGTGGATGCCATCAACGCCCGCGGCTATGGCCTGACCTTCGGTCTGCATACCCGCATCGACGACCGCGTGCAGCAGGTGGTGGAACGCCTGCGTGTGGGCAACCAGTACGTCAATCGCAACCAGATCGGCGCCATCGTCGGCTCGCAGCCGTTCGGCGGCGAGGGGCTCTCCGGCACCGGGCCGAAGGCGGGCGGGCCGCTGTACCTGACGCGCTTTGCCCGTCGCACGTCCATTGCCGCGGAGCGGCCGGACCCGCCGGAGGCGGGCGCGCAGGAGGAATGGGTGGCCCCGCAGCGCCTGCAGCAGGCCCTGGATGCCCTGGACGGGAGCGATTGGGCCAAGCGCACCGACCGCATGCACCTGCTGCGCGAGGCGCTGCCCGAGCGCACGGGTCTGCTACGCAAGGCCCTGGCGGAGACCGCGGCCTTCGACACCAGTCCGCAGACGCTGCCGGGTCCGACCGGCGAGAGCAATCGTCTGCGCCTGTATCCGCGCGGTCCGGTGCTCTGCCTGGGCCAGGGTGCGGAGATCGCGCTGGCGCAGGCGGTGCAGGCGCTGGGGGCGGGCTGCCCGGTGATCATGCTGGCGCCGGGGGCCGAGCGCGCGGCGCGCGCGCTGCACGGGAAGGGCGTGCCGCTGGTCGGGATCGACGGCGCGCTGGAACCGGACGCACTGGCCGCGCTGGAGGGGCTGGTCGCGGTGGCCGCAGCCGGCGTGAGCGACTGGACCCGAGCGCTGCGTCAGGCGCTGGCACAGCGGGACGGGCCGATCGTTGCGCTGGAAACCGCCCTGATCGCGCCCGAACGCTTTGTGGTGGAGCGCCACCTGTGCATCGATACGACGGCCGCCGGCGGCAACGCCAGCCTGCTGGCGGCGGCCGACTGAGCAGAGCGTGAGGATCACGCCGCACTGACGACGCGAGGCCGCCGGGCGGCACGGCGTCCTCTACACTTGATCGAGACGCGACCGAGTACCACAACAACAAGGGCCATCGGCCTGATACGAGGAGACGCTCCATGGAGATCAACATGCCGATGCCCACCCTGGTGACCTTTGCCGCCTATCTGGCGGCGATGTTGATCCTCGGGATTGCGGCCTACCGCACGACCACCACGCTGTCGGACTATGTGCTCGGCGGGCGCCGCCTGGGACCGGGGGTGGCCGCACTGAGTGCCGGGGCCTCGGACATGAGCGGGTGGCTGCTGCTGGGGCTGCCCGGTGCGGTCTACGTGTCCGGCCTGTCCGAGTTGTGGATCGGGGTCGGGCTGGTGGTCGGGGCGCTGCTGAACTGGCTGTTCGTGGCCGGGCGCCTGCGCCGCTTCACCGCGCTGGCGAAGGACTCCCTGACCATCCCGGACTTCCTCGAGAACCGCTTCGAGGACCGCACGCGTATCCTGCGCGTGGTCTCCGCGATCGTGATCCTGGTGTTCTTCACCCTGTATATCTCGGCCGGGCTGGTCGGGGGCGGTCTGCTGTTCCAGAGCTCGTTCGGCATGGATTACGAGACCGCCGTGTGGGTCGGCGCCATCGTGATCATCAGCTACACCTTCCTGGGTGGCTTCCTGGCGGTCAGCTGGACCGACTTCCTGCAGGGCATCCTGATGTTCCTGACGCTCCTGGTGGTGCCGATGTTCGCGGTGGTGCTGGTCGGTGGCTGGGGCAGTGTGCAGAGCGAGGTCGCCGCCGTGGATCCGACGCATGTGCAGGTGCTGCAGGGCATGACCTTCCTCGGCATGATCTCGCTGCTGGCCTGGGGGCTGGGCTATTTCGGCCAGCCGCATATCCTGGCGCGCTTCATGGCGCTGCGCTCCGAGCGCGACGTGCCGCGCGCCACGCTGATCGGCATGACCTGGATGGTCCTGGCCCTGATTGGCGCGGTGGCCACGGGCTACATGGGGATCGCCTACTTTGCCGACGCGCCGCTGGCGGACGGCGAGACCGTGCTGATTGAGCTGATCCGCGCGCTGTTCAACCCGTGGGTGGCGGGCATCCTGATGGCGGCGATCCTCGCCGCGATCATGAGCACCATCGACTCGCAGCTGATCGTCTCCGCCAGTGCGATCACCAACGACTTCTACCGCGGCATCCTGCGCACCGAGGCGGGGGCGACCGAGTTGGTGTGGATCAGCCGTGCCGCCGTACTGGGCGTGTCGCTGGTGGCCCTGCTGCTGGCGATGGCGCCGGAGGCCGGGGTGCTGGACCTGGTGGCCTACGCCTGGGGCGGCTTTGGCGCGGCCTTTGGCCCGGTGATCATCCTCGCGCTGTACTGGTCGCGGATGACGCGCAACGGGGCGCTGGCCGGCATGGTGGTCGGCGCGGTTACCGTGATCCTCTGGAACCAGGCCGAGGGCGGGCTGTTCGACGTCTACGAGTTGCTGCCCGGCTTTATCTTCGCGACCGTGGCCATCGTCGTGGTGAGCCTGCTGACCGGCAAGCCTTCCGCCTCGGTGCAGGAGCAGTTCCGGCACTCGCGCCAGCAGCCGCTGGAGTAGTCACGTCGCCGAGGGCAGCCGGCAGATGCTGGCGGCGTGTGCCCAGTCGCGGGCGAGGGCCCGTTTTGCGGCGGGGCTGTAGCGCTTGATGCGCAGCTCCATGCGCAGCGCCTCGCCACGAGAGGCAAAAGGCCGCGCGGCGAGCAGCTGCCTGGGCCGGTGCATCCGGGTGAAACGGGCACCGCGGCCGCTGCCATGGGCCGCCATGCGGGCGGCCAGGCGCGGTGTCACCCCGGTGTAGATGCGCCCACCCGCGCATTCCAGCAGGTAGACGAACCAGGCCCCGGCGTGCTGGCCGGTCTCCCCGGGTGTGGGAGCGGGCGCGGGCGCGCAAGCCACGGGCACGGCTTCGGTCAGCGCCGCTTCTTGCGGCGCTTGCGGCCTACCTTGATGCGCTGCAGGGCGTGCTGCAGTTCGGATCTGGCCTCTCGGGGTATCGAGGCCGATCCGCGCAGTTGCAGCCCCTGCTGGCGGCGCACGGCGGTCAGGCGACCGTGCTGGATGCCGTAGCGGCGAACCACGTCCCGTACCGTGTGCTGGAACGACTTTGGCGGGTCGCCACGGCGGACCCGCGGCTGTCCGTCCTCGATCTCGATGCTGAAGATGATGCTGACCTGCCAGATCAGCACGGCACCGGCTGCCAGTAGCAGCGCGATCATCAGTAGCAGGGCCAGCAGCATGCAGGTGTCTCCTTCCTTTGCCCAAGCGGGCCGCGCGGTACGCGGTTTGCGGTCCTCGCGGCCGTCTGCCGCGTGCCCATAGTGTCGGTCCCGGGCCACCGGAACACCACCCCCGCCAGGGCAGCATGCCGGCAACCCGGTTCCGGCGGACCGGATCGTGCTTGCCGATCAATGCAACCCGGACGCGGGGCCGGATGGCGCACGCGGCGCGCCATGGGGCGCCCTGGCCGATCAGCGGCAGGGCCTGGCATGGTCCCTGCTTTTCCACCGGTCCGAGCCGGGACTCGCGTTCCGGAAGTGCACACTGTCCGCTACTAGCGCCGGACGGATGAAACCCGAGGAGCCGAGCCATGCTTGACGGAATCGGAGCCAGCGCCGCATTCAATCGCCCCCAATACGGGAACACACCCGGTGGTCAGGGTAATGGGCAGTCCCCTGCCCATGCCGCTGCACAGTCGACGCAGGAGGCGCGCACTGCCAGCGGGCAGGAGACCCGGGCCAACCCCGCAGACGCCCCGCATGCCCAGGGCCCGGCACAGGCGCCCGCCCTGTCCGCACCGGCCATCCAGGTGCTGGCCACGTCGAGTACAACGTCGATCACAACGGATAGCGCCCCCATGGGCGCGATGGCCCCGGCGGCGGGCCTGGCCAGCTTTGCCGGTTCGGCTGTTGCGCCGGGCGTGCAGCCGGCGTCGGTTGACGCGGCTGCCGGGTTTGGCGAGACGCTGCAACCCGACGGCACACTGGATGCTACCGATCCGGCCAATCGGGGTTCGCAGGTGGATACCGAGATCTGACCCGGACGCCCGGGTCGGCCCCGGTTCCGCTGACCTGCGCGGCGTAATCGAGAGCATCCTGTGGCGCAACTCTCGCGGGTACCGGCCCCGGTAGTCAGGGCAGCGGGATGAACTCGTGCTCGTCGCCCGGGACCTTCGGGAAGCGGCCGTCCTGCCAGTCCTGCTTGGCCTGTTCGATGCGCTCGCGGCGGCTGGAGACGAAATTCCATTCGATGTGGCGCTCGCCTACGGGGGCGCCGCCTACCAGGGCGATGGTCGAGGCCGTGGTGGTGTTATCCCGTCGCGCGCATGCCGCCGCCACCGCCACCGCCGCCGCCCGGCGGGGGTGTCCAGACGTTGCGAAAGGCCTGGTGTGTCTTCTTTGGGAGATCGCGGGAGAAACGCAGCTGCACGCCGGCGTCGGTGCGCACGGCGGTGATCCGGCCGCGCTGCAGCCGGAACTGGCGCGCGACCTCCTCGCAGCCGCGCAGGAAAGCGGTCGGCGGTTTGCCGCGCCGCACGCGGGCCGCACCATCGCGCAGTTCCACCGCAAACACCTGCCGTGCATGCCAGAGCATCAGCGCCAGGCCAAGGCCCAGCAGGGCGAACATAATGAGCAGGGTGAGCAGCATCACGAGTAATGGCGTCGGACGAAAGGTGAACGGGGGTTCAGTGTAGCGCACGCCATTCATGCCCCTGCCGCGTGTCGTTTCAAATGGGCGCGGGCGGGCGCTGCCCTCAGCGTTTCAGCATCTCGTCCAGCGGGCGTCGCGGCGTGGGGTGGGGCGTGCCGTCCGGGCGGCCGAGCGCGAACAGCAGTTGTGGCTGGCCCCCGCCCAGCAGTTCGGCCAGTTTGGGGCGCCATTCTGTCTGCTGGATCGGCTGATTCAGATAACGGGCGCAGAGCCCGTGCCGCGTGGCCTCAAGCAGTACGCGCTGCAGGGCCTGCCCGGCCGTCAGCCACTGCATCGGGCCCTCGATCCCGGTGCCCAGTGCCAGCAGTACCGGTGCGGCCCGGGCCGCGCGGGCCTCGTCCCGGGCCATTACTCGGGCGGATACCAGGTGGCGCACGCTCCAGCGGGTCAGACCACCGCTCAGGCGCCCGACTGGCAGCCCGTCGCCATGGGAGGGCGCGCGCATCCAGTGCGCCAGCTCGCGGCGCCAGGCGGGGTTCTTCCACTGCGCCGCCGTCGCCGCCCGGACCCGCTCGGCGACTTCCCCGCGGCATTCCGGGTCCGTGATCGGACGCAGCCAGGCCCCTTCCTGGCGGGCGGCCTGTACGAGGGTGGCGATGATGTCCGCGGAGGGTTGGTCCGGCCGAAAACGGCCGCGCCAGGAATGGCGCGCGCCGATCCACTCCCGCAGGGGTGCCAGCTCCTGCCGGTCCGGCCCGCTGTGGTGCCCGGTCAGCAGGCGCACGAACGGGCCGCTGCCCGCCTGTTCCGGGCGTACGTTCAGGCCTTGGCCGTCCGCGGCGGCGGCCATGCGCAGGTTCAGCACCGCGCAGCCACAGCTGATGATGCGCTCGCGCCCGGTCGGGTCGTTCACGGGCAGCGAGCGCGCCGGATCGGTCCAGACCTCGACCCCTGCGCGATCCACGCGGAACCGCCAGGGCTGGGTGTTGTGCGAAGAGGGCGCCTGCCCGGCCAGGCGCAGCCACTCGCGGATGACGGGGTCGATCTCCATGTCGCCAACATACCGCCGCCCAGCGCAGCTGGCGACTGTTGCCGGTGCAGCCGCAAGCAGATCACGACGCTGTGCCTGTCCCGCCCGGGCTGCCGGCGGTGATAGGTCGTAATTCAGGGGTTACAGCGATCAGCCGATTAGCCGTCGGTACAAGGCGAAGTCGGCATCGAGGTCGGGGTCTGTTTCATCCAGTGGCGGTGCGCATTGCCGACCCGCAGGTCAGCAAGGTTGAGTCCTTCATGATCGATCTCCGGGCGACACCGGTGCCGAGTCCCCTGCGGGTCTCGATTTGGGGGTGTCCAGAGGGTTCAGCCACCAGATGGTGAACAGCAGCAGGGCGGTGGAGATGGGGTACATCGCGAGGCTCATGCCGGTGGACGGTATGACGATGGCGGCCGGGAGGCCCGCTACCAGCCCGGCCTTGATGGTCAGCGGCACCTTGCGCAATGGCCGGTTCATCAGGCAGGCGCCTGCGTAGAGGGCGATCCAGCCCCACAGCCCGGCGATTGCGGCAAACAGGCTTCTGGCTTCAAAGATGATCCGGGCGCGGGTGAAGTCTTCTTCGTGGATTCCCCGGTCCCGCGCCAGGTGCGAGGCATCGTCGAAGACCGAGCCGAGTCCCCACGCCGTAGAGAAATAGCCGCTGCCCAGCCAGAACAACCAGGCCAGGAACCAGAAGAAAATGACGCTGGATACGGCCAGTAACACGAGCATGGCGGCCTTCAGGCCCAGTTTCAGGATTCTCATGGCTTACCTCTGGATGCGCTCAGGGCGTTACGAATGGGCGCCCGGAATACGAACAGGGCGCGGACCGCGTACGGCATCAGCAGCGGGAGGCCGAACACCAGCATCCGTTCGAGCTGTGGAGGTGTCCCGTCGGGCATGCCCCATACGGCCAGGAAGAACACCGGGAAAGGGGCAAGCAGGGCCAGAGCCGCGTAGAACACCCGTGTACCCAGGCGTGCACGGGCACGGGCTCCGAGGATGATCAGGGCGAATAGGGCCGCGTAAACGAAAAGAAAAAGCAGAATCCACGTAAACAAGGCCAGTGTGAACATGGATCGTTACTCCCTGCCTTGTGGCGTGACCGAGGCATCCGGAAGCGCGGTGTGCATCTGGATCCAGGGTGCCCCGAGACGCCCTGGGTACTCTTCCAGGAGCAGCCGGTCACCCTCGCGTACCTCTCGGTAGAGCGCACCTCCGACCGTTACCCCGTATCCCCGTTGGGGGCCGTCCCATCCATCCACGCGCAGGTAACGGCGAGTGCCTCCCCGGCTGCTCCTCATGGTGGTCTTTTCCTGCACCTCCACCACGTATTGGGCGGGTGCCGCCTGGTCGAACGCCATGTTCACTTCGCGCAGCAGGCCGTAGCTGGTCATCAGGGCACCCAGATAACCCGCCAGGGCCAGTTCGAGCAGGACCAGATGCGTTCGTGACGTGCGGCCGACCAGTACGATGCTCAGCACCATCAACGAGCCGACCACGACGGCCGCGAGGGTGAGCGCAAGCGGCAGCAGGCCCGCCAGGCTGGCAGGTGCAGGCAGGGGCGAAAACATGATGGGGGCCAGCAGCGCCGTCCCGCCCATCAGCAGGGCCGTACTGGCACCCGCGAACAGCGCCGCCTTCCATGCAAATGGCTCCCTGCGGCCGCGTACCGCGGCGGGAACCTCCGCCTCCAGTGCCTCGGCGATCTCGCGCAAGCCCGGGACGAATGCCCGGGCGAGCACGATCGGTCTTGGTTTCTTGCGCCGCCTCGGCGATTTGACCTCCACCCAGATCCGTTCGCGCCGAACCCGGAGCTGGCGGAACCGAACATCCTGCTCTTCGCATTGTTCGAGGAGGCGCAGCATTCGTGCCTGTGTCGTGGCGCAACCCGTGAGGGCGCGGCAGAGGCTTTGCTGGTCCGTGACCAGGTAAAAGGCCCGGTCGAACGCTCGGTTTCCGGTGCGGCAGGCCACGGAGAGGCCAATGGCCGTAAAAGGGTAGTCCCACCAGCGTCGAGCCTTGACGCGAAGCTCGATATCGGGGGCCTGGTCGAAGCCGATGCGTTGCAAAGGGGCGCGACGGCTTCCGGTTTCCTGCTCGCTGTAAAGGGCATCCTCGGGCGGGTTGCCCATTGGTGTTCCGGTGTACGGGTTGTTGAATGTCAGGGCCTGCAATTTCCAGCGGTCCTCCATCCTGTGTCGGTAGCCAATGACCGCCATTCCGATCATCGTGACCAATCCAGCCAGCATCCACATCCGCACGTCCCTTGTGGCAGTGTGTGAGCGCGAACCCGTCGGGCCCTACTCGGTGTCGCTCCGGGGTGAGCTGCCCGGGTTCCATTCCGCCTGCATCGCGAACAGATCGACCAGTGCCCGGGCATTCGGATCGTCACAGCCGTGTTGGTCGATGCGCCGCTTCACCTGGGCCTGGATGTCTTCCTGGCCGCGAAGCAGGGTCGCCGCGATCTGCTCTTGGGTGGCTTCGGGGTGCTGGTCCTCCAGCGCCATGACGGAGCGCAGGTAGACCATCTGCTGATTAGCCAGAAACGCGATCATCTGATCCTCTTCGACTTCCGTGCAGCGCATGGCGGCCGTACCGGCGGCGACGAATTGACTCAGGATGGTCAGGATCTCGGGTGGTTCATCGGCCTCAGCCGGGGCCATCAGCCCCAGCAAGAGCAACCATCCGAGCGTTGCGGCCCCGATGGTCGAAGCGCAAAGGCGGTGCGATCGCGTACACGAGGCAAGGCCCGGGCGGGCCGAATTGCGGCGGGTCTTCTTCATCGTTTCCCTCCCTGGAAACATTGCCAACACCCTTGATCGGGTGTGCCCCTAATCTAGGGAAATGCGGATTAATGTGCACGCACGCGCTCGAGTCGCTTTTGCGTGCGAACAAGGCGCGGTGACTGCCGTGCAGTCATTCCGCACAAAGGAGCCGCAACGCCGTGCGCGCTCAAAAGCGGCCGAGCCCCTGCTTTCAATGGTTTGCGGGGTTGGCACCCCAGGTTCCCCGATCCTGCGTTGCGCCGCTTACGGGTAGAACCACTACCCGCTACGCGACGTGCCTTGTCTCGGAAAACCTGGGGTGCCAACGCGTGCGTGCACATTAATCCGCATTTCCCTAGATGCCCGCTGCAGGGCTGTCACCCCTTGGGTTGCCCGCGTGCTGATGGGGGGTATGGGGGCGGACAGGTTGCCCCGGCCAGGCCGGGCGCGGGCTGCCGACGCTACAGCGTGTGGCCGGTCAGGTGCTGGTAGAGGGCGAAGCCGGCGTCCCGATCCTGGCAGCGCAGGATGGCGGCGCGGCCCGGGGTGGACGGGTCCGGCTGCAGATTCACGCCGGCTGCCTCGGCGGCTCGGAAGTCGACGTCCCGCAGTTCGATCTCGTCGAATACCGAGATGACGAAGCCGCCGGGGATCGGCGGGGGCGGGGTGAACGGTTCGCCGTCTGCCAGCGCCACCCAGGCCGGGATGAAGGCCGGGCCGTAGAAGTCAAAGAAGCCGTTGGAGCCGCGCAGGTGGGCCTCGATCGGTCGCCCGCCAATCAGCTCGATGTTGCAGATGCCGCTGTATCCGGTCAGGTTGCGCCGCACCCAGTCGGCGATCCACGGCTCAACCTCGGGCACGGCGGCGCCGATCTCCCAGTAGATCGGACGTGCGGCGTCCTTCTCGTCCGAGCCGCGGGTGTGGGCGAACCAGCGCACCTCGCCGTTCTCCACCAGGCAGTCGGTGCTGGTGTGGGCGCCCTCCAGGCGCTGGCACCAGAAGCTGCCGGGCTCGGCCGGCACCTCGCCAGCGGGCAGGGCACGCGCATCCAGCCCCATGCCGGCGAGGTTGGTGATCGGCTTCACGAACACCGTGTCCGCCGCGTCCAGCCCCAGGTCCGTGGGCGCGACCCCGCAGGGCGCGGCGGTCAGGCCCGCATCCAGGGCCAGGCGCAGCTTGTCGTAGACATGGCGATGCGCGGGATTCAGCCGCCAGGCGGCGGCGTCCGACACCGCCACCTCGCGGCGCGGCTGCGGCCGGAAGAGGTGCCGGCGCTCGGGCAGAACACCAACGAAGGGCACGATCAGCCCGCCTCCGGAAGGCGTTGCTCGTGCCCGGCGTGCAGGCGTTCCACCTCGCACAGCAGCGACTTGAACGCGGGGAAGCCGCTGATCGGGTCGAGGTTGCGGTCGTCGGTCAGCTCGTTGACGTTGGCGTGGTTCCAGCCGTGCTGGCAGTGCGCCACACCGGGCTTGATGCGGTCGGTGACCTTCGCCACGAAGGCGACCCGCCCGCGCGGCGAGCGCACCTCCACGGTGTCGCCATCAGCGATGCCGCGCGCCGCGGCATCCTCGGGGTGCAGCTCCACCAGCGGCTCCGGCATTGCCCGGCGCATGCGCTCCAGGTACTGGTGCTGCGAATGGGTAGCGTGCTTGTGGCGCGCGCCGCTGGTCAGCACCAGCGGATAGTCGCGCGCCAGCTCCGGCGTGGAAACCGGGCTCTCGGCCGGCTCACGCCAGACCGGCAGCCCGTCGTGCCCGGCCTCGCGCAGTTCGGCGGCGTCGAACTCCACCTTGCCGCTGACCGTGCGGAAGCCGTGCAGGCGGTACTGGCGGTCGCCCTCCTCGAAGCCGTGCTCGACCATGTCGTCCAGCGCCTTGGCGAACACGGTCACGCCGTCCGGGTCGTTGTACACCTGCTCGCGGATGGTCTCGGGGATGCCCGCGGCGGCCTCGGCCCAGCTCGCCTCCAGATCGCCGTTCCAGAACTGCTCCGCCATCCCCAGGCGCACGCCCAGCTCGAGGAACACCTCGGCGTCGGCGCGTGCCTCGCCGCGCGGGTCCACCGCCTGATGCCGGTAACGCAGCTCGCCCCGGAAGTTGCAGCCGGGATAGGCGATCAGCGCCGGGCGCTCGAGGCTGGTGGCGGCCGGCAGCACGATGTCCGCCATGCGCGTGGCCGGGTTGTGGAAGAAGTCCGACACGGCGAAGAAATCCAGCGCCCCCAGCGCCTGTTCCATGCGCTTCGAGTTCGGCCACATCGCGGTGTTGATGCCCATCGCCAGCAGCGAGCGCACCTGCTGCGGCCGGCCGTCGAGGATCGCGTCCGGCAGCAGCATGCTCTGCGCCGCCGGCCAGTGGGCCGTCCACACCGGGAAGGTCTCGTCGCCGATGCGCGGCGGCAGGTTTTCCCTGCAGTGGTCGAACAGGTCGATCGGCTTCGGCGTGACCTTGTCGTTGAAGAAGCGGTTGCCGCCCTCGCGGTCGATGTTGCCGGTGACCGCCGCCAGCAGGGTCACCGCGCGGTGATTCTGGAAGCCGTTGGAATGCTGCACGGTGGCGGTGGGCGAGAGCATGATCTGCGCCGGGGCGCGGGTCGCGTAGAGCTCGGCGGCGCGCTGCAGATCGGCCGCCTCGATTCCGCAGATCGCCGCCACCCGCCCCGGCGGGAATTCGGCCACGTATTCGCGGAAGGCCTCCACCCCGTTGCCCCATTCGTCGAGGAAGGCCTGGTCCTGCCAGCCGTTCTCGAAGATCAGGTAGTGCATGCCCAGCGCCAGCGCCCCGTCGGTGCCCGGACGGATCTGCAGGTGCACCTCGGCCTGCTCCGCCAGCGGGGTCACCCGCGGGTCCACCACCACCGTGGCGCAGCCGGGGCGTGCCGCGGCCAGCGCATGCTGATGGAACGGCGGGATGGACCCGCGCGGGTTGGTGGACCACACCAGCAGGCAGCGGGTCGCATCCGAGGCCACGGTGGAGGAGGTCTTGATCTTGGTGCCGAAGGTCACCTCCTCCGCCACCTTGGTCGAGGAGAAGCAGCAGCCGCTCTCGGTCAGGTAGTTGGGCGAGCCGAAGGCATGCGCCAGGCGCTGCAGCTGCGGGCGCGCCTCCTTGGTATAGCCGGCGAAGAACGCGGCCGCCGGGGCGCCGTGCTCCTCGCGGGTCGCGCGCAGGCGCTCGGCGATGGTGTCCAGTGCCTCGTCCCAGGAGATGCGCTCGAACTCGCCGCTGCCGCGCGGTCCGGTGCGCCGCAGCGGGTACAGCAGACGTTCGGGATGGTTGCGCCGATCCAGCTGGACGTAGCAGCGCGGACAGTCGGGGCCGTCGATCTTCACCGGCTCGCCAGCGTTGTCCAGGGTCACGTCGATCGCGCAGTTGGCGTCGCACTCGTAACAGGTACTTTTTACACTCGCCATCGGGCGATGTTCCTTGTTCCGCGGGCAGTCCCGGTTGCTGAAGGCCGATTATGCCGGTAGCCGGCGAGCACTCGTGAACAACGCCTGGAATCGCGGGGCCACCGCTGTATGGGGCGGTACGCCTGGCGTTGGTTGAGGGTACGATGCGACCCGGGCGGCGATCGATATCAAGGGGGCGCGATGAAAGGGGAATCGGACGGCGCACAGGGGCTGGAGGAACTCGCCCGGCAACTGGAGTCGTTCGTCGAGGCGCGCGACCGGGTACGGTTCAATTCGCCCAAGAACCTTTCCATGGCACTGGCGGGCGAGGTCGGCGAACTGATCGAGCATTTCCAGTGGCTGACTCAGGAACAGTCCAGCCACCTGTCCGCCGAGACCCACGAGGCGGCGCGCCAGGAGATCGCGGACGTCCAGATCTACCTCCTGCTGCTGGCCCGCAAGCTCGATATCGACCCGGTCGAGGCCGCCAGCGACAAACTGGAGATGAACGCCCGGAAGTATCCCGTCGAAAAGGCCCGCGGCAACGCCCGCAAATACTCTGGCCTGTAACCCGTGCCACCCAGCCACTGTCTGTGAGACAGCCTTGGGCGACAGCCACGGTGGAGCTAAACGCCGCAGGAGCGTGCTTGCGCGCGAAATCCCTGCCAAAGTCAGACGCAGGCCGGGGCTTCGCGTGCAAGCACGCTCCCACAGAGGCGTGCCCCGTCATTGCGAGGCCTCGCAGAGGCCGTGGCAATCGGCCGGAGCGGCCCGCGAGGTGTCGGTGTGGCGATGAACCACTCTCGACGCACGCGAGCGCAGGCGGATGTACGCTTGGGGTCAGCCACGGGCATCGTGGACAGGAGGTGATCGCGATGGATTGGAGCCAGTGGCGACCGTTCGGCCGCGTGCCGGAGATGAGTCCGGAGGATCTGGCGCGGGCGTTGGAAAACGCCGAGGTGCAGTTGCTGGATGTGCGTACCGGGGTCGAGCACCGTCGGAGCCGCATCCCGGGTGCCCGCCATCTCCCGATCACGCGGTTCTCCGAGGCGGCGCTGTCCGGCCTGGAGCTGGATCGCGGACGCCCCGTGGTGGCCATCTGCCTCAGTGCACACCGCAGTATCCCGGCCGTACGCAAGCTGCGGGCGCACGGCTACGATGCCCGTCAGCTTCAGGGTGGCATGTTCGCCTGGTGGCGGGCCGGGCTGCCGTGCGAACGAGACCGCACGGACGCCGGGGAATGAAGGCCGTCCGGCGCGGCCCTTTCGGTCAGGAACCGCGTTTCAGTTCCGTTCGCTGCGGGCGGCCGACCCCGGACACTTCAATCGGCGTCATCATCGTCCTGCTTGCCGCCCGGGGTGACGGCGCGTCCCACCGCCCCGGCGGTCTTGCCGGTGGCCTTTACGGTTCCGGTTGTGACACTGACAGCGGCGCTCCCGGCAGTGCCGGCAACCTTCACGGCGGTGCAGCCAGTCGCCAGCGGCAGGATGACGGCAAGCAGCAGGAGCGGGCGGGCGTAGACAATCATCGGCGGAAGCCCTTGTTGATGGTTGCCCACAAGGGTACGCACGACATGCCCGCAAGGCCATGGCCGGCGCGGACAGGCGCTTCGGCTCGGCGGCTGTGCGACGGCATCGCGATCCCGGCCTGGCCGTGACCAACCGGCCTTCCGCAGAACCCGAAGGCATGCCGGTGGTCTGACCGTGGAGACCCCGTGGAGATGTGTCATGTCCCGTTTCGCGCCCCTGTTCGCCGCTCTGTTCCTGGTGCTGCCGATGGCCTGTGCAAGCGCCACGGAGCCGAATACCGAAGCCCTGTTCCATCACGAGCTGGGTCGCCTGCATTCGTCTGAAGTGATCAACCTGCAGGAGCGTTTCCAGGGGCAGCCGCTGCTGATCATCAACACGGCCAGCCATTGCGGTTACACCGACCAGTTCGGCGGTCTGGAACAGTTGCACCGGGACTACCGGGACCGGGGGCTGAAGGTGGTAGGCTTCCCTTCCCATGACTTCAATCAGGAGGCCGACGACGAGGCCGAGACCGCCCGGGTGTGCTTCGAGAACTTTGGCGTCACCTTCGACATGTTCAGGCCGATTGGCGTGCGCGGCGCGGATGCCCATCCGATCTTCCGCGAGCTGGCGCGCCAGGCCGACGCCCCGCGCTGGAACTTCTACAAGTACGTGGTGGACCGGGAGGGTCGGGTGGTCGCGCATTTCCCCAGCCAGGCGGGCCCCGGCTCCGCCGATCTACGCCGCGCGATCGAGAGCATCCTGTAACCGCACGCGCTGTGCACTCGCCCGTGGAGCGATAGTGACGGGCTATCCCGATCATGGTGAATCTCAACTGGCACCAATGACTCGGGCGGCCTACCTTCAGGGATAAACAAACAGCACGCCGTTCTCCGGCTGCAGCCGGGAAGAGACGGAGAAGGCGTGCGGTCCCTCACGGAAGCCGGCCATCACGAAAGGATAGTGGCTTCCCGAACACGAACACGCTCTACGCAGCGAACAAGGAGAAGGATATGGGTGAGCATCAGAACATGGGCAAATGCCCGGTCATGCACGGCGGCGAGACGGCCGCTGGTCACTCGGTGATGGACTGGTGGCCGGAATCGCTGAATCTGGACATCCTGCATCAGCATGACCGCAAGACGAACCCGATGGGCGAGGACTTCGACTACCGGGAAGAGGTGAAGAAGCTCGACTTCGAGGCCCTGAAAAAGGACATGCACGCGCTGCTGACCGAGAGCCAGGCGTGGTGGCCGGCCGACTGGGGACACTACGGCGGGCTGATGATCCGCATGTCCTGGCACGCGGCGGGTACCTACCGGATCGCCGATGGCCGGGGTGGCGGCGGCACCGGCAACCAGCGCTTCGCGCCGATCAACAGCTGGCCGGACAACGCCAGCCTCGACAAGGCGCGCCGCCTGCTGTGGCCGCTCAAGAAGAAGTACGGCAACAAGATCAGCTGGGCCGACCTGATCATCCTGGCCGGTAATGTGGCCTACGAGAACATGGGCCTGAAGACCTTCGGCTTTTCCTTCGGCCGCGAGGATATCTGGCACCCCGAGAAGGACACCTACTGGGGCGCGGAGAAGGAGTGGCTGGCGCCCTCCGACGAGCGCTACGGCGACGTCGAGAAGCCCGACACCATGGAGAACCCGCTGGCGGCCGTGCAGATGGGCCTGATCTATGTGAACCCGGAAGGCGTCAACGGCAAGCCCGATCCGCTCAAGACCGGCGAACAGGTACGCGAGACCTTCGCCCGCATGGCGATGAACGACGAGGAGACCGCGGCGCTGACCGCCGGCGGTCACACCGTGGGCAAGTGCCACGGCAACGGCGATGCCGGCGCGCTGGGCCCGGAACCGGAAGGCGCCAATGTCGAGGAACAGGGCTTCGGCTGGAAGAACCCCAACATGCAGGGAAAGGCCACCAACGCCATCACCTCCGGTATCGAAGGCGCCTGGACCAAGAACCCGACCCAGTTCGACATGGGCTATTTCGAGGCCTTGCTCGACCACGAGTGGGAGCTCAAGAAGAGCCCGGCCGGGGCCTGGCAGTGGGAGCCGGTGGACGTGAAGGAGGAGGACAAGCCGGTCGATGCCACGGACCCCTCCATCCGCCATAACCCGATCATGACTGATGCGGACATGGCGATGAAGATGGATCCCGTCTACCGCAAGTACATGGACGCCTTCCGCAAGGACCCCGAGTACTTCAAGGATTGCTTCGCCCGCGCCTGGTTCAAGCTGATCCACCGCGATATGGGCCCGAAGACCCGCTACATCGGGCCGGACGCGCCGCAGGAGGACCTGATCTGGCAGGACCCGGTGCCGGCCGGCAACACGGACTATTCCGTGGAGGCGGCTAAAAAGAAGATCGCCGCGAGCGGGCTGAGTATCGCCGAGATGGTCGCGACCGCCTGGGACAGCGCCCGTACCTTCCGTGGCTCCGATATGCGCGGTGGTGCCAACGGCGCCCGCATCCGCCTGGCGCCGCAGAAGGACTGGGAAGGCAACGAGCCCGAGCGCCTGGCCCGCGTGCTCAAGGTCTACGAGCAGCTCTCCGCCGAGACCGGCGCTAGCGTGGCCGACCTGATCGTGCTGGGCGGCAGCGTGGGCATCGAGCAGGCGGCGCGGGCGGCCGGTCTCGATGTGCTGGTGCCGTTCATCCCGGGCCGGGGTGACGCCAGCGCCGAGATGACCGACGCCGACTCCTTCGAACCGCTGGAGCCGCTGGCCGATGGCTTCCGCAACTGGCTGAAGAAGGATTACGTGGTCAAGCCGGAAGAGATGCTGCTCGACCGCGCCCAGCTGATGGGCCTGACCGCGCCGGAGATGACCGTGCTGATTGGCGGTATGCGCGTGCTGGGTACCAACCATGGTGGCAGCAAGCATGGCGTGTTCACCGACCGTGAGGGCCAGTTGACGAACGACTTCTTCGTCAACCTGACCGACATGGCCTACGCCTGGCAGCCCGCGGGTAACGGCGTGTACGAGGTGCGCGATCGCCAGGGCGATCAGGTGAAGTGGACCGCCAGCCGCATCGACCTGGTGTTTGGTTCCAACTCCATCCTGCGCAGCTACGCCGAGGTGTACGCCCAGGACGACAACCAGGAGAAGTTCGTGAAGGACTTCATCACGGCCTGGACCAAGGTGATGAACGCCGACCGCTTCGACCTGGAGCAGTTCCAGCAGTAAGCACGGCCCGAGCCAGGCGGTTCGCCCGGTTCAGATCCAGAGGCGCCCGGGGTTTTCCCCGGGCGCTTTTTTTGTTGCGCAGGGTGGAAGCTCTCGGCGTAGGCCCTGACGCCCGCCGGATCCGGCGCCCGGGCTGTCCCGGGAGATCGCCACGTCGCTGCGCTCCTCGCGATGACGGTGCTTTACTGGCCGTCATCGCGAGCTCCCGCGGGGGCTGCGGCCATCCGCAGGTCGTCCCGGGCTCCGGCCGGCATGATCGAGGGTTTGCTGCGGAAGGCGGCCTGCAGCAGAAACTCCGGTCAGCGGCCCACTCTGGCGGACGCGTGATCTCGTGCTCCAGAACGGCGGTGTAGCGTCCTGACCGGGTCGTTCCAGCCCATGTGTCGTTTTGCGTCATTGCGGGTGGATGGCGTGTCCGCGCCTGCGCGAGAAGTGGATCACGGCGTTTGGCAGAAACGAGACCTTCGTTGCCGGATGTCGTTCTGGCATTCCGCTTGCTGTTCCTTCAGTGCAGTCAATTGAACGCCAGTACGGCCCTGATCGATTGACTGCGATTCGATTCAATCCTGAAGGAGAAACGCATGATGTCGACTTTCCAGAAAACTGCGATCGCGATGGTCCTGGGTTCCATGTTTGCGCTGGGCGGCCTCGGTGCCGCGCAGGCCCAGACGGGTGGAGATGCCGGCGCGGGCGCCGATACCGGAGCCCCTGAAGCCGGTGCTGGCGCTGAAGGCGGTGCGGGTGCGCCCGAAGGTGGCGCGGGCGCCGGCGGCGGTGCGCCGCAAGGCGGAGCCGGCGCGGGTGGTGGCGGCAGCATGGGCGGAGGTGCCGAGGCGGGCGCCGGCCCCATGGATGATGACGACGACGAAGACGAAGATGACGACGAAGGGGCCCCTGACTGGTAAGCCCCACTCCCTCGCCAAGCCGGGCACCCCGCCCGGCTGGCTTCTTTCACGTTCGAACACCCGGCTTGAAACCCGTTCTGGTCGGAGTCCGCAAGCGATCGGGTCTGGCTCACCGCAGGGCCCGCACTCCGAAGGCCTGTGCCCACCCCGGCTTTGCTGAGGCCAAGAGAACCGTGGAGACTCCCGCCAGGGAGATACTTTCCGCGATCTGAAATGGATCGTTGGCCCGGCCTGTGGATTACAGGTCCGAGTATTTGCGGGCGTTGCCGCGGGCCTTGTGTACCGGGTATTTGCGGATGTTGATCTCCAGCTTGTCGCGGGCCGCTTGCAGAAGGTCGATATCGAGCTTGCGGGCCAGCAGCAGGAGGTAGATCTGGACGTCCGCGATCTCCTGGCGTACCGCCTCGTGGGTCTCGGGGGACAGGTGTCGCGACTGTTCCTGGGTCAGCCACTGGAAGTGTTCGATCAGTTCGCCGACCTCGCCCGCCAGCGCCATCGACAGATTCTTGGGCGAGTGGAACTGGGCCCAGTCACGTTCCGCGACGAAGGCCTCCACCCGGGCGGTCAGTTCGTCCAGTTCCGGTGTGCCGCTCGATGGGACGTCCATGGATCCTCCGTTCGGTCGGTGCCGCTGCGTTGCCGGCATCGTAGCGGAGTCTGCGGCTGGACGTAATCGCGGCTGCGCGGTGCTAGCTGTGATCTCTCAACAGGTTGTCGCTTGGGGCGCGGCCATGCTCGGAAGGGCAGGGGCAGGCTTCCGGCGGAACGAGCAAAGATCCTGTGTTATGCCTTCCGATCTTCATGGCTTCCTGTGAATCGCTTTTGGCAGTTCGCGCGTCGGGGTTTCGGTCTGGAGATCGCCACGGCCGCTTTGCGGCCTCGCGATGACGGGAAGGGGGGAGCGGCGCCGCGATGTTGGGGCGGGGACGTTATAGCCAGCCGCGGCGGCGGAAGAGGTAGAGCATGCCGAGGACGACGGCGAGCATAAAGCCGAGCAGTACGGGGTAGCCGTAGTAGGTGTAGAGCTCGGGCATGGACCAGGGGCTGTCCGGGTTGTCGAAGTTCATGCCGTAGATGCCGACCAGGAAGGTCAGCGGGATGAAGATGGTGGCGATGATGGTGAGTACGCGCATCACGTCGTTGGAGCGCTGGTTGATCGCGGACATATAGGCCTCGATCAGGGTGGCGGCCATCTCGCGGTAGGACTCCAGCAGATCCATGATCTGGATGGTGTGGTCGTGGGCGTCGCGCAGGTACGGGAAGAGCTCCGGGGTGAAAGGCTCCATGTCGTCGCGCATCAGACGGGCGATTACGTCGCGCGTGGGCCAGAGCTGGCGGCGCAGCACGAGGAGTTCGCGGCGCAGGATATGGATCTCGTTGAGGGTTTGGCGGTCGGGTTGTTCGAGGACGGTTTCCTCCAGCGTTTCCAGGCGTTCGCTGATGTGCTCCAGTACCGGGAAGGCCTGGTCGATGACGGTGTCCATCAGGGCATAGGCGAGGTAGGCGGCCCCCAGGCGATTGAAGTTGCGGTTGGCGCCGCGCATGCGTTCGCGGACCGGGCCGAAGGGGTCATGCTCGCCGCTGTGAATACTGATGACCAGGTGGGTATTCACCACGAACACATTGACCTGGTCGAGTTCGATGTTGCCGTTGTGATGGCGCGGCTGGCGCAGGATGGCGACCAACTGCTCCTCGAAGAAGTCCACCTTGGGGCGCTGTCCCTGGTGGCGCACATCTTCCAGCGCCAGCGGGTGCAGGTCGAAGGCCTCGCCCAGATCGTGCAGCTGACGCGGACTGGGCGCGCCCTGCAGGTGCAGCCAGACCAGGCCACCCTCGTGCGGTTGTGCGCCCTCGCGCAGGGTGCGCTGCGGGTCGAGTTCGACGAGCTGTTCGCGGTGGTAGTGCCAGGCGGAGACGACCGCGTCGCCCGTGTGCGGGTGTTCGGTGGCGTGGACCCCGTGGCCGGGGGCGGCGCCGGGCTTGAGGTAGGTCTTTTCGAACAGGCGGGTCATCGCGGATTCCGGGCGGATTGTTGTCCCCAGTATAGGGGGCTGGAATGGGGTGCGCGCGGGGGGCGAGTCTGGCAGTCTGGTCGGCGACTGAACGGCCCGGAGCGGGCCGGGTCCCACGGGGGAGAAGCGCAAGTGTGTACCTTAATCAGTGTTTCCCTGGCGGCGTTTCCAAGGAGTGCGGTATGGAATTGAAGACCATGTTGGTGCCAGTGGATGGTTCTGCCAATGCGTGGCGCGCGGTGGAGGTTGCCGCGGACCTGGCGGCGAAGTATCACGCCCGAGTGGTGCTGGTCAGCGTGCTGCTGCAGGGCGAGGTGCCGCCGCATATCCGAAAACTCTCCGATCTTCCGGACCCGGATGATCCGCCCCTGGCGATGGGCGGCGCGGCGGTCGGCTCCGCGGTGCCGCCGAAGGTGCTGCGGGATATCGCCAGGAAGCTGGTGGAGCAGGCGCACGAATACTTCACCGAACTGGGCGTGACCGACATCGAGCACCATATCGAGGATGGCTCTCCGGCGAAGGTGATCCTGCAGCAGGCCGAGTACCACGACGTGGACATGGTGGTGATGGGTTCGCGCGGGCTGGGTGGCCTGCAGGGGCTGCTGTCCGGCAGCGTGTCGCACAAGGTGCAGCAGCTTGCCCGCTGCATCGTGGTGACGGTGAACTAAGCCCGGCTTTGTTGCGATGTCGCGGTTATCGGTCGATCTGCACGAGTGCTTTCGCAATGGCCGCAGGATCGACGCCGAGCTCAACGGTGCGATCGAGCAGGCCTGCGACAAGCGCATCAAGACGGTAGAGATTATCCACGGGAAGGGCAGCGGGCAGTTGAAGAAGCGCGTGCTGCGTTTCCTGCAGCAGCCGGAGATCAAGGCCCGCTACCACCGTGTGGAGAAGGACTCGAAGAACCACGGCCGGCTGTTCGTGCATTTCAAGCACTGAGCAGGCCGTTCCCTCTTTTCCGCTGTAGGAGGCCAGCCCTCTGGCCGATGGGTTGTGCCGGCGCTGGATCGGCCAGAGGGCTGGCCTCCTACAGGGGGTAGGGGCTTACGGCTTTTTGCCGCCCAGCTTGCGCTCGGCGAGTGCGTAGCCGAGGTCGATCATCTCGGCGGCGCGGTGGAAGTCGAACACGCCGCAGGCGTTGACCGGGACCTCGATCAGGTGCTCCGGGTTGTAGGCGGCGATGCGAAAGCGCGCGATGGTGCCCTGCATGGCCTCGATGGAGTGGGAGACGATGTCGATCAGCCCCAGTGCGCGGGCCTCCTGTTCGCGGCTCAGACTGGGGTCGGTCTCGCCCAGGCCCAGCTTGTCCTGCCAGTCCTGCAGCCAGGTGCCGACCCGGTCGGGCAGGGCCTCGGCCAGGCGGTGATTCAGCAGGCCCCGGCTATCTGGTGCGCCCACGTGCGAGTCGGAAGTCCCGGTGCGTTCGGGGCGGATCAGTTCTTCGCCGACGCGGCCATTCAGGCTGACCGCCAGGGTGATGTCGGTGTCGTCGTTCAGGGTCGGCGCGATCGGGACCGGGTTCAGCAGGCCACCATCCACCAGCAGCCGCCCCTTGTGGCGCACCGGGGTGAACACGGTGGGGATGGCAATGGACGCCCGGATGGCGTCGAACAGGGAACCGGTGTTCAGCCAGACCTCGCGTTCGCGCTCGATGTCGGTGGCCACGGCGGTAAACGAGATCGGCAGCTGTTCGATGTCGGTGTCGCCGAGCATGGCGCGCAGCTTCTCGATCAGGCGGTCGCCGCGAATCAGGCCAGCGCCGCGAAAGGAGAAATCCAGCAGCCGCCAGACATCCTGGCGGCGCAAGGTTTTCACCCAGTCCTCGTAGGCGTCCAGCTGGCCGGCCGCGTAGATGCCGCCGACGACCGCGCCCATGGAAGCGCCCGCGATGGAGCGGATCTGGTAGTCCGAGTGTTCCTCCAGCCAGCGGATCACGCCGATCTGCGCCAGGCCGCGGGCGCCGCCGCTGCCAAGGACCAGGGAGATGGACTGGGGCTTTCGCGTCATGGTGGCCGCCCTGCCTGTCTGGGGTGTTGGGGGGAACGCGCCGATCGCTTCGCGGAGCTGCTGTTACCGGTTTTCCTTGAGGATATGTTGGGGGTGTGACGGGATTTTTCCAGCGTAGAGGCCTGGTTCCAACGAATGGTTCTCACGGCAGGGGGTTCGCCTGCAAGCAGGCTCCTATAGGGGGTGGTGTGCGGCGATGGGGGCTATTCGGGGGAGCGGTTCGGGTCCAGGAGGTGATCGTGCAGGGCCTGGGCGGCTTCGCCGGCAGGTTCTTCCACCCGCAGCTGCCAGACGTGGGCCGGGTGATCCGGTGACCATTCGCTGAAGACTACCAGCCCGGTGTACGGGCCGCGCCCGCGGATGGTGCCCAGCGTCAGGCGGCCTTCGGTATCGCCGAACAGGTGCACCTCGAACTCGGGGGCGGGCGGCGGCAGCCTCCAGTGTCCATCGCGGCCGGTCTCGCGGAAGGCTTCGTCGGAGGGTTCGGCATCGTCGCCGAAGTGGCGGCGCAGCAGCGGTACCGACAGCCGGTGCGGGAGGCCCAGTACGGTCTCGATGCCGCTGCGGCCGTGGTCCACCGCCTGGGCGGCGGACTCCAGCGGGTCGCGTGGGGCCAGCCATTTCTGCAGAAGTTTGCGCATGCCGGGATGATCCGCATGCCGGCGCCGGTCTGCAAGCGGAGATGGTCGCGTGACGGCTTGGAGGGGTGCGGCTGTAGGCGTTACCGTGCGGGCAGGTTACTCAAAAGGAGCCAGTCATGGGTTTTGCACTGTCCGAGATGCAGCTGTCGAGTTCCGCGTTCGGCCCCGGCCAGCCGATCCCCAAACGCCATAGCGGGGAGGGCGAGGACACCTCGCCGGCGCTGCAGTGGCACGGCGTGCCGCAGGGTACCCAGTCGCTGGCGGTGATCTGCCACGACCCGGATGCGCCGCTGATCCAGCCGGGCACTTATGGCTTTGTGCACTGGGTGCTGTACAACCTGCCGCCGGATCTGGATGGCCTGTCCGAGGCAACCGATCTGGGCGCGACGGGCCAGACGGATTTTGGTCGCACCGGCTATGGCGGGCCGATGCCGCCCGAGGGCCACGGCAAGCATCACTACTTCTTCTGGCTGCTGGCGTTGGATGCCGACCTGCAGCTACCGCCGGGGTTGACCCTGTGGCAGTTCCTGGAACACGCCGAGCCCCACGTGATCGGCATGAATCGCCTGGTGGGTACCTATCAGCGGGGCTGAGGCCTTGTAGGAATGTCTTGTGGGAGCCGGCTCGCCGGCGAAGCCCCTGCCAGAGTCGGAAGCGGGCAGGGGCATTCGCGTGCAAGCACGCTCCCACAGGGGCCCTATCCTGCTTGTGACGGTTCGGTCTTGACCGGGTGGGGCGGCGGGCGCACGATATGTACCACTTTATGTACGTTTCGGGTAACTGGCGATGACGACGCTGACCGCTACCGAGGCCCGCAAGGGTCTGTTTGACCTGATCAAGGGCGTGAACGAACAGCACGCGATCTACCACATCCGGCATCGCAACGGCGATGCGGTGCTGATGTCGGAAGACGAGTACGCCAGCCTGATCGAGACCCTGGAACTGCTCTCGGAACCCGGCTTTCGGCAGGAATTCGAGCAGGGCCGCCGCGAGGCGGATGAGGGCGATACGCTGGGATTCGAGGAGGTGTTCGGGGAGAAGCAGTGACCTGGACTATTCGGTTCACCCGTCAAGCCGAGAAGGACTTGCGGCGTCTGACGCCGAAGCTGCGTGACAAGGTGAAGCAGATCCTGCGCAACCGGGTGGCGGTCGACCCGTACTGTGGCAAGGCGCTGGTTGGTGATCTGCGCGGATACTACTCCCTGAGGATCAGCTACAAGGACCGTCTGCTGTACACGATTCGGGACGAGCAGTTATTGGTGATCGTGATCCGGGCGCGTACGCATTACGGCGAATAGCCTTGTAGGAATTTCTTGTGGGAGCCGGCTCGGCGGCGAAGCCCTGCCAGAGTCGGGCGCGGGCAGGGGCTTCGCGTGCAAGCACGCTCCCACGGGGCACGCTCCCACGGGGGCAGGGGGCGGAGTGGATGCCATCCACAAAAAAGGCCCGGCCGAGGAAACTCGGGCCGGGCCTTTTGCGTTCCCGGGCGGGTGCCCGGGGCGGCGTGAGGTCGCTTAGTAGCGGTAGCCGAAGGCCTTTTCGAACTTGTCAGCGAACTCGTCGGCGGTGAAGTGGTGGTTCTGGGTGCCGGAGTGGGCGATCTTGATCGAGCCGATCAGCGAGGCGATGCGGCCGGTGGTCTCCCAATCAAAGCCCTTTTCCAGGCCGAACAGGATGCCGGCGCGGTAGGAGTCGCCACAGCCGGTCGGGTCCTTGATTGCGGCCGGCTCGACCGACGGGATGGTGATCTTCTTGCCGCCGGTGTAGATGTCGGAGCCGTCGCCGCCACGGGTGACGATCATCGCGTCCACCATCTCCGCCAGCTGCTCCATGCTCATGCCGGTGCGATCGGCGGTCAGCTGCGCCTCGTAGTCATTGAACGCGGCATAGGTGGCGTTCTCCATGAAGCGCTTCAGGTCGTCGCCGTCGAACATCGGCAGACCCTGGCCCGGGTCAAACATGAACGGGATGCCGGCGTCGGCGAACTGCTGGGCGTGCTCGATCATGCCGTCACGGCCGTCCGGGGAGACGATACCGACCTTGATGCCGTCGGCGTCGGTGACCTTCTGCTGGTGCGAGAAGCCCATCGCGCCCGGGTGGAAGGCGGTGATCTGGTTGTCGTCCTGGTCGGTGGTGATGAAGGCCTGACCGGTGTAGGTGTCCCGCAGCTCCTTCACGAACTTGCGCGAGATACCGTGCTTGTCCATCCAGTCGGCGTAGGGGGCGAAGTCGCCACCCACGGTGGCCATCACGGTCGGGTCCGCGCCCAGCAGCTTCATGTTATAGGCGATGTTGCCGGCGCAGCCGCCGAACTCGCGACGCATGTCCGGGACCAGGAAGGACACGTTCAGCATGTGCACCTTGTCCGGGAGGATGTGGTTCTTGAAGCGGTCGGGGAACACCATGATGGTGTCGTAGGCCATGGACCCACAGATCAGAGCGGACATGTTGACTCCTTGCGTTGTTGAAACGGGTTGGCGTGGCGTCCGAAAAAGACGGCACAGCGGCCTGGCGGCGCGCGATTTCGGGGTTCGCTGCGCGCCCGCAACAGGCCGGACGGTGCGCATAGGGTAAATATTTGGGCGCAAAACAACAAATCGGGGGGCGATGGAAGCAGGGGTCGCGCTGGGTTTGTGGTCGATTTCAGCGATTGCCACGTTGCCTTCGGCTCCTCGCAATGGCGGGGGCCAAAGCAACGTCATCGCGAGGAGCCGAAGGCGACGTGGCGATCTCCGGACGCAACCCCGACGCTGGTCCGGCCGGGGCGGCGGCGCTGTTTTTCCGACGCCGCGCCGAAGGCTTTGTGGCAGCATGGAACTATTGCCGCGAGCGAGGGCCTGTCCGATGAAACCACGCGTACTGATCCCGATCCTGATCATTCTGCTGTTGCTGCTGAGCCTGTGGTCCATGAGCCTGGACGGCGAGGGCGGCATCCTGCCAAGCGCGCCCGAGCCGGGGGCCGCGGCGCTGCCGACCACGCACGTGGTGGCCGCCCCCGCATGAGCGCCTCCCCGGCCCCCGTGGCCACACGGGAGGTGATCTTCCGTGCGGCGGGGGTGACCAAGGTCTACCGCATGGGCGAGGTGACCATTCACGCCCTGCGCGGGGTGGACCTGGAGCTGTACACCGGCGAGCTGGTGGTGATGCTGGGGGCCTCGGGCTCCGGCAAGTCGACGCTCCTGAACATCATGGGCGGGCTGGATACCGCGACCGAGGGCGAGGTGCGCTACCGCGACCAGGACCTGGCGCAGGCCTCCGAGCGCACGCTGACGACCTTTCGCCGTGACCATGTCGGCTTCGTGTTCCAGTTCTACAACCTGATCGCCAGCCTGACCGCACGCGAGAACGTGGCGATCGTCACCGAGATCTCGCGCGACCCGATGCCACCGGAGGAGGCGTTGGCGCTGGTCGGGCTGGAGGACCGCATGGACCACTTCCCCTCCCAGCTCTCCGGCGGCGAGCAGCAGCGCGTGGCCATCGCCCGCGCGATCGCCAAGCAACCGGCGGTGTTGCTGTGCGACGAGCCGACCGGTGCGCTGGACTCGAAGACCGGCATCCGCGTGCTGGAGGCCTTGCAGCACATCAACGAGCGCCTGGACACGACGGTGGCGATCATCACCCACAACGCGGTGATCGGCGAGATGGCGGACCGGGTGATCCACCTGAGCGATGGGCGCGTGAGCGAGATCCACGAAAATGCCACGCGCCAGTCCCCGGCCGAGCTCCACTGGTAGCGACCGCGGCCGACCATGCGCGCCCTGAACCGCAAGATCCTGCGTGATCTCGGTCACCTGAAGGGACAGGCGGCGGCGATCGCGCTGGTGATCGCCAGCGGCGTGATGACGCTGGTGATCGCCGTGACCAGCCTCGATGCTCTCACGATCACCAAGGACCGCTTCTACTCGGAATACCAGTTCGCCGACGTGTTCGCGGAGATCAAGCGCGCGCCGGAGAGCGCGGTGGAACGCTTTCGGGATACGCCGGGGATCAACCAGATCGAGACCCGGGTGCGGGCCCCGGTGCGCCTGGAGGTCGCCGATTTTGACGATCCCATCCGGGGCACCGTGCTCTCCATACCCGACGGAGGCGAGCCACTGCTGAACCGGCTCTACCTGCGCGAGGGGCGGCTGCCGGAGGCCGGTCGCGAGCGCGAGGCGGTCGTCAGCGAGGCATTCGCGGAGGCCCACGAGCTGCGGGCCGGCGACTCCCTGCGCGCGATTATCGACGGGCGCCTGACCGATCTGCAGATCAGCGGCATCGCGCTGTCGCCGGAGTTTGTCTATCAGATCAGCCCCACCGACCTGCTGCCGGACTACGAGCGCTACGGCATCCTGTGGATGAACCGCCGCGCGCTGGCCGCCGCCTACGGCATGGAGGGGGCATTCAACTCGGTGGCCGTGAGCCTGGAGGCAGGCGCGGATCCGGCCCCCGTGATCGAGGCGATGGACCGGGAACTGGCGCGCTACGGCGGCATGGGGGCCTATGGCCGCGACGACCAGTTCTCGCATCGTTTTCTGTCCGAGGAGCTGACCCAGCTTCGGGCGCAGGCGGCGATCCTGCCGACCATCTTCCTGGCCGTCGCGGCCTTTCTGCTGAACGTCGTCGTCGGTCGCATC
This sequence comes from Thioalkalivibrio sp. ALE9, assembly GCF_000377445.1. NCBI lineage: Bacteria > Pseudomonadati > Pseudomonadota > Gammaproteobacteria > Chromatiales > Ectothiorhodospiraceae > Thioalkalivibrio > Thioalkalivibrio sp. ALE9. The sequence continues at coordinate 84,880 of NZ_KB898126.1, forward strand.
ATTCGTTCCCAGCGCGAGCCGATCGCCGTGCTCAAGGCCTTCGGCTACGGCAACGGCGCGATCGCCGGGCACTATGCCCTGCTGACCGGCGGCATCGTGCTGGTGGGCTGTGCACTGGGGCTCGCATTCGGGGCCTGGGCCGCGCAGGGGCTGGCCGGGATCTACGCAGAATACTTCCGTTTCCCGGAGATGAGCTTTCGTCTGCAGGGCTGGGTGATGGTGCTGGCCGTGGGCGTGGCCATGGGCGCGGCCATGCTCGGCACCTTCCGCGCGGTCTGGCAGGCGGTGCGCATGCAACCGGCCGAGGCCATGCGCCCGCCGGCCCCGGAGCGTTTTCACCGCGGCTGGCTGGAGCGCTCGGCTGCCTGGGGCGCGTTCGACCAGCCGACCCGGATCATCCTGCGCAACCTCGCGCGCCACCGGCTCAAGTCCGTGCTGTCGGTGATCGGCATCGGTCTGTCCGGCGGTCTGCTGCTGATGGGCGCCTACCAACTGAACGCGGTGACCCAGATGCTGGACACCCAGTACGGGCAGGTGCTGCAGATGGACATCGACCTGCAGTTCACCGACCCGGTGCCGGCGCGCGCGGCCGGCGAGCTGCGTCACGAGCCGGGCGTACTGGCGGTGGAGGCCTTCCGCGCGGTACCGGTGCGGCTGATCGGCGTGAACCGCGAGGAGCGCGTGCGCCTGCTGGGGCTGGACGCCGAGCCGCGCCTGCGGCAACTGCCGATGGGAGGCGGGCGCGGCCGACTGCCCGACGAGGGCATCCTGCTGACGGACTATCTGGCCGAACAGCTCGGGCTGCGCGTGGGTGACCCGGTGGAGGTGGAGATCCTGGAAGGGCGCCGCCGCACGGTCACGGTGCCGCTGGCCGGTGTGGTGGAGGAACCCATCGGTGTCGGCGCCTATATGTACCGCCCGGCGCTGAACCGCCTGATCGGCGAGGGCCCTGCGGTCTCCGGCGCCTGGTTGCTGACCGACCGCGCACAGGAAGATGCGCTGTTTCGCAGCCTGTCCGACCGCCCGCGGGTCGCCAGCGTCGGTCTGATCGCGGAGGCCGAGCGCAACATCCGCGAATACATCGGCGAGACCGTCATTGTGTTCGCGATGGTGTTCGTCGCGCTGGCCGTGTCCATCGCCTTTGCCGTGACCTACAACAACGCGCGCATCACCTATGCCGAGCGCGCCCGCGATCTGGCCACGCTGGAGGTGCTGGGCTACTCGCGCGGTCAGGTCAGCTGGATCCTGCTGGGCGAGATCGCGGTGCTCACCCTCGCCGCGATCCCGGTCGCCTGGCTGACCGGAACGGGCTTCGCCTGGCTGCTGAACCAGGCCTTTGCGATGGACCTGTTCCGCGTGCCGCTGGTGATCACGCCGCAGGCCTACGGTTTCGCCGCCCTCGGCATCCTGGTCGCGGCCAGTCTGACCGCCTTCCTTGCGTGGCGGCGCCTGCAGCAGCTCGACCGCGTACAGGCCCTGAAGGCGGCGGAGTAGCCCTCGGCAGCCTTTGGGGGCTTCGGCTGGCCGCCTGCCTTGTTGTGGCAGGTCCTGGTTCTGCATCCGGTGTTTACGGTGGTTCCGGTCCGCCGCCTGCCGAGCGCTGACTCGCCAGCGCGCCCCGAGGTCCTTTCTTGCTTGCCCAAGAAAGGACCCAAAGAAGGGCACCCGGATTTCGCCCGGGAACCTCGCTCCGGACGCGCTGGGCCGGCGGCGCTGAACTCGCT